>NZ_JAPDCI010000012.1:15689-143833 GCF_027705905.1 Aeromonas sp. Y293-4 | reverse complement strand
GTTAGAATACCGGCCTGTCACGCCGGGGGTCGCGGGTTCGAGTCCCGTCCGCTCCGCCACTAATTTGAAGGCCTTCCTGAATGGGAAGGCCTTTTTGCTATGGGCGATCTTGCCCATAAGTCCCAGAGATTTGTACGCAAGAACCAACACAAAGCCCGGTTTCATAACAGGGCTTTTGTATTTTTAGCGCGTTAAACCACCAATATCTGGCTTTTCTCTGCCAAGTAAGAGTGCCAGATAGCCGATTATTTCCACCATTTTCTGGCTATATCCGAGCCCTATCAGTTTCATTCACAGTAATTTGAACGACCCTGCAGGTGGCCAAATCAGCCTTCTGCCGCTTGCTGAGCTTGCTGACTACAGGGCAGTTCCATATTGACCACCCCCTCTTCCATCTGCACATCGATCTTGAAGCCCAGCAGCTTGGCTAGGTTGGGAATACCGAGATTGCCGTATTAATCAGGTATCGTTCAAGCAAAGAGGCCTTCCCGACGGGAAGGCCTCTTTGTTTTATCTATCAGCTGATTAGCATCACTCGGTCTATTTATCAGGGCTTCTCTTTGTTGCCAATGCTCAGGCCGAGCTTGATGGAGAGGGCTGCCAGTAGCAGCAGCATCATGATCAGGGAGAAGAAGTTGCTGCCAAGCTCCGGGTATTGCACCTTGAGCAGTGCGGAGTGGCCGAAGACACCGATAAAGAAGCAGAGCAGGGTGCAGATGGGGGTGTTGCCCACCATGGGTTCATGGCGATAGTGCTGGAACAGCTGATAGGCCGCCAGCCAGAGGGCAATCAGTGGGAAGAAGGAGAAAGGCACAACCGAGTTGGTCAGCACGGCCAGAGAGGCATCGCCACAGATACCAATCAGCATGGCCATGGCGAGCGGTTTTTTCGGGATCATAAGCTGTTCAGTCATATCGTTCTCCATCCTGTGGTCATGGGTGAGGTTCACGGCGCTTCTGGTTTTGTACCTCGGCGCCCATGGCGATCATCCGCAGTTGGCGAATTGTTCGGTCGGAGAGTGCCCGGCACTCTTCGCTGGTCATGTCGAGCGCATCGGCACCGGCACTGAAGACGATGGTGACCATGGCTTCTGCCTGGATGTAGGCATCTTCCCGTGGTGCTTCTGTAGTGGCTTCCAGATAATCGGTCAGCTCGGCAATGAAGTGCTGGATTTCGCGAGCCACCGCCTGACGAAAGGCGGCCGAGGTGCCGGAGCGTTCCCGCAGCAGCAGCCGGAAGATGTTGGGGTTGTTCTCGACGAACTCCATAAAGGTCTGCACCGAGGTGCTGATGACACTGCCACCACCGGCAATGCGCTGGCGTGCTTGGCGCATCAGTTGGCGCAGGGTGAGACCTCCTTCGTCAACCAGGGTCAGGCCCAGTTCCTCCATATCGCGAAAGTGGCGATAGAAAGAGGTAGGAGCGATACCCGCTTCACGAGCGACTTCCCGCAGGCTGAGATTGGAGAAACTCCGATTGGCGCACAGTTGGCTGAATGCAGCATCGATCAATGTACGCCGGGTTTTTTCTTTTTGTTGAGCGCGAATACCCACGAAATCAGTCACCTTCAGCTTATTGAGGCCAAATGATAACCCGAAGGCGCCTCAGGGTCAGGTTTGTATCCTACTTTTTTACCATTGACCGTGAGGAAATCACCATAGAAAATGGCTAACAGCTGTTCGCTGAAAGGATGCAATGAGATGGCCAGACCCCCCATTATTTTGACCAATACCCTGCTGTTTTCTCTCTCCGGGATAGTGGCGTTGATTGTCGTACCCTGGTACGGCATGAGCCACGGTTACGATCTCTGGCAGTGGGCCAGTTTCCTGTTGTTGTTCTGCCTGAGTGGTCTCTCCATCACCGCAGGCTATCACCGGCTCTGGTCGCACAAGGCCTACAAGGCGCACCCCGCTTTGCAGTGGTTGTTTGCTATCGGCGGTGCGTTGGCGCTGCAGAATTCGGCCCTGCACTGGTCGGCCGATCACCGCCGTCACCATCGTCATGTGGATGACAACGATAAAGACCCCTACAGCGCGGGGCGTGGCTTCTGGTATTCCCACATCGGCTGGATGTTGCGGGAGCATCAAGGAGATCGCTATGGCGATTACAGCAATGTGCGGGATCTGCAGAACAACCCGGTGGTCGCGTTTCAGCACCGTCACTATCTGACGCTGGCACTGGCGGCCAATCTGGGGCTGCCGCTGCTGCTTGGCCTGTGGCACGGGGATATGCTCGGCATGTTGCTGTTGGCGGGCGTGCTGCGGATGGTGATGACTCACCACACCACCTTCTTCATCAACTCGCTGGCCCACATCTGGGGCAGTCAGCCCTATACCGATCGCAATACCGCTCGCGATAACGGCATCCTGGCTTTTTTCACCTTTGGCGAGGGGTACCACAACTTTCACCACCTGTTCGAGAATGACTACCGCAACGGCATTCACTGGTGGCAGTTCGATCCGACCAAGTGGTTGATCCGGCTCGCCTCCTGGTGTGGTCTGGCGGGGGATCTCAGATCCTCGCCGGAGGAGCGTATCGAACAAGCCCGGCTGCAGATGCAGCTGAAACGGGCACAAGCCAAGTTGCGCAAGCAGGAAGATCGCGAACTGTGGCAAGCGCTGCTGCAGGAGGAGTACGACAAGTTGAGCCAGCAGTTGCAACACTATTACGCCAGTCGCAAGCGGCTGCTGGAGCTGCGCAAGCGCAAGGCGCTGGCGCGCTATGACCGCCTCAAGCTGCAACTGGAGTACCGGGCCCTGCGGGACGGCTTCATCGCTGGTAAACGCAACTGGAGTCGTTTGCTGGCAGGTATTGCATGATGCCGCCCGGTTATCACAGAGACTAAAAGAGAAGACCGCCTGCTGGCGGTCTTCTCTTTTATGATTCAACTCAAGCTAGTTGGCTTGGCTCTGCTGTTGCTGCAATTGATCCAGTGCCTGTTGCTCCTGCTGGCTAAGACCCAGTTGTTCACAGGCCTGCTCAAAGCTGATCCCCAGATGGCACATCATGATATCCAATAACGGTAGGGCTTAGTTGGCTTGGCTCTGCTGTTGCTGCAGCTGATCCAATGCCTGTTGCTCCTGCTGGCTGAGACCCAGTTGTTCGCAGGCCTGCTCAAAGCTGATCCCCAGATGGCACATCATGATATCGATGGCGGGCAGATAGTTCTTCATAGCTTCTTCCATGGTGATCCTCCAGACCCGTCACTTATGCCCTGAACCACTCGGTGCGGCAATTAGACTTTAGGCTTAGTCTGTCCATTTGATAAGCACCCCTGCCACTGGGGGAGGGAATTTGTTACCCTGCACCATGATAAAAACGGTTGCCGTATGACTGCGAGCAACAGGTGAGGAGCAGGGCATGTTATTGAGTTTCTTGATCATCGCTTCAGGTTGGTGGCACATCCGTGCTGCCTACGGTTCAGACAGCCGCCAGTTCTATATCAGCAAGCCACTGACCATGTTGCTTATCATCGCGTTGGCGTTCGGCTACCAGAGTTATGACCACGACGGTTCCCACGCCTGGATCCTGCTTGGCCTCTGCCTCTCGCTGGCGGGCGATGTGCTGCTGATGTTGCCAAGCGATCGCTTCATTCAGGGGTTGGCGGCATTTCTTGTCGCGCATCTCTGCTATATCGTCGGTTTTGCCCAAGGGCCATTGCTGCTCAATCTGGTGGATGGTTTGCTGCTGTTGCTGATCGCCGGCATGGTATTCGGCCTGTTGTGGGGCAAGCTTGGGGAGATGCGGATCCCGGTCTTCTGCTACATGCTGGTGATCATCGGCATGGCCTGGGTGGCCGCCGGTGCCTGGCACGCCTCTCTCACTGCCGGTTCTGCCGCCGCTCTGGTTGGGGCGCTGATGTTCCTCTTCTCCGACAGCATGCTGGCGCTCGATCGCTTCCGCCACCCCTTTCCCCATGCCCGCGCCTGGGTGATGAGCAGCTACTTCGCGGCGCAATTCCTGATTGCGGGGTCGCTGGCGGGATAACGTCTTCTGGTTGAGTGCAGGTAACAAATAACGAAAAACGGGCATTAGCCCGTTTTTCGTTTTATGCCCGGCGTTGTTTCACGCCTCTAGCGGTTCGGCATCCGCAGCCCGTGGGGCGGGGGATTTGAGCAACAGCATCAGGCCGCTGGCGACCAGCAGGAAGATCCCCATGATGTAGAACACCTGGTTGTAGGCCATGATGGCTGCTTCCCGGTTGATGGTGTTGGCCAGCATGGCGTGGGCTTGCTGCTGAGCAATCTCGGGGCCTGAACCCTGCGCCATCATGCTCTGGGCCAGTTGCAGCAGATAGCTCTGCCCCTCGATACTGCTGGCGGCCAGAGTGCTGCCAATTTGCAGCACGTGGGTGCGGGTATCGTTGTCGAGCAGGGTCGCGATGATGGCGATACCGAACGCACCACCCAGGTTGCGCAGCACGTTGAGCAGGGTCGAGGAGGAGGGGATCTCGTCGTGGCTCAGGCTGGCGGTGGCGACCAGGGAGAGCGGCACCATGATGAAGGGCTGCCCCAGCGCCCGCACGATAAGCGACTGGATCAGCTGCGGCCCGGCGTAGTCGGCACTCATGTTGACGTTCATAAAGCAGCTGACGGCGAAGATCAGGAAGCCGAAGCTCACCAGATAGCGCGGGTCTATCTTGTGGGTCAGTTTGGGCACCAGCGGCAGCACCAGCAGTTGCGGTAGCCCCATCCACATCAGTACCTCGCCGATTTCCAGCGCGTTGTAGTTGTGGATCTGGGTCATGTAGAGCGGCAACACATAGATAGATCCCATCAGCGCCATGCCGAGGATCAGATAGGCGAAGCAGGCCAGCGCGAAGCGCGGGTTGTGCAGCAGTCGCAGATTGACCAGCGGGTGACGGCGGATCAGCTGGCTGATGACGAAGAACACCAGCGCTACCGCCGAGATGACCGCCAGTCGCACGATGAAGCTTGAGCCGAACCAGTCCTCCCGGTTGCCCTCTTCCAGTACCACCTCCAGCAAGCCGAGGCCAAGCGCCATGGTGACAATCCCGATGAGATCCACCCGCTTGATCACGGCCCAGTCCACCGGTTTTTTATCAAGCCCGTGGGCCAGCATGGCCATCACCAGCAATCCTGGCGGCACGTTGAGATAGAAGATGTAGTGCCACGACATCTGCTCGGTGAGCCAGCCGCCGAGGGTCGGACCGATGGCAGGAGCGAAGGTGGCACAGAGACCGAACAGCGCCATGCCGGTGGCCCGCTTTTGTAGCGGCAACAGGGTGACGATGAGGGAGAAGGCCATCGGGATCAGCGCCCCGCCGGTGAAGCCTTGCAGCGCCCGGAAGACGATCATGCTGGTGAGGTTCCAGCTGAACGAACAGAGCACGGAGGCGGCGATAAAGGCGCCGGTGGTCCAGAGCAGGTAGCGGCGCACGCTCAACCCCCGGCTCAACCAGCCGCTCAGGGGGATGGCGATCATCTCCGCCACCAGATAGGAGGTGGAGATCCAGGAGCTTTCGCTCAGGGTGGCCGACAGGGCCCCCTGAATATCCTTCAGAGAGGCATTGGTGATCTGGATATCGAGGATGGCCATGAAGGCGCCGATAAGGCCCCCCATGACCGCGATCCAGTTGCGACGTGGAATGGGTTCCATCAGTTGGCAGCCACCACGGGCTCAGGAGTGCGGGTATCCACGATCACTTCGGTGGAGAGACCCGGCAGCAGCTTGCCTGCCAGCGGGCCCGGCTCGGGGATGCGGATCTTGACCGGTACCCGCTGCACGATTTTGGTGAAGTTGCCGGTGGCATTCTCCGGCGGCAGCAGAGCGAACTTGGCGCCGGTCGCCGGAGCCAGGCTGTCGATGATCCCCTCGACCGGTTGATCCGGGTAGGCATCGAGCACCACTTCGACCTTCTGGCCCGGCTGCATATGGGCGAGCTGGGTCTCCTTGAAGTTGGCCTCGACCCACACTTGCTGCAGCGGCACCAGGCTGGCGACCTGCATGCCGGACTGGACGTAGAGCCCTTCCCGCAGGCTGCGCTTGCCGATGATGCCATCGGCCGGTGCCCGCAGTTCGGTGTAGCCGAGCTCCAGCTTGGCCTGCTCCAGTTGCGCTTCGCTCAACGCCAGCTTGGCCAGATTCTGTTTGCGCTCGGCATCCAGTACCAGCAGTCGCTCACGGGCCGCTTGCAGGGCGGCTTGGGCCTCTCGGGCTTGCGCCTGATTGACCTGCAGGCCGGCACGCACCTCGTCCAGACTGTCTTGCGAGCTGTAGTGGCGCTGGTTGAGCTGACTGATCCGGTTGACCTGCTGGCTGGCGCGCAGCTGTTCGGCATTGGCGGAGGCGACCTTGGCCTCGGCCTGCTGGATCAGGCTCAGTTGTTGGGTGCGGGTGGCAGCCAGATTTTCGGCCGTCGCCTGATTGAGGCGCAGGTCGGCTTCGGCCTCCGCGACCCTGGTTTTGTATTCGCGATCATCGAGACGAGCGATCAGTTGGCCCGCTTTGACCGGCTGGTTGTCGGTGACCAGCACTTCGCGGATATAGCCGGGCAGCTTGGAGCTGATCCCGGTCACTTCACTTTGCAGATAGGCGTTGTCGGTGCTTTCAAAATAGCGGCCGTGAAGATACCAGTAACCGGCGAACAGCAGACCGAGCAGCGCCAATATCATGGCTGCCAGCAGGGGAATTTTTTTGTGTTGACTCATTTTTGTGATTCCTGAACTTAAGGGGCGCAGGCTAACACTGGTCAACTGTTTCGATTAGTATTGGTTCACGAGATAAACAGTTTCACTGGTGCAACAATGGATCTCAATGCCGCGTTAATTCTGGTGCGTATCGTCGACAAGGGCTCGTTTACGGGGGCTGCCCGCGAGCTGGGGATGACCAAGGCGATGGTCAGCCGCCGCATCGCCGAGCTTGAACAGCGGCTCGGAGTGCGTCTGCTCTATCGTTCTACTCGTCAGCTCACTTTGACCGAGGAGGGGGAGAAGTACTACCTGCACTGCAGCAAGGCGGTCGATGCCCTGACCGAAGCCGAGCTGATGCTGAGCGCCAGCCAGCAGGAGGTGACCGGCACCCTCAAACTGGCGGTGCCCATCGAGACGGGGCAACTGGTGGTCGGGCGCTTGGTCGCCAAGTTTTTGCAGGCCTATCCCGCCCTGCAGGTGGAGCTGGAGCTGACCAACCGGGTGGTAGATCCCATCAGCGAAGGGCTGGATGCGGTGGTGCGGATTGGCGACATGAGCGACTCCAATCTGGCGGCGCGCCGACTCTGGAGCACCGGGCGGCTGCTTTGTGCCAGCCCGGACTATCTGGACCGTAGTCCGGTCATCGAGCGGCCGGAGGATCTGGCCAACCACGAGCGGGTGACGGTGAGCAGCGGGTTTCTCGCCTCTCATTGGTGCTTCGAGCTGGATGGCAGAGAGGTGCTGGTTGACCCCCCATCCCGTTTTCGGGTCAATAATATTACCTGTGCCCGGGAGGCGGCAAAGGCGGGGCTGGGGTTGGCCTCGTTACCCGCTATGCTCTGTCAGGATGAGCTGGCCAGCGGCGAGCTGGTGATCCTGCTGCCAGAGTGGCAGCAACCCAGGGTGCCGATTTATTTGCTGTTTCCGGAGCGGCAACTGATGCCGCGCAAGTTGCGGGCATTCATCGATTTCATGATTGAGAACGGCGCCGAGTTTGGCATCGACAAGTTGTTGTAAGGGGGAGCTATGGATAACTGGATCAATCTCTATCGCGCCTCACACACCCTGGAGGCACACGCGTTGAAAGGGGCGCTGGAGGCGGAAGGGGTGCTGGTGCGCCTCAATGGCGAGGGGCTGTCAGGCGCCCTTGGCGAGCTGCCGGTCGACATGTTGCAGGTGACCCTGATGGTGCGGGCCGAGGATCGCAGCAAGGCAGGACGGGTCATCGAGCGTTACCAGCAGCGTCAGGGTAATGGCTGGCTGTGCGGCCAGTGCGGGGAGGAGAACGGCGCCAACTTCGACGTCTGCTGGCGCTGTCACCACGATCCCCACGACAGCTGAGCTTTCTTCCGCTAGCGCGGCGGGAACTCGATATCTTCCCCTGCGCTGGCATCGTGATAGGTCGCCAGATCCAGCTCGTTTTCGCTGCGGGCGATCAGCACCGACACCAGAATATCCCCCGATACGTTGACCGTGGTGCGCGCCATGTCGAGGATCCGGTCAATGCCCGCAATCAGTGCCACCCCTTCCAGCGGCAAGCCCACCGCCGTCAGGGTCAGGGTCAGCAGCATCAACCCGGTACCCGGGGTACCTGCCGTACCGATACTGGCCAGGGTGGCGATGCTGATGATGGTCAGATAATCGACCATGTGCAGATCCACACCGAATGCTTGAGCCACGAACAGCGCAGTCACTCCCTGATAGAGGGCGGTGCCATCCATGTTGATGGTGGCGCCGATGGGCAGCACCTTGGCGGTGATGGCGGGAGAGACTCCCAGCCGCTTCTCGGCGCAGGCCAGACTGATGGGCAGGGTGGAGTTACTGGAGCTGCTGGTGAAGGCCACCGCCTGAGCGTCAACGATGCTCTTGAAGTAGTGCAGCGGATTGAGCCGTGCCAGCAGGAGCAGCAGGGTGCTGTAGACCCCGAGCACGTGCAGCAGGCAGCCGAGGTAGACGGCGCCGATCACCTTGAGCAGCGGCAGCAGCAGGTCGAGACCGTACTTGCCGGTCATCCAGGCCATCAGGGCGCAGACACCGTAAGGGGCGAGCGCCATCACCATCTGGGTCAGTTTGAACATCCCCTCGGCCAGCGAGGTGAAGAAGAGGATGGCGGGGCGGCCACGGCGACCGCTGGCATTGAGGGCGACCGCCAGCGCCACCGCAAAGACGATCACTTGCAGGATCTTGCCATCCACCATCGCATGTACCGGGTTACTCGGCACCAGATGGCTCAGCACGCTGGCCAGGGTGGGTGGTTCCGACATACCGACCCGCTCATAGGGGCCCATGTCGGCACCCATGCCGGGCTCCAGCAGCCAGCCCATCATCAGGCCGATGCAGATGGCGATGGCGGTGGAGCAGAAGTAGAGACAGATCGCCTTGCTGCCGATGCGATCGAGGGCCTTGCCCTTGAGCAGCGAGGTGAGACCGGCGATGACCGAGCAGAAAATGAGGGGCACCATCAGCATCTGGATGGTGTTGACGAACAGGACGCCAAGGGGCTTGAGCAACAGGGCTTGCTCTTCAAAGCCGACGCCCAGACCCACCCCTGTCAGCATGCCGATCAGGGTCTTGAGCCAGAGTGGTCGGCGGGTCCAGATCTGCCAGGGCTTGAGAGCCTCTCCATGGAACAGCATGACGCCAATATCCTTATACATTGTCTGCAATGGCCAAAAAGGGGCGCCAGTGTAGCGATCCCTGACGCGGGTTGCCACATTATCGACAAAGCGGTGGCGGTGACCACTCCCCTGACCAGGAAATGCGCAATTTATTGGCCTATATCAAGATCCCTCCGGGCGGGGAGATATTTAATTGGCATTAAATATGTTCATTATTGAGGTGAGAGATGTCGCAATCGGTTCATGGTCACGAAGTGATGGAGATGATGTTGGCACAAGGGGGGCAATTTACCCGTGCCAGCCTGAAACAGGCGATGGCCGAGCGGTTCGGTGCCGAGGCCCGTTTTCATACCTGCAGCGCCAGCGAGATGGATGCAGAAGCGCTGATCGACTTTCTGGCCGCCCGCGGCAAATTCATCGACTCGGCCGAGGGTTTCCAGACCCGCGCCGACAAGATCTGCAACCACGGTTAATCCCGCTGCGAGCGCATCATGGCGCTCGCTCAATTCTTCGCCCTTTGCTATATTTCGCCCCCTCTCTTTTCCCTATTCAGGGCGTAGCCCGGGCGTTGTATGGATACTTTCTCTGCCGCAGTCATGCTGTTTCTGATCATGGACCCGCTGGGCAACCTGCCGGTCTTCCTCTCTATCCTGCGTCATATCGATCCCAAGCGACGTCGCAAGGTGATGGTGCGCGAGCTGCTCTTCTCGCTGGCCATCATGATGCTGTTCCTGTTCGTCGGTCAGCAGATCCTCGGCTTCCTCAACCTGCGGCAGGAGGCGGTCAGCATTGCGGGGGGCATTATCCTGTTCCTGATTGCCATCAAGATGATCTTCCCGAGTGAAGGGGGCGTGACCGGGCTGGCGGCGGGCGAGGAGCCCTTCCTGGTGCCGATGGCGATCCCGATGATTGCCGGCCCCTCGATCCTCGCCTCCTTGATGCTGCTGGCCAATCAGGAGCCGACCCGGATGGTGGACTGGTCGCTGGCACTCTTTCTGGCCTGGGCTGCCAGCGCGGTGATCTTGATGTTCTACGAGGTATTCAACAAGCTGCTGGGTGAGCGGGGACTCACTGCGGTGGAGCGGCTGATGGGTATGCTGCTGGTGATGATCTCGGTCCAGATGCTGCTGGACGGGGTACATCACTATCTGGCAGTGACCGGTCAGGGCTGAGCGGTTTACATCTTGAAGTGAATGAAACGGGGCTACGCAGAGCCCCGTTCTTTTTTGTTGCCGAGAAGGCGTGCCGTCACCCGTGAGTGGTCGCTGCAGGTTCCAGTTTGCTCATGATGAGGGAGAGCAGCAGCTCCCGCAGCCAGCGGTGGCCCGGATCCTCGCTGTGACGCTGATGCCAGATGAGCAGATGGGAGATGCTGTCCAACCCGATGGGCAGCGGCAGCTGCAACAGCGGATAGACCTGGGTAGCGTGGCGGGCATAGAGCCTGGAGAGGGTCACTATCATGTCGGAGTGCATCCCCATCCGCAGCGCCGCCTCGAAGGAGGGCACGGTTGCCTCGATACGCCGGTAGAGATCCTGCTCCGCCAGCTTGTGATCCAGCATCCAGCGGTCCCGCCCCTCGCAGTAAGTCTGCACATGGGGATAGCTGAGGTAGTGCTCCAGATTCCAGTTGGGCTCTCGCAGCGCAGGGTGGTGCTGCTGCACCAGACAGGTGAGATCATCGACCGCCAGCACTCGCTGACAGATGCTGTCGGGCAGGGTATCGAGCCGATAATCGGAGCTGATGCAGTTCTCCCGCACCGCGAAGGCGATGTCCACCTGACCCTGACTCATCTCGGTCAGACTGTTTTCGGTCCACTCCTCGTAACGCAAGCGGATCCTTGGTGCCTGCCGCTTCAGCTCGCTCAGGTAGAGCGGGGCAAACAGGGTGAAGGCGCTGTCCATGCTGGCGATGACGAACTCTCGCTCGGAGCTGGCGGGGTCGAACTCGGGCGGCTGGATCAGGTTATCCAGCGACAGCAGGATGGGTTGCAACTGCTGCTGCAGTGCAAGGGCACGGCCGGTGGGTTCCAGTCCGTAGGCAGAGCGGATGAAGAGGGGATCATTGAAGGTATCGCGCAGACGGCCGAGGGCTTTACTGACCGCGGACTGGCTCAGATGAAGGCGGCGTGCCGCCTTGCTGCCGTTGCGCTCCTCCAGCAGTACCTGCAGGATAATCAGCAAATTGAGGTCGATGCGACCCAGTTGTTCCAGCAGCATGATATGAATCCTCTTCAATTCTAAGATGAATTTATACCATTTGTTTTCATATCTTGGCGATCTTATCCTCGAATGGTCTCAGGTTCGCATGAACCACTGGTACAGGATGTAGCGGTTGAGGGGACATGTAGCACAATCAATATGGCGACCTTTGGGTCGCCCTATTTTTTGGCTATGATTTATTTGCTCACTTGCACCTGCCTTGATTTTGCCCAACAATCCCTGCGCTCTATTTTGATACAAGTAACAGATATCTCTTTGTGAGGGAGTATCCCTATGGGACTCGGTGGAATTCATATCTGGCATATGCTGATCCTCTTGCTGGTCGTTGTGCTGGTCTTCGGCAGCAAGCGTCTTGCCAGTGCAGGTGAGGATCTGGGTACTGCCATCAAAGATTTTCGCAAGGCGATGCGTGACGACGCAAATCATCCGAAATAAGCAGTAGGAGTAGAAAATGTCTGTAGACGAGAAAGTTGAACTGAACGAAACCTGTGACAGCTGCGGCTGTTTTGCCGAGATCGGCACCATCATCGGCGAAGGCGACGATGTGATGGATCTGGTGATTCAAGCCGCGGCCGAGGCGGATGCCCGCGCCAAGCTGGCTGCCTATGAAGCACTGGCCAAACAGGTCACTGCCGAAGCTCAAGTGAGCAGCGAACTGACCCAGGGCGCCAACGGCGTGATCCTGAAAGCCCGCCTGCAATTCACCTGCACCGCTGAAAAACTGATTTTCGAAATGCGGGCCCGCTCTATCTGAGTTGTCTGATAACGCGGCAGGTTTGCCTGCCGTGTTGACCCTTCTGCTGTGGGTCGGCGTTCTATAGTTACTCTATCCCACAGACGTTTTGCCCGGCGCGAGTCGGCCAACAGAAGGCGTAAACATCATGACGCAGCGATGGATCTCTGCCCCCAATCCCACCCTCTATCGTGATCCGTGCTGCCAACAGGCAGCAGGCGTGACCTCAGCACAGGGGCAGCCATCGTGATGCGACGCTGGATCTGGGCGCTGCTGGCCCTCTGCTGTTTTCCCCTGCTGGCGGCTGAACTCAAGCCACAGCGTCTGCCCCAACCCGGTGACCTCGAAAGTATTCTGCAAAAGCGCGAACTCAGGGCGCTGGTGGTCTATGAGCGCGGCTTCTATTTTCTCGATCGCGGCGCCCAGTACGGCATTCTGGTCAATCAGCTGCAAGGGTTCGAACGCTGGCTGAACAAGACCTATCTCGCCAAAGAGAAGGTCAAACTCAAGGTGGTCTACATCCCGGTGCGCCAAGACAAGCTGCTGGACTATCTGACCGAAGGGCGTGGCGATCTGGTGGCGGCAACCATGACGGTGACCCCGACCCGGCGTGAACAGGTAGCCTTCTCCCGGCCGCTCATTTCATTCATTGAGGAGTGGGTGGTAAGCCAGCAGAGCCTGCCCGCCTTCAGTCGTATTACCCAGCTCTCCGGCAGGCGGGTCTGGGTGCGCGCCAGCTCCAGCTACTACGAGAGTCTGCGTCAGCTCAACTGGCTGTTTCGCGAGCTGGGGCTGCCCCCCGTCTATATCGAGACGGTGCCCGAATACCTGCAGGATGGCGATCTGCTGGAGATGGTGGCCGCCGGCATTATTCCCCTGACGGTGACTGACAGCTACAAGGGGCGGATCTGGCTGGGTGGCATGATCTCCGGCCTCAAGGCCCACAAGCTGATCCCCCTGCGCAGCAACGGCACCAGCGCCTGGGCGCTACGCAAGAACAGCCCCGAGCTGCTCAAGGCGGTCAATGGCTATCTGGCGAGTGTCAGCCGCAACAGCCTTTACAGCGACATGACCCTGCGCCGGCTGCTGGTTCGCAGCGATCAGATGAGCAATATCCTGGCGCCGGATCCTATGGGGCGCCTCGCGACCATTCGCAAGGTGCTGGAGAAGTACGCCAATCAATACGATCTCGACTGGTTGATGCTGGCGGCGCTTGGCTACAAGGAGTCCGGCCTCAATCCCAAGGCACGCTCGCCCAAGGGGGCAGTGGGCCTCATGCAACTGCTGCCCAGCACAGGGCGGGAAGTCGGCATCAACGGCGCCAGACTCACCACGCTGGAGGGAAATGTGGAGGCCGCCTGCCGCTACATGCGGTTGATCCTCGATACCTACTTCAATGATCCCAAGCTGGATCGGCTCAACCGCCACCTGTTTGCCCTCGCCGCCTACAACGCCGGGCCAAACCGGGTGCAGGCGCTGCGAGGCAAGGCGGAGAAGCTGGGGCTCGATCCCAACGTCTGGTTCGGCAACGTGGATCAGCTGGTGGCCAACGAAGTCGGACAGGGGCCGATCAACTATGTCGGCACCATCTACAAGTACTACGTGGCCTATCGTTTCAGCCTGCCCCAGATCGAGGGCAAGGCTGCCGCTATCGAAGCGGCTCAGCCCTGAGCCGGTTGACCGGCAGGGTCGCCTGCACGGTCGGCAATTGCCAGCCACCGTCCCTGTGTTGCAAAAACCAGTGAGCAGGGCCGGTGGCCGGGATGAGATCTGGCTGGCTGAGCTGGCCCAGATAGCGCAACATCGGGGTATCATGCAGTTCCATCAGCAACTCCTTTTGAATATGTGAAGAGGCTCGCCAGCGTTATGACACCCGGCCATGACAGCAGGATGACACCATGATCCCCGGATCCTTTGCCCTGATCGACGATCCCCTGCTGGCGCTCAAGGTGCGCTGCCACTGGATCCGTCATGCCCGCGAGCGGATCCAGGCGCAGTACTACAGCTGGGAAGAGGACAGCAGCGGCAAGCTGCTGCTGAGCGAGCTGCTCCACGCCGCTCGGCGCGGCGTCAAGGTGCAGCTGCTGGTGGATGATCTCTATGCCGGTGACAACCGCTTTCTGGAAATGGTGGCTCACTACCCGGGGATCGAGGTGCGGCTGTTCAACCCCTTCTGGCTGCGGGGCTGGCGCCCGCTGTCACTGCTGCTGGAGGGGCTGCTCAGCTTTCGCCGCATCAACCACCGGATGCACAACAAGCTGCTGCTGGTGGATGGTAAGCTGGCGCTGATCGGCGGGCGCAACATCGGCGATCGCTACTTCGGTCTGGATCCGCAAGCTCCCTTCGTGGATCTCGATCTCGTCTGTCAGGGGGGCCTGTGTCAGCAGATGGCGCAGGGGTTCGAGCAGTTCTGGCACAGCCGCTGGAGTCATCCCATCCGCCATCTGCTGCGCCGCGAGCTGCTGCCCGCCGAAATAGAGGTGGTCAACGACTTCTTGTTCACCATGACGGATCCGGCGGTGGCCACGGTCTACGATCTGCCTGCGGCGCTGTTTGACGAGCGCGATTTGCCGCTGCAGTGGCATGAAGGGCGGGCCGAGGTGTGGTTCGACCGTCCCGGCAAGGGGCTGATCTCCCGTCCCACCACCGCCCGTCAGCTCTGGCGCCAGCTGGATGACAATCCCGGCTCGCTGGGGTTGGTGACCCCTTACCTCATCCTGACCCGCGGGTTCCGGCACCGTCTGGCGCGGCTGAGCCAGCAGGGGATCGCCATCGACATTCTCACCAACTCGCTGGCCAGCACCGATGTGCCACTGGTCTATGGTGCCTATCAGCGTTATCTCGGCTGGTTGCTGCGCCAAGGGATCCGGGTCGCCGAGTTTGACCATGGCCACGGCAGCCTGCACGCCAAGTTGATCCTGCTGGGGGAGGAGCGGGCGCTGTTCGGCAGCCTCAACCTCGATCCTCGCTCACTCTTTCTCAATACCGAACTGATGCTGCATCTGCACTGCCCGCCGATCTGCGAGGCGCTGCGAACGTGGCTGGCTCACTGGCAGGAGCAGGCGGGTGGATTGCCGCGCAAACCCGAAGGGTGGTCAAGGCGACTGATAGCCCGCCTTAGCGACTGGTTGCCCCTGCGCCGTTGGCTGTGAGGCGGCCATTTTTTGTGCGAGATCTCGCAAAGCCTTGTAAGCCATTGCTGATGCCCTTTGCGGGTGAATAACCATGCATGAACCTATCTTACTGTTTTATAACAATTTGTTGGTGATGATAAGGCTGTTTTTTGTACTCTGATGTGAATGGAATAGGCATAAAAACGTTTTTTATTTTGTTTTTCTGCGTAATATTTCAGTTGCAAGGACAAACACGGCGGCTTGTCTGCCGTGTGGACGAAGGTTGTAACGGGTTGCTGGCCAGTTGCATCGCTGCAATTGGCGCTCACTTCAGATGGGTCGCGAACTATCGGAAAGTGAAACAGAGACCCGGCGCGGCCGGACTCCAATATGGAACATGCTATTTGCGAGGGGGTGACATGGACATGTCACCCCACTTTTTTGGCCGCTCGCCACCGTTTACCTTTTCCATGACTGTTGCTCATCGCAAGAGCCGCAGAGGGCAGGGCAATAAAAAGAGGGCCGCAATAGCGGCCCTCGGTCTCATCTGCCCGGTGGATTAACCGGCCTTGACGCTGCGGCGACGCTGCAGCCAGACGATCACCCCGAACAGCAGGAAGCCCGGGATCCACATCCACTCCTTGGTCCAGCGCTCGGTCGGCGCCTTGACGGTGAGGATCTCCTGATCGAACTCCAGCCCCATGGTGGCGGCCGGGCTGCCAAAGGCGACGTTGTCGATCAGCGTCTTGCCGTCCTGCTCATAGAGACTGAGCCCCAGATTGGCCAGCCGCTCTTCGCCATTTGCCCCATCCGGTACGGCGACCAGCAGGGTGAACTTGCGTGGCTTGCCCACCGCATCTTCACCGAGGATCCGCAGCCGCAGGGTGCTCTCCGCCTCTACTTCACCCATGGTTTGGGCCAGCTGGGCAGGCGGGGTCTCACGATAGGGGTCGTGCACCATGTCCATCCAGAAACCCGGGCGGAACAGGGTAAAGGCGACCAGCAACAGCAGCACGCTCTCGTACCAGCGGCTCTTCACCAGGAACCAGCCCTGAGTGGCGGCGGCGAAGATCAGCATGGCGATGGTCGCCACGATGAAGATCAGCACGCCGTGGGCGAAGTCCACGTCGATCAGCAGCAGGTCGGTGTTGAAGATAAACAGGAACGGCAGCGCTGCGGTACGCAGGCTGTAGTAGAAGGCGGTGATCCCGGTCTTGATGGGATCGCCCTTGGAGACAGCCGCTGCCGCGAAGGAGGCCAGCCCCACAGGCGGCGTCACATCCGCCATGATGCCGAAGTAGAAGACGAACAGGTGCACCGCGATCAGCGGCACGATCAGCCCGTTTTGCTGCCCCAGCGTCACTACCACTGGTGCCAGCAGGCTGGAGACCACGATGTAGTTGGCAGTGGTCGGCAGCCCCATGCCGAGGATCAGGCTCAGCAGGGCGGTGAGCAGCAGCATCAGCAGCAGGTTGCCCATGGAGAGGAACTCCACCAGATCAGCCAGCACCAGACCAACCCCGGTCTGGGAGACCGCACCCACGATAATTCCCGCTGTGGCGGTGGCAATGCCGATACCGATCATGTTGCGGGCACCGGCGACCAGCCCTTCCCGCAGATCCACCACGCCGTCAGCGACGGTGCCGTAGTCGTGCTTGCCGTCCTTGCGCAGCCAGTTGAGCAGCGGGCGCTGAGTCAGCAGGATGATCACCAGCATCACGGTACCCCAGAAGGCCGACAGCCCCGGCGAGAGGCGTTCCACCATCAGGCACCATACCAGTACTACCACCGGCAGCAGGAAGTGCAGGCCGGAGAGCAGCACGGCGCGGGTGTTGGGCAGCTCGGTGAGCGGCTTGTCGGGATCTTCGGCAGGCAGCGGTTCATTGCTGGCGGCGATCTTCAACAGGGCCACATAGGTGGCAGCCAGCAGTACCGAGATCCCCGGCAGGGCGTAGTCACCCAGCGCAGGTTTGAGCCAGCCGAGACCATAGTAGACCGCCAGTGACAGGCCGCTGATGAGGGCCGCGCCAAAGGCAAAACCGGTCAGGCGACGCAGCCAGGGTTTGGGTTGATGGTTGCCGATGGGCTGCATGCCCAGTTTCAGCGCTTCCAGATGGACGATGTAGAGCAGCGCTATATAGGAGATGGCGGCAGGCAGGAAGGCGTGCTTGATGATCTCCACATAGGGGATGCCCACATACTCCACCATCAGGAAGGCGGCGGCCCCCATCACGGGTGGCATGATCTGGCCGTTGACCGAGGAGGCCACTTCGACCGCCCCCGCTTTCTCTGAACTGAAGCCTACCTTCTTCATCATCGGGATGGTGAAGGTGCCGGTGGTCACCACGTTGGCAATCGACGAGCCGGAGATCAGGCCGGTCAGGCCGGAGGCGACCACTGCCGCCTTGGCCGGGCCGCCGCGCAGGTGACCGAGCAGGCTGAAGGCGAGCTGGATAAAGTAGTGACCTGCGCCGGCCCGCTCCAGCAGGGCGCCAAACAGCACGAACAGGAACACGAAGCTGGTGGAGACGCCAAGGGCAATGCCGAACACCCCTTCGGTAGTGATCCACTGGTGGTTGGCCAGCGCGGTAAAGCCTACTCCGCGGTGTGCCAGCAGTCCCGGCATCCAGGGGCCCGCCAGACTGTAGATCAGAAAGACGATGGCGATGACCGCCAGTGCTGGCCCCAGGGCGCGGCGCGCCGCTTCCAGCAGCAGCGGAATGCCGATGCAGGCGGTTACCAGATCGGCGGTGGTGAGGGTGCCGGGACGCAGCGCCAGTGCTTCATACATCACAAACAGGTAAGAGGCGGCGCCAGCAGCGATCAGGCCGAGGGCGATATCGCCGAGGGGAACCCGATCCCGCGGCGAGGAGCGAAATGCCGGGAACACCAGAAAAGCGAGCAACAGGGCAAAGGTGAGGTGAATGGAGCGGGTTTCGGTGTCATTGAGTACGCCAAACCCCACCATGAAGGGGAGTGGCGAGGCGATCCAGAGCTGGAACAGGGACCAGGCCAGCGCCAGTGCGGTGATGAGCCAGCCCATGATGCCCAGCGGCAGGCGAGCGCCCACATCTTGGGCGATCAGTTCCTCGGTAGAGAGTTGTTTATCTTGCATAGGGTTAACTTGTGCCAACGAGTACAACAAGAGCGACACCCGCCCCCGCAATCAGGCGGCAGACGGGTGTCGAAGAGAGTGACAAAGGCCCCGGGGCCTTCAATCAGAGCCAGCCGCGCTCTTTGTAGTAGCGGGCAGCCCCTTCATGCAGCGGTGCAGAGAGACCCACCTTGATCATGTCGGCCTCTTTCAGGTCGGCAAAGGCAGGGTGCAGGCGCTTGAAGCGATCCAGGTTGTCGAACACCGACTTGACCAGCTGATATACCACTTCCGGATCGGTTTTGGCGCTGGTGGAGAGCACCGCTTTGCCACCGATGGAGGGGGTCGGCTTGTCGCTGCCCTTGTAGATGCCGCCCGGGATCTCGGCCTTGCTGTAGTAGCTCTTCTCGGCCAGCAGCTTGTCGATGTCGGCGCCGGTCACAGGTACCAGTACTGCATCTGTGGTGGTGGAGGCTTCCTGAATGGCGCCGTTCGGGTGACCGACGAAGTAGCTCATGGCGTCGATGTTGTTGTCACCGAGGGCGGAGGCCTGTTCGGCCGGCTTCAGCTCGGAGACCAGACCGAAGTCACCCTTCTTCCAGCCTTTGACCGCCATGATCTCTTCCATGGTGTCACGCTGGCCGGAGCCCGGGTTGCCGATATTGACGCGCTTGCCTTTCAGGTCGTCGAAGCTGGCGATCTTGGCATCGCGGCGAGCCAGGATGGTGAACACCTCGCTCTGCAGGGAGAAGACGGCGCGCATGTCGTCCATAGCCTCTTCGGCCTGAAACGGTGGCAGCCCCTTCATCGCCTTGAACTGGTGGTCGGATTGCATGATGCCGAAGTTGAATTCACCGCTGCGGATGCCGTTGACGTTGGCAACACCACCGCCACTGGCCGGGGCGTTGCACTTGATCTGGTGATCGGCGGCGCCGCGATTGAGGAAGCGGCAGATGGACTGGCCAGCGACATAGTAGACGCCGGTCTGACCGCCGGTGCCTATGGTCACGAAGCGCTCCTGCGCTTGTACCGGACCACCGAATGAGACACCGACCAGAGCCGCCGACAGGGCGCATGCCAAAGTTAATCCTTTCATTTTTTCTCCCTTTTCTTTGATTTTGTTTATCCGATCCCCGGATAAATTGATGGCAATCCCGTTCTGCGCCGGGCTTGCCCGCTCTTCTCGTTGCGCGAAAGCGGGGGAGTTGATCACCCCCTTTCCGGCAGTCACCCTCATCCTGTGGTGAGGCTACCGACCTCCTGTCGGTCGAAGATAAATTGGCCCCTGAGGGGCCAAATAAAAAGTTGCAAGCACTCCGATTAAGCACATTCACCCAACATAAATCAAACGAAATGGCAAAATAGCGGAGTTAAATCTTGAGAAACATGACCTCGATCATTCATTTTCTTGCCGAAGATTAATTTGATATGGAGGGAAATGGAAGAGGGAAAAACTACGAGAGGATTCTTATGCGGCCCTTGAATGACAAGGGCCGGAGTCATGAGAGATCAGTTGGCCGGGGTGGCCAGATCCAGGATAAAGGCGTATTCCAGCGCGATATCCTCGTAGGCTTTGAAGCGGCCCGACTTGCCGCCGTGGCCGGCGTCCATGTCGGTGTTCAGTAACAACTTGTTATCATCCGTTTTCAGCTCGCGCAGCTTGGCGACCCACTTGGCGGGCTCCCAATACTGCACTTGCGAGTCGTGCAGTCCGGTGGTGACCAGCAGGTTGGGATAGGCTTGCGCCTTCACCTGATCGTAGGGGCTGTAGCTCTTCATGTAGTCGTAGTAGCGCTTCTGGTTCGGGTTGCCCCACTCGTCATACTCCCCGGTGGTGAGGGGGATCGACTCGTCCAGCATGGTGGTGACCACATCGACGAACGGCACCTGCGCCACCACGCCGCGATAGAGTTCGGGCGCCTGATTGATGACGGCCCCCATCAGCAGACCACCGGCGCTGCCGCCCATGGCGTAGACCTGATCCCTGGCACCGTAGCCTTGCTCAACCAGCGCCTTGGTGACATCGATGAAGTCATTGAAGGTGTTCTGCTTTTTCAGCAACTTGCCATCTTCGTACCAGTGACGGCCCAGCTCTTCGCCACCCCTGATATGGGCGATGGCGTAGACGAAGCCGCGATCGAGCAGGCTCAGGCGCGAGCTGCTGAAGTCGGGATCCATGCTGGCGCCGTAGGAGCCGTAGCCATAGACCAGCAACGGATTCTTGGGCGCATCGGCCTGCTCTTTCTTGAACTTGTCCTTGCGATAGACCAGCGACACCGGCACTGATACGCCGTCGCGGGCGGTCACCCAGAGCCGCTCGCTGGCGTACTGGTCGGCCTTGAAGCCGGCCACCGGTTGCTGCTTGAGCAGGGTGCGCTGGCCGCTAGCCATATCCAGCTCATAGGTGGAGGCGGGGGTTGTCATGGAGGAGTAGCCATAGCGCAGGGCGCTGGTATCCGGCTCCGGGTTGTAGGCGAGCCAGGTGACATAGGCGGGATCGTCGAAGGCGATCTCCTTCTCGTCACCGCTCTGCCAGTTGATCTGGCGCAGCCGGGTCAGCCCCTTGTTGCGCTCTTCCAGTACCAGCCAATCCTTGAACAGGGCGTAGCTCTCCAGCAGTACCTCCGGATTGGGGGCAATCACCGCTTTCCAGCGATCGACCGGGCTCTCTTTGGTCTCGTAGAGGCCGAAGTTCTTGCCGTCCTTGTTGGAGCGCACATAGAAGCGGCCGCGGTAGTGATCCAGGCTGTATTCGTGATCCACCTGACGGGGCAGGAACAGGCGTGGGGCGTGCTCCGGCTGGTTGGCATCGATCAGCCGTGCTTCGCCGGTGGTGGTGCTGGAGAGGGCGATGACGATGAAGTCTTCCGAGGTGGTGGCGTAGAGGCTGATGTAGAAGGAGTCATCCTTCTCTTCATAGACCAGCTTGTCCGTGGCCGGATCCGTCCCGAGCGTATGGCGATAGACCTGATAGGGCAGCAGGGTCTGCGGGTGCTTGCGCACATAGAAGACGGTCTTGTTGTCGTTGGCCCACACCAGATTGCCGGAGGTGTTCTCCAGCGTGTCGGCGGCCCACTTGCCGCTATCCAGGTCGAGGAACTGGATCTTGTATTGGCGGCGGGAGAGATAATCCTCCGCTACCGCCAGCCAGCGGTTGTTGCGGCTCACCTCAAGGGCGCCGAGGGCATAGAATTCGTGCCCTTCAGCCCGCAGGTTGCTGTCGAGCAGCAGGCTCGCCTGCTCTTCACCGAGCTTGGTGCGCGAGTAGATCCCGTACTCCTTGCCCGGCTCATAGCGGGTCTGGTAGCGGTAGCCATTCTTCACATAGGGTACCGACTCATCCTGCTGGGGGATGCGGGCGACCATCTCTTTGTAAAGCTGTTCGCGCAGGGGTTGGGTCGGCTTGAGCATGGCCTCGGTATAGGCGTTCTCGGCCTTGAGATAGTCCAACACCTCGGGCTTCTGCCGCTCGTCGTCACGCAGCCAGTAGTAGTTGTCGATGCGGGTATCCCCGTGTTTTTTCAGAGTGCGGGGATGTTTGGCGGCCACGGGCGGCTGGATTGGATGTTCGCTTGTCAGCATGGCGGGCTCTTCATTGGCATAAGTGGGGGGGAGAACTGTCAGAAAGGCTAGCAGCAGAACTCCTCGGGAAAAGGTAAACATGTCGCATCCTTGGCGCTGGAAAGGGTTGGTAGACCTGAGCATCGGCTCCATGAATTGGCGTTAAATCTGCCCCTTGTTGCCGGTGGTTGCAAGCAATCCCTTGTTATTGCAGGAAATGTAATCAAAAAAAGCCGCTATCTCGCGATAGCGGCCCTCTTTCTGGCCATGAGCGGCAAGAGTCCGCTCAGGTGTGCCTCACATGATATGGGAGTGGCCTCTCATGGCCAGTTTTCGTCAGCCGGGGTAGCTCGACCAGCGGTTGGTCGCGCCCTCGTTGCTGATACTCAGTACCTCATAGGGATGGCCCGGAATATCCATGCCCGGCGCACTCTGAGGCATGCCCGGAATGGTCAGGCCACGGATCGCCGGTTTTTCCCTGAGCAGCTTCTGTACATCGGCGGCCGGTACATGCCCCTCGATCACATAGCCATTTACGATACCGGTATGGCAAGAAGCAAGTTCCGGCGCGATACCGTATTGCTGCTTCACTGCGCCGAGCTGTTCGGTTTCGATGACCTCCAGTTCGAAGCCATTCTGCTCCATGTGCTCGTTCCAGCTTTGGCAGCAGCCACAATATTTGGATTTGTAGACGGTCATCTTCTCGGCCGCGAGAGCCGAAAAGCTGACGGTACCGGCCAGCATGGCCAGTAACAGGGGTTTGTACATCACTCACCTCAGATTGAAAGAAAAGATGCCCGATACGGGATGCGTTTCAGATCCGGGTGCGTGGGGGACGTTCGAGCCGCTCGCACGGAGCGTCCGGCATAAAGAGAGAGGGGGAGGCGAAGTCGGGGGTATCCGGTTCCAGCACGGCGACCGTCAGGCTGTCGCTGCCTACCAGCGTCATCGAGAGGGCGGTGGTAAAGCTGCCGCAGGGCATCGCCTTTTCCAGGGTACGCTCGCTCTGGCTGCAGTGGGTAGTCAGGGTGCAGAGGTCGGTTGCGGCCCGGCTGCCAAACGACATCAACACCAGCACCAGACTCCACAAGGGGAGCCAGCGACGGGCGTGAGCGAGTTGGCGACGGGTGAGAACCATGGAATGACTCGGAAAAAATAAGGGGCACATGGTAACCCTGTGCCCCGGGGGAGGGTCAAGCCCTCCCCATGGTGTCAGTCAGCGCAGATTAAGGTTGCTGACGGGTCGCCGCCAGCACGATCTCGCGCACGCAGACGTTGGCAGGCTGGTTCCAGGCGTAGAGCACGGCATCGGCGATCACTTCCGGTGCAATGACGCCGCCCATCTGATCTTTCCAGTCGTGGTAACCGGCCTTGATGCTCTCGTCAGTGGTGTGGCTGAGCAGCTCGGTCTCGACCGCACCCGGGGCAATGGTCACCATACGCACGCCGACATCGGCCACCTCTTCCCGGATGTTCTCGGTCAGGGCGTGCACTGCGAACTTGGTGGCGCAGTAGGCAGCATGATTCGGGAAGGTCTTGCGACCGGCGATGGAGCTGATGTTGATGATTGTGCCGCTGCGGCGCTCCTTCATGCCTGCCAGCACTGCGTGGACGCCGTTCAGTACCCCCATCACGTTGATGTTGAGCATCTGCTGCCACTCGGCGGGATCCTGCACATCTGCCTGACCAAGCAGCATGACACCGGCGTTGTTGACCATGCAGCCGACCGGGCCAAATTTGGCTTCTGCCTGCTGGACGGCGGCTTTCATGGCGGCGGTGTCGGTCACATCGACCCCGATGCAGAGGGTATCGGGCAGATTCAGCGCCTGCATCGGCTCGACCCGGCGGGCCAGCAGTAGCAGCGGATGACCGGCAGCAGAGAAGGCACGGGCGATGGCGGCACCGATCCCGGCGGAGGCACCGGTGATCACGACGAGAGATTGGGACATGGGTCTTTCCTTCTGATTCAAGAGTCGGTTTGAGCAAACAGGTGGCTGGCCAGCACGGAACCCAATCACTATAGTCACTGCATCTATAAGTGATAAATATTGTTTTCCGCTGGTTATCATCTGAAAAAACTATGGTTGGTTTATGCTGGACTTGAGATTGCTGCGTTTCTTCATCGCCATCTATGAAGAGAAGAACATCACGGCGGCGGCCGAGCGCTGCCACGTCAGCCAGCCCTCCCTCTCGGCGGGACTGCGCCAGCTGGAAGAGGCGCTCGGTGACAGCCTGTTTGTCCGGGGCAAGAAGGGGGTGGTGGCGAAAGATCCGGCCCACTATCTCTATCCCCACGCGGTCAAGCTGGTGGAGGAGGCGCGCCGTCTGCCGGAGCTGTTTCGCCAGAAAGCGACGCGTGCGAGGCTCAATATCGCCATCATGCCGGACTTGAGTCGCCGCCGGGTGGCCGGGCTGCTGCAGCAAGTACAGCGCGTGTTGCCGCAGCTGGATCTCACCCTCTCCGACTACACCACACCTGCCGACTGCCGCTTGACGCTGGATGCCTTGCGCCGGGAGGACGAGATCTTCCTGCCGCTGTGGGAGGAGGATTACGTGCTCTGCGTGCCGGTCGACCATCCCCTTGCCAGTCGCGAAAGGATCGAGCTGGCCGAGCTGCAACATTATGATTTTATTGAGTGCCCGCCCTGCGAAGCCCATCAGCAGACTATCGGCCTGCTGGCCTGTGACCGCCTTACCCTCAATCTGGTGGCCAAGGCCGAGAGCAAGGGGCTGGTGATGGCGCTGGTGCTGGCGGGGGTCGGCATCAGTTTTCTGCCGGACGGGCTGGTCGAGGATGAGGCGGGGCTCTGTACCCTGCCGGTGAGCGGGCCGCGGATGTTTCGCCGGATTGGGCTCTGCTATCCCGCCCACCAGACCCTCAATCCGGCGCTGCGGGAGCTGATCCCCGAGTTGGCAGGCTATGGCGCTTCCTGATAAGGTCGCTCTCCTGTGCACCTTTACGATGCAGCTCCCCAGACTCCCCTTTTCTGTTTACCTCGCCTTGCACCGCAAGGCTTTGTTCGGGTGATGTGGTCATGAAACGCATTCTGGTTATTTTTTCCCATCCCGCGCTGCAGAGTTCGCGGGCCAACAAGCAGCTGTTGCAGGCGATTGAGGGGCTGGAGGGGGTCACGGTTCACGACCTCTATCAGCACTATCCCGATATGTTTATCGATGTGAAGCGGGAGCAAACGCTGCTCTGTGAGCACGACATCATCGTCTTTCAGCACCCGTTTTACTGGTACTCCTGCCCGGCCATCATGAAAGAGTGGATGGATCTGGTGCTGGAGTATGGCTACGCCTACGGCCCCGAAGCCCACGCCCTCAAGGGCAAGCAGTGGCTGAGCGCAATCACCACCGGCGGGGCGCCGGACTCCTACTGCTGCGAGGGGTACAACAGCCGGCCACTGCTCGACTTTCTGCTGCCCTTTCAACAGGCGGCCAGATTGTGCGGCATGAACTGGCTGCCCCCCTTCGTGCTGCACTCCTTTCACAAGATCAAGGATCCCGCCGCCCTGCGCCGCTGCGGTCAGGATTATCGCCAGCTGCTTTGCGCCCTGCGTGACGATCTGTTGACCCCGGAGCAACTGGCCGGGCGCCCTTATCTGCGCGACTTGTTGGAGGTGCTCTGATGACACACGGGCAGCTTGTTGGCCGAGCTTATGAGCCGGACCGGATGTTCACGCGGAGGGCAGAGTGATGGGCCACGGGATCCTGTTCGATGCGTTTATCTATCTTTCGGCTGCAGTTATCGCTGTGCCGCTCGCCAAGCGCTGGGGACTCGGTTCGGTGCTCGGTTATCTGTTGGCGGGGATCATCATAGGCCCCTTTCTGCTGGGGCTGGTGGGGGAGCAGAAGGATGTGATGCACTTCGCCGAGTTTGGCGTGGTGCTGATGCTGTTTCTGGTCGGTCTTGAATTGCGTCCGGCCCTCTTGTGGCAGTTGAAGGGGCCGATCCTCGGCACCGGCGGCCTGCAGGTGCTGCTCACCACGGCGGCACTGACAGGCGTGGCGCACCTGATCGGCCTGCCGCTGCAACAGGGGCTGGCTATCGGCCTCATTCTGGCGCTCTCCTCCACCGCCATCGTGTTGCAGAGCCTGCAGGAGCGCAAGCTGATGCAGAGCGAGAGCGGTCGCTCCGCCTTTGCGGTGCTGCTGTTTCAGGATATTGCGGTCATTCCGATCCTGGCACTGCTGCCGCTGCTGGCCATGGCGCCGGTCGCCAGCAATGGCGGCTCCGAACTGGCGGGGTGGCAGCACGGCCTGCTGGTAGTCGCGGCCATCTCCGGCATAGTGCTGGGTGGCCACTACCTGATGCGGCCGGTATTTCGTGCCATCGCCCAGTCCCATATGCGGGAGATCTTCGTCGCCGCCGCCCTGCTGCTGGTGATCGCCATCGCGGTGCTGATGGAGTCGGTGGGGCTTTCGCCCGCTCTCGGCTCTTTTCTCGCCGGGGTGGTGCTGGCCGACAGCGAATATCGCCATGAGCTGGAAGCGGACATAGAGCCGTTCAAGGGGCTGCTGCTCGGCCTGTTCTTTATGTCGGTGGGGGCGGGGATCGACTTCGGGCTGTTTGCCGAGCACCCTTTCCTGATACCCACTCTGGTGGTTGGCCTGATGGTGCTCAAATGGCTGGTGTTGATGGCGCTCGGCTTCATCATCCGCATCTCGCCGAGCCAGCGCTGGACCTTCGCGCTGGCGTTGGCGCAGGGGGGCGAGTTTGCCTTCGTGCTCTTTTCGTTTGCCGCCCAGAACCGGGTGCTGCCCGGTGAGACCATCTCGCTGCTGACGCTGGTGGTGGCGCTCTCCATGGCGCTCACCCCGCTGCTGCTGATCCTCAATGATCGGGTGATCCAGCCCTGGTTCGATTACCGTAACCAGAGCGACGCGCCGCAGCATGAGCAGCCGGAGCTGGTGGAGCATCCGGTGATCATCGCGGGCTTCGGCCGCTTCGGTCAGATCGTGGGGCGTCTGCTTCATGGTCACGGCATCGGCACCACCATCCTCGAGCAGGATGCCAGCCAGATAGAGACCCTGCGCAAGTACGGCTATCAGGTCTTCTATGGCGATGCCAGCCGGATCGACCTGCTCCATGCCGCAGGGGCGCACAAGGCGAAGCTGCTGGTGCTCTCCATCAACGATCCGGCTACCTCGCTGGCGGTGATCGAGATGGTGCAGAAGCACTTCCCGCACCTGAAGATCCTGGCGCGAGCGCTGGATCGGCCCCACGCCCATGAGATTCTGCGCCACGGGGTCGAGAGCGTTCACCGGGAAACTCTGGGCTCGGCGGTCGATCTGGGGGTGGAAGCCCTGACCCAGCTCGGTTTTCGGGCCAACCAGGCCTGGCGGGCGGGGCAGACCTTCAAGCAGCACGATAACTGGCTGTTGCGCGAGCAGGTCAACTATCTGGACGACGAACACACTTATATCAACAAGAGCCTGCAATACCGGGAGATCCTCTCCGATCTGTTGCAAGACGACGAGGAGGGGCAGGAGCGTATCCATGCCCACAACTGGAACAGCGGGCTACCCGACGACGACAAGGAAGCAAAATGATTGCCTATTACCCCATGTTCAAACACCTGCATATGACGCTGGCGCTGGTCAGTCTGCTGCTCTTTATCTATCGCTGGAGTCTGGCGCTGGCCGGCAGCGATCGGTTGCAGCAGAAGTGGCTGAAGATCCTGCCCCATATCAACGACACCTTCCTGCTGCTGTTTGGCGTGCTGCTGGCGGTGACCTTGCAGCTGAGCCCCGGCCAGCAGCCCTGGCTGATGGCCAAGCTGGTTGCACTGGTGCTCTATATCGCTCTGGGTGTCATGGCGCTCAAGCGCCCGGCCCGCGGTCAGAAGCTGGTGGCCGGTGTGGCGGCACTGGCGGTGTTTGGCTACATGGTCGGTGCGGCCATCACCAAGTCAGCCTGGTCGTGGCTGATGTGAGCAAAAGGGGAGAGTCATGCTCTCCCCTGAAATCATATTCTGAGATGAATTAATTAATCGGAGTTTTATGCTGACAATAAATCGCAACATAGAACTTTAATTTGAGGGATTTTTGGCTAATTTTAGCCTCTAGCGGCTCCTTTTTTGAGTGTATTGTCTTTGTAAATCAATTGTTTAGTGTGTTTTGTATGAAAATGGCGACAGTTGTCGCAGCAAAACTTGCGACATAGACTGTCGCAAGTCACGACTAGCATACAGTCAACGCTAAACCAGTGAAGGCAAGCACCATGAGCAAGAAGCTGTTACGACAACTGACCTTGGCGCGTTGCATCCCGCACCGCCCTTACAAGCTGACCGCCAGCCAACTCCAGGTAAAACTGGAAGAGGAAGGTATCCACGTCAGTCTGCGTACCGTGCAACGGGACCTGGAGGAGATGTCCGGCATGGGACTGTTCGACCTCACCTCGGACGAGCGCAGCAAACCCCATGGCTGGTGCTTCGAGCGCCACGGCCTCAACGACTTTGCCAATATCATGCCGCTCTCGCTGGCGGTGGCCCTGAAAACCTGGAGTGATCAGGCGAGCCAACTGTTGCCGGCGAGTGTACTGACCGAATTGAATCCGCTGGTCGATAAGGCGAGCCAGGTGATCCGCGACAGCCAGAGCGAACTGGCCGAACGCTGGCTGGAGAGTGTCCACCAGTCACCGCGTCCGTTTGCCGGCAACCCGGAGATCCGCCGCAGCACCCTGATCCGCGATGCGCTCTGGCGTGGTCGCAAGTTCAGTGCCGAGATCCAGCGCGTGATCAAAGAGCGCACCGTGTGGCTCTGCTACGACCGTATCAACCCGCTCGGCATTCTCAATCAGCCGGACGGTCCGATCCTGCTCTGCACTCTGTCCGAGCTGGATCCCAAGGTCTACGGCATCCCGTTCGACCATATCAAGAACGTTGAGCTGACCAACTTCAGCGCCACCCAGCCGAAGGATTTCAATATCCAGAAGCTGATCCGCGATCAGGGCTATCAGGATGTGAGCGGCCCGATCCGCTTCGTCGGCCGGATCGATGCCAACAGCCAGTCGCTGGTGGATAACCAGATCCCCGGCAACAATCCGCGCATGACCCGCTATGACAAGCGCAGCGTGGTGGTGGAGACCGAAGTGCAGGACACCCCGGAGTTTCGCAGCTGGTTGAACAACATCGGCGGTGAACTGGAGGTGCTGGCACCGGAATCGCTGCGCAAGGCCTATCTCAATCCGGCCAACCGCTTGAGCTGATTAAAAAATTGGAATGTTGAAGAGTCGAGCCTGGTCTCGGCTCTTTTTTTGCGGTTTTTTTAAGCATATTTATTCAACTAATTTTTAAGTCTTAACGTCAGGATTGAACCGTTTTCCTGCCCTGTTTTTGGGGGCGAAACCCGTGTAAGAGATCTGCCATAGCGACTGTAAGAGGCTGGCGCTTTGAGCCGTACGCGAAGCCATGCCAGAATGATCGAGCTTTCCCGTGAAACTAAATAACTAACTGATATTAAAGGGTTAGTTTTTAAGTTCGTTTTTTGAGATGGGAGCTGCATCGGATCTTTATCATCGGATGGCCCTTGTTCGGGGTGCGCATTTCCTTAGTATGGGTCTCACAAGGACGGAGCTGGTCCGGCAGGATGCAGGGCAGCGCATAAAGATGGAATAGTCCGCAGGATGTGGACAAGGGATACCTCAGGATGAGTTCGATAATCAGGATGGTTATCGTCACGGATGAATAAAGGAACACCGCGGGATGCGGCAGGACACTCTCGGGATGGGAGCAGAACGAACGGAACCTCGTTCTTCAGGATGAACAGGACCTCGCCGGATGCGAGAGGAATACTTCAGGATGAAGTGAGATAACCCGGATGGTTATCTGTCAGGAAGACGCAAGGAACCCCACAGGACGTGGTAATGGACACCTCCAGGATGGAGACAGTGAAGCAGTTCAGGATGAATTGCCAGGCCAGGAACGCCGCAGGACACGCCAACGGATTGGAAAGGGGATATTCCAAAGGATTAGGATAACGTCAGGGATTGCAGGGAGCATTGCAGTTCTACGGACAGGACGACACGACTCTAGGGGACGGCTACCGCCGTCCCCTTTTCTTTTATGGTTTGTCCGTGAGATTGCCGCGCTGGGCGGCGTTGACGATCTCTTGCAGGCGCTGACGAATGTCGACCATACCAAACACGCCAAATATCAGCACAGTGACAAATTCGGCTTTGGTGACAGCGAAGTAGCGTTTGCAAGCTGCCTTGATCATGCTGGCCTGCAGCCAGTGCAGCAGGGCGACGATCACGCCGCAGACCGGCAGAAAGCCGTTGAGTTTGCCGGGCAGCGGGGCAATCAGGCTCACCAGCACGCCAAACCAGAAGAACAGTATCAGCCCCATCGCCAACAGATTAAAGACCCGCTTCATTGTTTACCTCCCGTAGATAGAGTTGATAACAGACCTGACCTGCCTGCTTGTCCTTGAGTAGTTGCCAACTGGCGGGCAGCGCCAGATCGGCCATCTCTTTTTCCCGCTCCAGATAGATGAGGGCGTCCGGTGCCAGCCAGCCGCGCTGCTCCAGCAGTTCGCACACCTGCGGCAGCAGCTCGCGGCGAAACGGCGGATCGAGGAACACCAGATCAAACGGCGTGGCCGGGCCTTGCAGCCAGCTCACTGCATCTGACTGGATCACCTGACCCTGCGTGCTGCCGAGAGTGGCCAGATTCTTCTTGATCTGCTCTGCAGCCCCTTTGTCCATCTCGATCAGGGTCACCTGCTCGGCATAGCGCGACAGCGCCTCCAGTCCGAGTCCGCCGCTACCGGCAAACAGATCCAGGCAGCGGGTGCCGCGAATGTGGGGGGCCAGCCAGTTGAAGATGGTTTCCTTGACGCGATCAGTGGTGGGTCTGAGCCCCTCCACATCCTTGACCGGCAATTTGCGGCCTCGCCACTGGCCGCTGATGATTCTTACAAAGCCCGATTTTCCTTGCGGGGCGGGACTCTTGCTCGGGTTGCTACGGCTGGATTTCACTCTGGGCATCGCGTTTCATCGTCAGAAAATAAAGTGGTAGTATAAGGCGGTTCATTTTTATGCCGACCCGCCAAGGGACGGCTATCTTAGCAGTCAGCCTTTGATGTGAGTATTTTTAGATGGCAAAAGGTTTGTTTTCCTGGCTGGGTTTCGGCCGCAAGAAAGAAGAGGCTGAGGCTGTCCAACCACAGACACCCCAAGCCACCCCCGTTACCGTTGAGCCCGAGGTCACTGCTACCCCCGCTCCCGTTTCCGATATAACTGTTTCCGATAGTACGCCGGCTGTTGCCCCCGAAGTGCCTGCCAGCGCACAGAATCCCGTTTTGCAAGATGATTGCTGCCTGCCGACCGAGCTGGACGATCACGGCCCGCTGGTGGTGGAGGAGTGCGCCTCCGATCTGGAGCCGGTGATCGTCAACGAAGCGCTGATCGCCGAAGAGGAGCGTGCCGCTGAAGCCGCTCGCACTGCCGCAGAAGCACAAGCTGCTGAAACGGCTCGTATTGCCGCTGAGGCTCGGGCTGCAGAAGAGGCACGTATCGCTGCCGAAGCCCGCGCAGTGGAAGAGGCCCGAATCGCTGCCGAAGCCCGTGCCGCGGAAGAGGCTCGTATTGCTGCCGAAGCCCGCGCCGCGGAAGAGGCTCGTATCGCGGCCGAAGCCCGCGCTGCAGAAGATGCTCGTATCGCCGCCGAGGCTCGCGCCGCAGAAGAGGCCCGCATTGCCGCCGAAGCCCGCGCTGCGGAAGAGGCTCGTATTGCGGCCGAGGCTCGCGCCGCGGAAGAATCTCGCATTGCCGCCGAGGCTCGCGCTGCAGAAGAGGCTCGCATTGCTGCAGAAGCCCGCGCTGCAGAAGAGGCTCGCATTGCTGCAGAAGTTCGCGCCGCGGAAGAGGCTCGTATCGCCGCTGAAGCCCGCGCTGCGGAAGAGGCTCGCATTGCTGCCGAAGCTCAGGCTGCGGAAGAAGCCCGTATCGCCAAAGAGGCCCAGCGAGCGGAAGATATGCGCCTGGTCGCCGCGATGGAGGCTGAGGCCGCCGCCCTGGCAGCCCTGCCGCTGGCCGCCAAGGTAGACGACGACACCCAGGACAAACCGCAGCGGGAGGGCTTCTTTGCTCGCCTCAAGCGCAGTCTGGTGCGCACCAAGGAGAATATCGGTTCCGGTTTCTTCGGCCTGTTCCGTGGCAAGAAGATCGACGATGAGCTCTTTGAAGAGCTGGAAACCCAGCTGCTGACCGCCGATCTCGGTGTGGATACCACTACTCGTATCATCGAGGGGCTGGTGCAGCACGCGGACCGCAAGCAGCTCAAGGATGCCGAGGCGCTCTACGGCCTGCTCAAGCAGGACATGGGCGAGATGCTGGCCAAGGTCGAACAGCCGCTGGTGATCGACACCAGCAAGAAGCCTTATGTGATCCTGATGGTCGGCGTAAACGGCGTCGGCAAGACCACCACCATCGGCAAGCTGGCCAAGCAGTTCCAGGCTGAAGGCAAGAGCGTGATGCTGGCGGCGGGTGACACCTTCCGTGCCGCAGCGGTCGAACAGCTGCAGGTTTGGGGTCAGCGCAACAACATTCCGGTGATTGCCCAGCATACCGGTGCCGACTCCGCTTCCGTCATTTATGACGCCATCGAGGCTGCCCGATCCCGTGGCGCCGATGTGTTGATCGCCGACACCGCCGGTCGCCTGCAGAACAAGAGCAACCTGATGGAAGAGCTCAAGAAGGTGGTGCGGGTGATGAAGAAGCTGGATGAAGAGGCTCCCCACGAGATCATGCTGACGCTGGATGCCGGCACCGGCCAGAACGCCCTGAGCCAGGCCAAGCTGTTCAGTGAGGCGGTGGGCCTGACCGGTATCACTCTCACCAAGCTGGATGGCACGGCCAAGGGCGGCGTCATCTTCGCGGTGGCCGACAAGTTCCAGATCCCGATCCGCTATATCGGGGTGGGCGAGGGGATCGATGATCTGCGTCCCTTCGTTGCCAACGATTTCATCGAGGCGCTCTTCAGCCGCGATGAATAAGTCCGGCCGCGATGAGTCAGCTCAGCCGTGATGAGTAAGTGTTCCATGCCCCGACTCCGGTCGGGGTTTGTCAATTTCAGGGAACCGTTATGATTCGTTTTGACAAGGTCAGCAAGGTATACAGCGGCGGCCATCAGGCGCTGCAAAAGGTCAGCTTTCACCTGCGCAAGGGGGAGATGGCCTTTCTGACCGGGCACTCGGGGGCGGGCAAGAGTACCCTCCTCAAACTGATCAGCGTGATGGAGCGCCCGACCGATGGTCGTGTCTTCTTTCATGGCGATGATGTCAGCCATATCCAGCGCAGCCAGATCCCCTATGTTCGTCGCCAGATCGGGATGATCTTTCAGGATCACCGCCTGCTGATGGACCGAACCGTGTTCGACAACGTAGCGCTGCCGCTGGTGATCGATGGTTACAGCCATGCGGACATCAACAAGCGGGTGGCGGCGGCGCTCGACAAGGTGGGGCTGCTCGGCAAGGAGCGTTACCAGCCGCGGATGCTCTCCGGTGGTGAACAGCAGAGGGTCGGCATCGCCCGTGCCATCGTCAACAAGCCGCCGCTGCTGCTGGCGGATGAACCGACCGGCAACCTGGATCCCCAGCTCTCCATGGATATCATGCGGCTATTTCAGGAGTTCAACAATTTTGGGGTCTCGGTGCTGATTGCCACCCACGATCTGGGGCTGATCGCCCGCATGCGCTATCGCACCCTGACCCTCAAGGCGGGTCGCATGTATTCGGCCGGGGAGGAGCTCTGATGGCTATCGTTCGTCATAAACAACCGCCGCTGCGCCGTCTGATGATGTACGGGGTTGATCATGTGCGGCAGGCGTTTGCCAGTCTCGGGGAGCTGTGGCGCAATCCGCTCGCCTCTCTGATGACGCTGGCGGTGCTTGGCGTCAGTCTGGCGCTGCCATCCTGCTTCCACGTGCTGCTGAAAAACGCCGAGGTCGTGGAGGGGAGCTGGCAGAGCAGTTCCCAGATCTCCCTTTACCTGCGCAAGGATCTGCCGGAGCAGAGCATTCTCGATCTGCAGCACAGGATCCTGCTCTATCCCGAGGTGGATTCGGTCACCTACCTGAGCCGTGACGATGCGTTGCGGGAGTTTCGCGAGATCTCCGGCTTCGGCGATGCCCTCGATTATCTGGACAGCAACCCGCTGCCGCCGGTGCTGAGCGTCATTCCGGATCCACGCTGGCAGAACCCTGAAGGGGCCGCCGAGCTGCTCAGCAAGCTCAATAACGAGGTGGGGGTCGAGCAGGGCAAGCTGGATCTGCAGTGGCTGACACGACTGCAGGGGATCATGAACCTGCTGCGCCACACCATTACCGGTATCGCGGTGCTGCTGCTCTCCGCCGTGTTGCTGATCGTCGGCAATACCCTGCGTCTCAACATCCTCAACCAGCGTTCCGAGATTGAAGTGCTCAAGCTGGTGGGGGCGACCGACTCCTTCATTCATCGCCCTTTCCTCTATACCGGTATCTGGTTCGGGGTGATCGGCGGCATGCTGGCCTGGTGGCTGACCGAAGTGATGGTGATCTGGAGCGAAGGGGTGGTGAAGGAGCTGGCGGGCTTGTATAACAGTAACTTCCGGCTGGTTGGCATGGGGGCGGTAGACGGGATCAATCTGATCTTGCTGGGCGCCCTGCTGGGGCTGATTGCCTCCTGGTTCTCGGTCCATCGCCACATTCGCGACATCGAACCATCCTGATTACTTTATCATCAAAGTAAATCGCTGGATTTTGAGAGGCGGATCAAGTAAAAGAGGGGCCGTTTCTGGCTTGGCCCCCATAGTCAGAGTATTCTGAATAACAATGATCTTCCGGATCTTCGCTAGATCCAGTGAACCTTCTGATTTATAAGCAGTCTATTAAAGCTGAAGCATTTATACGGGTGTGGCCCCTCTGCCTTGCTCGTCAGACTTGGCAAGCATGTGAAGGTTGCGAGCTCCGCAACAATGGACTTAGCATGCTACTTTTCGGGGGTCCTTCATTGTGACCCCCTTTTTTTGACTGTTCATTCATGATTCATCCTGCAGGCTTAAGATAAGCCGGTCTAAAACTGGGCATGTTCTTTGATACACGCCGCAGAATGGCATCCGGTCAGTAGACAGACCCTCTCAGGGTGTTAGACTGATTCGATTGAAAAGTAAGAGGTAACAGATGGGAACTTCATTGCAGCGCACTATGGCTCTGATTCCGCAAGGTAGTCTGGAAGGCTATATCCAGGCAGTAAACTCTATTCCTGTGCTGAGCGCAGAGGAAGAGCGTGAACTGGCTGAGCGTTTGCAGCAGGATGGCGATCTCGAGGCTGCTCGTCAGCTGGTTATGTCGCACCTGCGCTTTGTCGTTCATGTCGCCAAGAGTTATGCCGGTTACGGCCTGCCTCAGGCCGATCTGGTTCAGGAAGGCAACATCGGCCTGATGAAGGCGGTCAAGCGCTTCGACCCGACGGTCGGCGTGCGTCTGGTCTCCTTTGCCGTGCACTGGATCAAGGCCGAAATCCACGAATATGTCCTGCGCAACTGGCGCATGGTCAAGGTGGCGACCACCAAGGCCCAGCGCAAGCTCTTCTTCAACCTGCGCAAATCCAAAAAGCGTCTGGGATGGCTGAACCACGAAGAGGTTCAGGCCGTGGCGGCCGATCTCGGCGTTTCTGCCGCTGACGTGACCGAAATGGAAGCGCGGATGGCCAACTACGATCAGGCGTTCGATCTGGTGGGTGACGATGAGGAAGAGGGCGGTTTCGCTCCGGTTCACTATCTGGAGGACAAATCCTCCGATCTGGCCGCGACCATCGAGAATGACAACTGGGACGATCACGCGACCCGTCGCTTGAGCTCGGCCCTCGCCACCTTGGATGAGCGCAGCCAGCACATCATCCGCGCCCGCTGGCTCGATGATGACAGCAAGACCACTCTGCAGGAGCTGGCCGATACCTACGGCGTCTCTGCCGAGCGTGTGCGTCAGCTTGAGAAAAACGCACTCAAGAAGCTGAAAGATGCCATGGAAGCCTGATGCTTCCTCTCATAAAAACAGGGCCTGATGGCCCTGTTTTTGTTTCGCAAGGATCTGGTCGGCCTTGCTTTGGTTACCCTTGAGTGTGTTATGTTGCCGCCACTGCCACATTAGGGAGAGCAGAAGTGAAACTGTTGAACGACCTGTTTACCAACAACCGTGAGTGGGCCGAACGGATCAAAGCCGAAGATCCCAATTTCTTTGCCACTCTTTCTGCCCAGCAGGCCCCCGAATACCTCTGGATCGGTTGTTCCGACAGCCGGGTTCCCGCCAACCAGCTGATGGGGTTGCTGCCGGGGGATGTCTTCGTCCACCGCAACGTCGCCAATCTGGTGGTACATACCGATTTCAACTGCCTCTCGGTGCTGCAATACGCGGTCGAGGTGCTCAAGGTGAAGCACATCATCGTCTGCGGCCACTATGGCTGCGGCGGGGTCAAGGCGGCGATGCAGAATCAGGAGCTGGGGCTCATCGACAACTGGCTGCGCAACATCAAGGATGTCTACTTCAAGTATGGTGAAGAGCTGGAGGCTATCGAGGATGAGCACGAGCGCTTCGACTATCTGTGCGAGCTGAATGTGGCCGAGCAGGTCGCCAATGTCTGCCACACCACCATCATCCAGAATGCCTGGCGCAAGGGGCAGGAGCTGGCGGTGCATGGCTGGATCTACGGAATTAAAGACGGTCTGCTGCACGATCTCGATCTCTGCATCAGCGGCCCGGATCAGATCCCCGATGTCTATCGCGCCTGGCCGGACATGCGTCCGCCCCACCGTCGGCGCTAGGGAGCTTCATTGTGGCGCCAGCCCTCTATCTGCAGATCAAGCAGCACATTCTGGACGGGATCCGCGAACGCCACTATCAGGCGGGCGACAGGATCCCGACCGAAGCGGCCCTGTGCGAGCAGTTCACCGTGAGCCGGATGACGGTTAACCGGGCGCTGCGGGAGCTGGTGGCGGAAGGTTGGCTGGTGCGTACCGCCGGTTCCGGTAGCTTCGTGGCGGACAGGCGCACCGAATCGCCGCTGCTGGCTATTCGCAATATTGCCGACGAGATCGCCGAGCGTGGCAGCGAGTACAGCGCCCGGGTGATCCGGCTACAGCGACTGGCTGCCGACGAGAAGGTGGCGGTACAACTGGGGCTGCGGGTGGGCGCCCCCATCTTTCACAGCCTGATCGTCCATCAGGCCGATGGGGAGCCGTTGCAGCTGGAGGAGCGCTTCGTCGATGCCGGGCGCTTGCCTGGCTATGGCGAGCAGGATTTTACCCAACAGACCCCCAACCGTTATCTGATGGATGTCTGCCCCCTCTCCGAGATGGAGCACGTGGTGGAAGCCGTGTTGCCCAGCGCCGGTGAGGCGGGATTGTTGCAAATCCGCGTAGATTCCCCCTGCCTGTTGTTGCACCGGCGTACCTGGTCGGAGGGGCATCTGGTCTCCTACGCCCGCTTGCTCTCCCCAGGCTCCCGCTACAAGCTAAGCTCCAAGACTCAGTTGGAGTGAATGTATATACAACTCGATTTTGCAAAGCCCACCTCCTGGTGGGCTTTTTTGTGCTTAAACTCTAAGTTTGATGCTGTTATCAGGATGTGAACTCTGCCCTTTCTTTCGTCATATAGATCGACTATAAGGATATGTATATACATTTGAGGTCGCTATGAACAAGGAACTGTTGAACTGCGAGCGGGTCTGGCTCAACGTGACGCCCGCCACCCTGAATGATGAGCTGGCCGACTACGGCCTGCTGCCGCTCCACGCCATCGGCGTGAAGGATGGCAAGATCCACGCGCTGGTGCCGATGGCCGGGTTGAAGGGGCCATATCCCGCTCACTGGCAGGATATGCGGGGCAAGCTGGTCACCCCCGGCCTTATCGATTGCCATACACACCTCATCTTCGCCGGCAGCCGTGCCGAAGAGTTCGAACTGCGTCAGCAGGGTGTGCCCTATGCCGAGATCGCCCGTCGGGGCGGCGGCATCATCAGCACGGTGCGTGCCACCCGTGCCGCCAGCGAAGAGCAATTGTTCGAGCTGGCGCTGCCGAGGGTGAAATCCCTGATCCGCGAAGGGGTCACCACGGTGGAGATCAAGTCCGGCTATGGCCTGACGCTGGATGACGAGATCAAGATGCTGCGGGTGGCCCGCCGACTTGGAGAGGCGCTGCCGATCCGGGTCAAAACCACTCTGCTGGCGGCCCATGCGGTGCCGCCGGAGTATCGCGACGATCCCGACAGCTGGGTCGAGACCATCTGTCAGGAGATCATTCCGGCCGCCGCCGAGGCGGGTCTGGCCGATGCGGTAGATGTCTTCTGCGAGCATATCGGCTTCTCGCTGGCCCAGACCGAGCAGGTCTATCTGGCGGCGGATCAATACGGCCTGCCGGTGAAAGGGCATATGGATCAGCTCTCCAATCTCGGCGGCAGCACCCTCGCCGCCCACTTTGGCGCCCTCTCGGTGGATCATCTGGAGTATCTGGATCCGGAAGGGATCCAGGCGCTGGCCCACCGTGGCGTGGTCGCCACCCTGTTGCCCACCGCCTTCTACTTCCTCAAAGAGACCAAGCTGCCGCCGGTTGCCGCCTTGCGCAAGGCGGGGGTGGCGATGGCGGTCTCCTCCGATATCAACCCGGGCACGGCCCCCATTGTCTCGCTGCGGATGGCGATGAACATGGCCTGCACCCTGTTTGGCCTGACCCCGCTGGAGGCCATGGTCGGGGTGACCCGTCACGCCGCCAAAGCGCTCGGCGAGCAGGATAGCCTTGGCCAGCTCAGGGTGGGCATGGCGGCCGATTTCCTGATCTGGCACTGCGCCCATCCGGCCGAGCTGAGCTACATGGTTGGCGTCGATCAGCTGGCAGGCCGCATCTTCAACGGTGAGGAGACCCTCCATGGATAAGTTCAACCCGGTCGATATGTCGCTCTGGCAGGGACGGCAGGATCCGGAAGATGGCGAACTGGCCCTGCGTTGGCACGACAAGGTGCAGCCCTGGGCCGCCGGGGCACAAGAAGCAGCTGGTGTAGTGCTGTTCGGTTTTGCCTGCGATGAAGGGGTTCGCCGCAACAAGGGGCGCATTGGTGCAGCCGGGGCGCCGCTGGCGGTGCGCAAGCTGCTGGCCAACACTGCCTGGCACCTGAATCGACCCGTCTACGATGGCGGGGATGTGAGTTGCCCCGATGGCGATCTCGATGCCGCCCACGGCCGTCTGGCCGAGCGGGTCGCTGCTGCTCTCAATCTGGGCCACTTCCCGCTGGTGCTGGGGGGCGGTCACGAGGTGGCCTTCGGTAGCTGGAGTGGCCTCAACCTGCATCTGGCGGGCCAGGGGCGGGTCGGGATCATCAACCTCGACGCCCACTTTGACCTGCGCATGAAGCAGGATCTGGCCAGCTCCGGCACCCCCTTCTTCCAGATCGCCGAGCAGTGTGCCGCTCAGGGCACACCGTTTCACTACGCCTGCCTCGGGGTGGCCGAGACCGCCAATACCCAAGCCCTGTTTGCCCGCGCCAAGTCGCTGGGAGTGTGGCATGTGCTGGACGAGGCAATGACCCAGACCGGGTTGCCAGCCTTGCTAAGCGGGCTGGATGCCTTTATCGCCGATTGTGATCACCTCTATCTGACCATCGATCTTGATGTGCTGCCCGGAGCCGTGATGCCGGGAGTGAGTGCTCCCGCCGCCCGCGGCGTGGAGCTGGCGGTGATCGAACCGCTCATTGCCCATATCCGGGCCAGCGGCAAGCTCAGGCTTGCCGATCTGGCCGAGTACAACCCGACGCTGGATCAGGACAACCGCAGTGCCCGCGTGGCCGCGCGACTGGTTCATCTGTTGACCCGTTAACCCCTTTGGCCGCTCGTCGCCGAAGGCACCCTATTGATACAACAAGGAGTGTGTATGTCTGTGCAACAGCAGGATCCCCGTCATGATCCTAACCGCGTGATCCGTGCCCCGCGCGGCACTGAACTGACCGCCAAGAGCTGGCTCACCGAGGCGCCGCTGCGGATGTTGATGAACAACCTGGATCCCGAGGTGGCCGAGCATCCCCAGTCGCTGGTGGTCTATGGCGGCATCGGTCGCGCCGCCCGCAACTGGGCCTGCTTTGACAAGATCGTCGAGGTGCTGACTCGGCTCGAGGAGGATCAGACCCTGCTGGTGCAATCCGGCAAGCCGGTCGGGGTGTTCCAGACCCACAAGGATGCGCCGCGGGTGCTGATCGCCAACTCCAATCTGGTGCCCCACTGGGCCAACTGGGAGCACTTCAACGAGCTCGATAAAAAGGGCCTGATGATGTACGGCCAGATGACCGCGGGTTCGTGGATATACATAGGTACTCAGGGGATCGTGCAGGGCACCTACGAAACCTTCTTCGCGGTGGCCAACCAGCACTTCAACGGCTCGCCTGCGGGCCGCTGGATCCTCACCGGTGGTCTCGGTGGCATGGGCGGTGCCCAGCCGCTGGCCGCCACCATGGCCGGCTTCTCGATGATCGCCGTTGAGTGCGACGAGACCCGCATCGATTTTCGTCTGCGCACCCGTTATGTGGACAAGAAGGCCCACAGCCTGGATGAGGCGCTGGCCATGGTCGAAGAGGCCAAGCAGAGCGGCAGCGCCGTCTCCGTCGGCCTGCTCGGCAACGCCGCCGACGTCTTTGCCGAATTGGTGGCCCGTGGCATCACCCCGGATGTGGTGACCGACCAGACCTCCGCCCATGATCCGATCCACGGCTACCTGCCGCAGGGTTGGAGCGTGGCCAAGTGGCGCGAGCTGCAACAGAGTGCCCCGCAGGAGGTGAATCTGGCCGCTCGTCGCTCCATGGCCCGTCAGGTGGAGGCGATGCTGACCCTGCAAGAGCGCGGCGCGGCGACTCTGGATTACGGCAACAACATCCGTCAGATGGCGCTTGAGGAGGGGGTGAAAAACGCCTTCGACTTCCCCGGCTTCGTCCCCGCCTACATTCGGCCGCTGTTCTGCGAGGGGATTGGCCCGTTCCGCTGGGTGGCCCTCTCCGGCGATCCGGAAGATATCTACAAGACCGATCAGAAGGTGAAAGAGCTGATCCCCGATGATCCCCATTTGCACAACTGGCTCGACATGGCCCGCGAGCGCATCGCGTTTCAGGGGCTGCCAGCGCGGATCTGCTGGGTCGGGGTCAAGGATCGGGTACGCCTCGGCCTGGCCTTCAACGAGATGGTGAAAAACGGCGAGCTGAAAGCCCCCGTCGTCATTGGCCGCGACCATCTGGATTCCGGCTCGGTGGCGAGCCCGAACCGCGAGACCGAGTCGATGATGGATGGCTCCGATGCCGTCTCCGACTGGCCGCTGCTCAACGCCCTGCTCAACACCGCCGGTGGCGCGACCTGGGTGTCGCTGCACCACGGCGGCGGGGTCGGTATGGGCTTCTCCCAGCACTCCGGCGTGGTGATCGTCTGCGACGGCTCCGATGACGCTGCCAAGCGGGTCGGTCGGGTGCTGCGCAACGATCCGGCCACCGGGGTGATGCGCCACGCGGATGCCGGCTACGAGATTGCCATCAACTGTGCCCATGAGGCGAAACTGGATCTGCCGATGATTGACGGCGCCGACGGTGTCAAAGGAAAGGTGTAACACCATGTTTGAATTGACTATTACTCCTGGCGAGCTGGATCTTGCCACCCTGCGCCGCGTCAGCCGCGAGCCGGTACATGTTTCACTGGATCCGGCCGCCCTGCCGGGGATCCACGCCTCCGCTACGGTGGTTACCAAGGTGATCGAGCAGAACCGGGTGGTATATGGCATCAACACCGGCTTTGGCCTGTTGGCCAACACCCGTATTCCGGTGGAGCAGCTGGACGAGCTGCAGCGCTCCATCGTGCTTTCCCACGCGGCAGGGATTGGCGAGTACATGGATGACGCCACCGTACGGCTGATGATGGTGCTCAAGCTCAACTCGCTGGCGCGAGGCTTCTCCGGCATCCGGCTGACGGTGCTTGAGGCCCTGATGACCCTCATCAACGCCGAAGTCTATCCGGTGGTGCCGAAGAAGGGATCCGTCGGTGCCTCCGGCGATCTGGCACCGCTGGCCCATATGAGCTGCCTGCTGATCGGGGAGGGCAAGGCCCGCCACAAGGGCGAGCTGATCGACGCCGCTACTGCGCTGAAAATTGCCGGGCTCGAGCCTATCGCGCTGGCACCCAAAGAAGGATTGGCGCTGCTCAACGGCACCCAGGCGAGTACCGCCTTTGCGCTGGAAGGGCTGTTCCATGCCGAGGATCTGTTCGCTGGTGCCATCACCATAGGTGCCATGAGTGTGGAGGCTGCGCTCGGCAGCCGTCGGCCGTTTGATGCCCGCATCCACGAAGTGCGCGGTCAGCGTGGCCAGATCGATGCGGCCGCCTGCTATCGCCACCTGCTGGTGGATGGCAGCGAGATCGGCATGTCCCACCACAATTGCGAGAAGGTGCAGGATCCCTACTCATTGCGCTGCCAGCCGCAGGTGATGGGTGCCTGCCTGACCCAGATCCGCCAGGCCGCCGAGGTGCTGGTGTGCGAGGCCAACGCGGTCTCCGACAACCCGCTGGTGTTTGCCGATGACGAGGAGATCCTCTCCGGCGGCAACTTCCACGCAGAACCTGTTGCCTTCGCCGCCGATAATCTGGCTCTGGCCATCGCCGAGATAGGTTCCCTCTCCGAGCGGCGCATGGCGCTGCTGATCGACTCTCGGATGTCCGGTCTGCCGGCGTTTCTGGTCAACAACGGCGGGGTCAACTCCGGCTTTATGATCGCTCAGGTCACCTCGGCGGCGCTGGCCTCCGAGAACAAGACCCTGGCCCATCCCGCCTCGGTGGACAGCCTGCCTACGTCCGCCAATCAGGAGGATCACGTCTCCATGGCGACCTTCGCTGGCCGCCGGCTTGCCGATATGGCCGAGAATACCCGCGGTATTCTGGCAGTCGAACTGCTGGCGGCGGCGCAAGGGCTCGATTTTCGTGCGCCGTTGCGCAGTACCGAGCTGATCGAGCTGGCCAAGGGACGACTGCGGGCAGAGGTGAGCTTCTACGACAAGGACAGGTACTTCGCGCCGGATATCGAAGCGGCCGCCGCCCTGCTGGGCCGTGCCAGCTACAACGACCTGATCCCGGCCGGGGTGCTGCCCAGCCTGTAAGCCTTGATCACCCTTCTCTCCTGGCGGGGGAAGGGTTGGGGATGAGGGGGAAGCAGCTTCACTGGAGCCGGTGACCGCCGGGAGCAGATAACAAAAGACCGCCCAATCGGGCGGTCTTTGCGTTTCTGACATTGGTTGAACGCGGTTATTCGTGTTCGAACATCAGGAACAGATAGACCACAAACAACACCAGATGGGTCGCTCCATGGAGCACATTGGTGCGGCCGCTGCTGAAGGTCACTTTACAGACCATCAGGGTCGTGACCAGCAGCACCATATCGGCGGGGGAGAGGCCGAGGCGTACCTCCTGATCCAGCATTGAGCCGATAAAGAGCACGGCAGGCACGGTGAGGGCGATGGTGGCCAGCACGGAGCCGAAGTAGAGGTTCATTGCCCGCTGCAGCTGGTTGTTGAAGGCGGCTTTGATGGCGCCGACTGCTTCGGGGGCCAGCACGATGCAGGCAACGATAAAGCCGCCCAGTGCGGCGGGTGCTTCCATGACATGTACCCCGTAGTTGATGGGGATGGCCAGGGTCTTGGCCAGCAGGATCACTACCAGCAGGTAGGCGAGCAGCAGGATGGTGTGATAGACGTTGCTCTGCAGCGGGCCGTGGTGCTCCTCATAATCCTCGTGATCGCTGTCGACGAAGAAGTGGCTGTGGCTGCGGGTCTGGATCAGCAGAAAGACCCCGTAGAGCAGGATCGAGATGATGATCAGCATCCACGACATGGCGCGCGACATGCTGCCGATTGCACCACCCTCGGTGAAGTTGGGCAGTACCAGACAGAGCAGGGCCAGCGGGATGATGGCCACCAGATAGGATTTCACTCCGTCCAGATTGAAGCTCTGAGTGTGGTAGCGCCAGCCGCCAAACAGCAGGGTGAAGCCCACCAGACCGGTACTCACCAGCATCACTACCGCAAACATGGTATCGCGGGCCATGGTGGGGTTGGGTTCACCGGTCAGCATCACCGAGGAGATCATCACCACTTCCAGCGAGATGACCGAGAGGGTGAGGATCAGGGTGCCGAAGGGCTCGCCCAGCTTGATGGCGAGGGCATCGGAGTGGCGCACTACCGAGAAGATGGCCCAGGTGACGATGGCCAGTAATGCCGCCGAAACCGGAAGATAGATCCCGAGCGGAGTTGTCTCTGTCAGCAGGTCACTGCCCAGGGTCTTGAAAAAGAGCAGGGTCAGCAGGCCAACGGGCAGGGCAATCTCTTGCCGGATAACTGTCTTCATAGGCAATGGTTCTCTATTGGGGGTCTTGACGACCGTATGACATAAACAGACTGCACGGTTATCGGTTGCGCAATAACCGGCTCCTTATGATAAAGGTTGTTATCCCCGTCAGGGCAGATCATTTTGTTGCTGAATGTAAATAAGGGGTGGCAGGAGTCGGTTCGACTTCACCATGGCGCCGGGCTAAGGCCAGTAGGGGGATTTACCCGCCTGATGGCCGAAGCGCTACCGCCAGCATCAACCTGATGATGTCGAGCCGATGACCAAACTGTTTCGCGGCCAGATCCTGCCATATCTGCGTTAGCTGGCCTTCTGGTGTTGCAACTGCCACTCCCGTTGCCAGTGGGTCAGTATCTTCAGCGGCATGGGCTTGCCGAAGAAGTAGCCCTGGATCAGATAGACGCCGTGCTGGCTCAGATAGTCGACCTGCAGCTGACTCTCGACCCCTTCTGCGATCATCTCCATGCCCGATTCCCGACCGAAGACGATGATGGCATCCAGTACGCTGCGCTTGAGGTCGTTGGTGCCTATGGTATCGACGAACATCTTGTCGATCTTGATCTGGCGGATCCCCAGGCTCTGCAGGTAGGCAAAGCCGCCGTAGCCGGTACCGAAATCATCCAGCTTGAAGTGATACCCCATCTGTTGCAGCAGGGTGATCTCCTCGGTGGCCGCCTTGATGTCGAGGATCGGCTTGCGCTCCGTCAGCTCGAAGGTGAGCCGGGTGGGTGAGGGGTTTTGGCTGTGAGCGAGCAAGGTGCGCAGCAGGGGCTGCTCGATATGGGCCGCCACCAGATTGACGCTGACCCACTGCTCCGGTGCCAGCTGCGGCAGGTCAGTGATCACCTGCTCCAGCAACTGTTCGGTCATCGGCAGGATCAGTCCCTGCTCCTCTGCATATTCGATAAAGGTGCCCGGGGGGATCAGCTCGCTTCCCCGCTGCCAGCGCAGCAGCGCCTCGAATCCCACCACTTGATGGGTACGGGCATCCACTATCGGCTGGTAGAGGGGAATAAATTCCTTGCGTATCAATCCTGTTTGCAGCAGTCCCTTGAGGGAGCGCCGATAGCTGCGCAGCAGCCAGTATGTGACGCTTAACAGGGCACCGAGCGCGATACCGAACCAGAGACCGTAGTGATTGAGTTGGTCATGGGCATATTGCTCCAGCGCTTTTCCCGCCCAGACCGTCTGTTTGGTGAGTTCATTGGGATCGAAGAAACTGAGGCTGATATTGCTCTCTTCCTGTTTGATCTCCTGGTCGCCACGGGGAAAGTGGACTGTGCTTGCATCGGTATCCTGTCGGCTGAACTCCAGATAGAAGCAGTGGCTGCAGGGGTGTTGCAGCAGGTCGTGGCTCCAGCTGTTATCCAGCACCCAGTAGGCGAGGTTGTCGCCGGATCGGTAAAAGGCCACCAGCTCCTGTTCGGTATTGTATTTGGCCACTGTAGCGGTAATCCCCAACTTGCCAAACTTCTGCCCGCTATTCTGGAGCTCTTTGATCAGCGGGATCTCCACCCCCAGGCTGGAGCAGCTGTTGCCGGAGGCGAGCTCCAACCCTTGCAGGCGGATATGAGCGCTGTAGAAGCGCGGATCGCGCAGCAGCTCCATGTCTTTGGCGCCGCAGTTGAACTCAAATTGTGCCAGTTGTTTGTTGATGGCGGCATCCAGCTCCCGGTGGCGTACGGCCATGGCTCCCTTGAGCTCGGCAACCTTCTCTTCCAGCAGATGAAAGGCCATCGGCTTGGCAAACCACAGGCCGAGAAACTGACTGCCCACGACAGGCAGGACGAACAGCAACAGAGCGATCCAGACGGGTGATTTACGCAAAGGAAGTACCTGCCAGTTTCATGAGACACAAATGGACTTTGCCATCATAGAGCATTAGTGCAATCAATTTGAGTCCGACTTGTCACACTTGTTGATTGATTTTTTAACTGCATGATTTTAAATGTGTTTATTATTAACTTCGGCTAGATTCAATCGCTGACCTGTCATAAATGACAATTGCTCAGCTTATCCGAACTGCATTAGAGTAGCCCTGCGGTTTGACTCACCGTGTGTTCAATACTCCTGTATCTGTTTTTTGTCAGTAGCACAGAGTGTTAGTTTTGATATGAGTGTTCCTTTTGGTCCCCTTTGAGGGACCATTTTTCTGTCTGTCATCCCGCCCTTTCCCGCGTCTGTAGCCCGTCATCCTTGGTATTCTCCCTCTGCTTTGGGTTATGCTTGCCCGCTTAAATTGCAGAAGCGGGATCTTCATCCATAGCTGTGGCCCGATCGCCGCTGCTACCATGAGGCGACATGGATGATGCTGGGCATACGGAAAGGCGCATGAAACTCACTACACAGCTTGTCTCATTTATCACCCTTTGCGTGATCGCAGCCATGGCGACCGTGCTGATTGGCGGGGTGTTCAGCTTTCGCGAGCTGGGCATGGAGTTGCAGCAAAAGAAGGTCGATGCGCTGGTCGAAGTGATCGACAAGCAGCTCGATGTTGCTCACGACATGGAAGATATGAGCCACTGGCTGCCCACTCTGCTGCGGGCTGCCCATGTGGTAGAGCTGGAAGTGCGCCAGAATAACCAGCGGGTCTACTGGTTCCGCGATGTGCGCAATCCGGTCGACGAACAGCTGCTGGTGCCATACAGCCACCCGCTGCCCCATCAGGCTGGCATGCAGGCCAACTTCAAGCTGGAGCGCCCCTTCAAGGAGGCGGAATACTCCATCAAGGCAATGTCCGGCATCTCGCTGGGCATCTTTATCGTGGTGTTCGGTCTCTGGTACTCCATCCGCTGGCTGCGCCAGCAGTTGCGCGGGGCCGAGCTGCTGGGCATTCGCGCCCAGCTGATCCTCGATGACAAACTCTCCAAACTGAGTCATGACCCCGCCGAAGAGTGGCCGGTGGCCGCCAGTCAGGCCCTCGATCATCTGCTCGCCGAGCTGGCTGATGCCCGCAAGGAGCGCAGCCGCTTCGACAACTTCATTCGCAGCAACGCCTTCGTCGACAAGATGACCGGCATCGGCAACCGGCTGTTTTTCGACAACCGGCTGGAGAGCGCCATCATGGAGGCGAGCGTGATGAGCGGCGGCGTGCTGCTGATCGATCTCGCCTGTCTGGAGGAGCTGGAGGCCGATCAGTTCGAGCTGCTGGGGCATGATTTGATGATGGAGGCGAGCGCCACCATCGGTGCCTTCGTGCGCAAACATAACGGTGCCCTGCAGGCCCGCTATGCCGGCCAGGTTTTTGCGGTGTTGCTGCCCAATATGTCCGAGAGCGAGATGGTGGATAGCGCCAGCCAGCTGCTCAAGAGCCTGCAACGGCTGCACTGGCCGCAGGAGGTCAACCCCGAGACGGCGGTCTATCTCGGCGCCGTCTGTTATCAGGCACAAGACAGCCTGCTCAAGGTGCAGGAGGAGGCGGAGCTGGCCCTCAAGAGCGCCCGTCTGCAGGGGCACAACGGCTGGTTCCTCTACGAGAAGCAGTTGGATGAGGAGCAGAGCAGCAAGGGCACAGTACGCTGGCGCACCCTGATCAGCCGCCGTCTCGAAGAGCACGGCATCGAATTTTATACCCAGCCGATCCAGCAGGATCGGGGGCAGGTGGTGTTGCAGCAGGAGTTGCTCACCTATCTGCACGACGAGCAGGGACGGGCTTTGCAGGCGGGGATCTTCATGCCGATGGCGGAGAAGGTGGGCTTGTTGCTGCAACTGGATCGGCTGGTGGCGGAGCAGACCCTCGCTCTGCTGCGTCAGCGCTCCGAGCAGAGCTGCCCCATCAGCCTGACCCTCAGTGCCCAGAGCCTGCTCAACCGCGAGTTTCAGCGCTGGCTCTTCTTCGCTCTGTTCCAGCTGCCGCGCAGCACCAACGAGCGGCTGATTTTGCAACTCTCGGAATCCCAGGTGACCCGCCACTTCGAGGCGCTAAAGCGGCCGCTGCGCTCCTTGCGGATGCTGGGCTGCCAGCTGGCCATCGATCATGCCGGTCAGGATGTGGTGAGCACCCAGTACATCAAGGAGTTCGAGATCAACTTCCTCAAGCTGCACCCTAGCCTGGTGCGGGAGATCCATGCCCGTCAGGTCAACCAGATGGCGGTGCGCAGTCTGGTCGGGGGCTGCGCCAATACCCGCACCCGGGTGCTGGCAGTTGGGGTGGAGAGTGGCGATGAGTGGAAGATGCTGCGCCACCTCGGGGTGCATGCCGGACAGGGGCCCTGGTTTGCCGAGCCCCAGCGTCTGGTGCTGGAACCGGCTGGTGATTGAGATAAACAACAGAGGGTCGCCTTGGGGCGACCCTCTGTTGTTTGCGATGCTGTTTGCGGTTGCCGTCAGGCGGGGCTCACAGTCGCCCCTGCTCCTGCAGACCGGCGAGCCCTTGCATGCCGCCAGTGTGGATAAAGACGATTTTGCTGCCGGGGGCGATGCGGCCCGCCGCCAGCTCGCGAAACAGCCCCCACATCGCCTTGCCGCTGTATATAGGCTCAAGGGGCAGATCGGTTGTGGCGCTGAAATCCTGCACCCACTGCCAGAGGGCCGGGCTGAATTTGGCGTAGCCACCATCGTGGTGATCGAGCGCGATGCGCCAGCCGGGGATATTGGCAGCCGCGGGATGGAGGCGACACACCTCGTCAGCGATAAAGCCACCTCCTTTCAGTACCGCAATGGCGAGGATCTGCTCCCGATCCTGTTTGCCAGCGATCAGGCCCGCCAGAGTGCCGCCGCTGGCGCAGGGTAGTACCCAGAGATCCGGCGAGAAGGGCACTTCGCCGACCAGTTCCGCCACACCGGGGATGGCCAGCGGGCTGCTACCTCCTTCCGGCACGATCAGGGTATCGGGGGCATCGAATTGGGCCAGCCAGTCGGGATCCTGTCGTCGCCGGTAACTCTGGCGGTCGACAAAAACGAGATCCATGCCCCAGCGCCGGGCATCCCGCAGGGTAGAGTTACTGACGGCGTCATATTCGCCCCGTATGATACCGGTAGTACGAAGACCAGATTGGCACCCCGCTGCCGCCAGCGCGTGGATATGATTGGAGTAGGCGCCGCCAAACGAGAGCAGATGCCGTTTGCCGTGCTCTTTGGCATGCAGCAGGTGGTACTTGAGCTTGCGCCACTTGTTGCCGGAGATGGCCGGATGGATCAGATCATCCCGCTTGCACCACAGCTCGACACCATAGCGGGTCAGCAACGGATGGTGGAGGCGTTGCAGGGGGGAAGGGAGGATGGCTTGACCCTCTGATTCGGCGGAAAGGCTGGCTTGCAATGGTGAGTCCGTCTTTTAATCTGGAGGCTAATCTGCTGTTTATGTTAATATTTCATACATTTAATCACTATTGATGGGCGGGCTTACATGAAACAACTGTTCAGACGGTCGACGCCAAGCCGCCAGGTCGGGCTCTTGCTGGCCAATGACAGGATCATGCTGGCTGCGGTGGGCAATCCCCCCGTCTTCGCGACGCGCACCATCAACGGTCCACAGGAGTGGGCAGTGGCCATGAACGAGCTGTTCAGCCGTCATGGGCTGGCCAAGTCTACGGTGCGGGTGGCCCTCGCCGCCAGCCTTTATCAACAGATCCAGATCGACAAGCCTGCCGTGCCTGACGCCGAGATGGCGGGGGCGCTCCCTTGGGCCATCAAGGATTATGTCAGCGAACCCGTGCTGCAACTGGCGATGGATTATGTGGACTTGCCCACCCCGCCGGCCGGTCGTCCGCGCATCAATGTGATTTGCCTGCCCAAGAGCCGGGTGCAACAGCTGGCCGATGCCATCAACGGCATCGCCACCCTGCAATCCATCATCAGCGACGAATTGGCGCTGACCTCTCTCTATGACGCTGACGAGACGGTGCGCATGCTGCTGTGGCAGCCCAAGGGGCAGGATCTGCAACTGCTGGTCTTCCATCAGGGCGGGCTCTGCTTCTCCCGCCAGCTGCGCGGTTTCACCAGCCTGACTGGCGAACATGAGCCGGACAGCATGCTGCTCGATTCACTGGCGCTGGAGATCCAGCGCTCCCTCGACTATCTGGCGGGCCAGCTGAAATTGCCCGAGCTGGGGCAGATGCAGTTCGCCGTCGCCTCGCCCTTTATCGGTACCCTGGTGCGTCACATGGAGCAGACCTTCGGCTTTGCCGTCTCCGCCATGGCCAACAAGGCGATCCTGGCCGGCGTCGAATACCTCTCGGCCTACGCAGCCGCCATCGGGGAGGATGCGTGATGAAACGTCAGATAAACCTCTATGGCGCCGAGTTTCGCCCCAAGCGGCAGTGGGCCAGCCTCAATCAGATGGCGCTGGTATGGGGCTTTGCGCTGCTGCTGATCCTGTTGACGGGGGTTGGTTACAGCTGGCAACAGCAGCAGGTCAGCCGGGCGCTGGCGCAGCGCTCTGCCGAGCTGGAACTCAAGCGCAGCGAGGCGCAGCGGCTCGATGCCGAGCTGGCGCGCCATCAGGCGGATCCCCGGCTGCAACAGCAACTGGTCAACATGCAGGATGAGCTGACAGCCAAGCAGGGGCTGATGCGCCAATTGGGCAGCCTGACCCTGCAAAAATCCCAGGGCTATGCCAGCGTGATGGCGGATCTCTCCCGCATTCGCAACAGCAACCTCTCGTTGCAGCGCATCGAGATCAACGAAGGGCGGATCAACCTCTCCGGCTTTGCCGGACGCAGTCAGGATGTACCGGCCTGGGTCAACCGCTTCAAGCAGACCCCGAGTCTGGTAGGCAAGGAGTTTGGTGAACTGACCCTCGGCCGTGACAAGGAGGGCCGTCTGACCTTCCAGTTGAGCGGCATTGCGCGGGAGAAACCCTGATGAATCTGAAAGCACAATGGCAGGCATGGGGCCAGCGTATCGCCGTGTTGAGCCAGCGGGAGCGGGTGTTGATCCTGCTGACCGGTCTGGTGCTGCTGGGCGCGGCCGGACTCTACGGCTGGATCGATGGCGCTGATACTCGCCTGCAGCAGGATCGCATGGCCCTGAGTGCCGCCGAGCGCGACCTCGAGATCATGGAGCTGGAAAACCTCGGCAAACAGGCCCGGCTCAAGCGGGATCCCAATCAGGGAGTTCGCGACCAGCTGGCGCAAGTCGAGGCGGATCTGGCCCGGATCGACGATGAGCTGAAGGCCCAGACCGTTGATCTGATCCCGGCGCACGAGATGCCGCTGGTGCTGGAGGCGCTGCTCTCCCGCTCCGCCAATCTCCATATGCTGGCCCTCAGTTCGCTGGAGCCTACCCCGCTGATGGCGGGGGAGCAGAAGGTCAATCTCTACAAGCATGGTATCCGGCTTCAGCTTGAAGGCGGCTATTTCGATGTGTATCAATATCTTAAAGCGCTGGAAGCCTTGCCGCGACACTTTTACTGGAAGCAGTTCGACTATCAGGTCAAAGCCTATCCCGGCGCGGTGGTGGAGATGGAGATCTACACCCTGAGTACCAGCAAGGAGTTTATCCGTGGCTAGAGTGTTTGCGTTGTGCTGTTGCCTGTTCAGCTTGCTGGTACAGGCGGAGCAGGTCGAGGTATTGCAGGATCCCACCGCGCCGCTGGCTGATGTGGCGGTTGGCGTCCGTGCGACCGGCGAGAGCAGCGCCGGTTTGCCGAAGCTGCAGAGTGTCGTGCTGGGCAATGGCCCGGCACTGGCGGTACTTAATGGCAAGAGTTATCGGGTCGGGCAACAGGTGGACGGCTATACGCTGGTGGCCATCAATGCCGATGCCGTGGTGCTGGAAAAGGCGGGAAAACGCCATGCGGTAACACTGTTTGCCAGCAAGATCCGGGTTTGAGTCGTGCTTGCCTCTCGAGAGGTGAATCGGCTTTATCGAGTTTAATTGCAAGTCAGGGTGCCCTAATTACATGAAAAAACACCGTCTCTGTCTGATCTCCGTGGCCATGATGGCTGCAGGCTGTACCACGTATCAGCACCCCGAGCCGACCCAGGCCAAGGATGCCCTCAAACAGGCCATGAACGAACAGCAGAAACAGGCTGCCCCTCTGACCGCGTTGCCCAAATCGGTGCAAAGTGAATTGCTGCAGCTGAACCGGCCCCAGATGCCGGTCGGCATGCCGGAGAAGCGGTTGCGTATCGCGGCTCACGACGTGGAGGCGGTGGAGTTTTTCGGTTCCCTGTTCAAGGGCTCCCGCTACAGCGTGGCGGTTCACCCCGGGGTGGCTGGGCTGGTCTCCGTTGAGCTCAAGGATGTGACTCTGCCGGAAGTGCTGGCGGTGGTGGGTGACATGTACGGCTTCGACGTGCAGCGCAAGGGCAATGTCTTCCATATCTATCCGGCGGGTCTGCGTACCGAAACCATCCCGGTCAACTATCTGATGATGTCCCGTCGTGGCCTCTCCCGCACCTCGGTCAGCACCGGCGGGGTGACTTCTAGTGAGAACAACTCAAACAACAGCGGGTTGAATTACAACAGCAATACCGAAATATCATCTAGCCAGAATGGCACAGGTATTTCGAGTAATTCCAATACTCAAACCACATCGAATGGTACCCAGATTGAGACTGATACCAACAGTGATTATTGGACCGACCTACGTGACACTTTGCAAACACTGATTGGAAATGGTGATGGTCGGGCTGTCATTACCAGCCCACAGGCAGGCTTGGTCACTATTCGTGCCTATCCGAAAGAGCTAAAAGCAGTCCGTGAATTCCTGACTCAATCCGAAAGCCATTTAAAACGTCAGGTCGTACTCGAAGCGCGAATTATGGAAGTAGCTCTTAGTGAAGGTTATGAGCAGGGGGTAGATTGGAGCGGTTTGACAGCTAGTTGGGATGGAAATAAAGGTATTCCCAAGGTTGCTCAACCTAAGCTGGTGGCTCCGGGGGCTACTCCAGAGTACAACTTGCTGAATGGAGGAGGATCCCTTGGCGAGAGTCTTGTTGGTGCAGTAAATCCCATCTTTAACGCAATTGGTGGAGGGGCTGGTTTCACTATTACTGACGGCAACTTTAACGTAGCGGTCAACTTGCTCAAGACTCAGGGGGATGTGAATACCCTCTCCAGCCCCCGTGTCACTGCGACAAACAATCAGAAGGCTGTGATCAAGGTCGGGACGGACGAGTACTTCGTCACCAATGCGACGACGACAATTACCTCAACCACAACAGGGACTGAGCGGACGCCAAATGTTGAGTTGACCCCCTTCTTCTCAGGCATCGCGCTGGACGTAACGCCACAGATCGATGAAGAGGGCAAGGTGCTGCTTCATATCCATCCCTCAGTGATTGATACCGAAGAACAAAACAAAACCATCGATCTGGGCACCACGGGAGGCAAGATGACCCTGCCGCTCGCCAAGAGCTCGATACGCGAATCCGATACCGTGGTGCAGGCCAATAACGGTGACATCATCGTTATCGGCGGCCTGATGAAGACCGACAAGCAGGAGATCGTCAGCAAGGTGCCGCTGCTGGGGGATATTCCCTGGGTGGGTGAAGCCTTTACCAACCGCCGCGAGAGCACCAAGAAGGTGGAGCTGGTGATCATGCTCAAACCGACCGTGGTGGAGAAAGATACCTGGCAAAACGAGCTGCAACGCTCCTCCGAGCTGCTCGACAAGTGGTATCCGGCCAAGGGCTGACCCATGACACCAGATGCGGTCACCCTTATCCCGAACGGCCTGTGCGGCCTTGCCAGCACAGGCTGCTTGCTTGCCGTTGCAGGTGAGGTCTCATGTACCTGACCCACTTCGGCCTGCAGGAGGCACCGTTCAGCCTCACTCCCAATACCGGCTTCTACTACGGCTTGCCGCCTCACGAAGAGGCGCTGCAGGTGCTTAACTGGGCGCTGGCGCAGGGGGAGGGCTTTATCAAGGTGACCGGCGAGGTGGGTACCGGCAAGACCCTGCTCTGCCGCAAGTTGCTCAGCGAGCTGGGCTCGGAAGCGCGTCCGGTGCGGCTTGCCTGGTTGCCCAATCCCCACCTCACTCCGGCCGAGCTGCGCATCGCGCTGGCGCTGGAGCTGGGGTTGGCGGTACGGGATCAGAGCGAGCTGGATCTGACCGATCGTATCCATCGTCACCTGATCAGCCTGCACCAGCAGGGCAATCGGGTGGTGGTGCTGATCGACGAGGCGCAAGCGCTGCCGGACGAGACCCTGGAGGCGATCCGCCTGTTCGGCAATCTCGAGACCGAATCGAGCAAGCTGCTGCAGATCGTGCTGTTCGGCCAGCCGGAGCTGGATGCCAGACTGGCCAAGCCGCATCTGCGCCAACTGCGCCAGCGGATTGGCTTCTCCTACAACCTGCGGCCACTGCGTTTTGACGAGACTCGCGCCTATCTGGAGCACAGATTGCAGGTCTCCGGTTACCGTGGGGCACCGCTGTTTGCAGGTCGAGCCATGCGTCTGTTGTGGCGTGCATCGCGAGGGATCCCGAGACTGATCAATATCCTGGCGCAGAAGTGCCTGATGCTGGCCTATGGTCAGGGTGTGCGCCAGATCGATAGCCGTCTGGTCCGGCTTGCCATTCGCGATACCGACGATGCGAGCCGCTTTGCGCCACGGCGCTGGTGGCCCCTGTTACTGTTGCTGGGGTGCGCCCTGGCTTATGGAGTCTGGCCATGAGCGTTATCAACCAGATGCTGAAAGATCTGGACCGGCGCCAGCAAGGATCCGAAGGTGCTGCCGTCTATATTGCCCCTGCGCGCCAGCAGGGATGGTGGATGTTGCTGCTGACCCTGATCTGTGGTCTGGCACTGGGGATCCTTGGTTGGCGAACCTGGATCTACTGGCAGCAGACCCATACCGTGACGGCTGCCAGTGAAGTGATCGCCCTCGATGTGGTGGCAAGGGCCGCCGCGCCAGTCAGCCAGCCCGAGCCGGTCGAGGTGGCGGCCGCGCTGCCGTTGCCAAGTCAGGACGAGGTGAATGATGAGGTTGGGGAACATGACTCTGGCGACATGGCCGACGGTGCGCCCTTTGATGCCTCCAGCGATGTTGACGATTCGGAGCCGACCGATGAAGAGCTGCAGCCCGAGCTTTACGCCGAACTGGCGGCAGAGCAGCAGGCAGTCGCCAGCGCGCCGCGCAAGCCGAGCGTATTGAAGATCGAGACGGTCGAGCTGTCGGCCAAGGAGCTGGCAGCACTGGCGGAGCGCAAGGCGACCACCGCCATGGCCAAGGGAAGCCTGCGGGATGCGCAGGACAACTACTATCAGGTGCTGGCCCACGATCCCTATAACCAAGGGGCGCGCGAGCAGCTGGCGGGGCTGCTCTACGGCGAGGGCCGTCTGACCGAGGCGCGTCAGCTGCTGGAAGAGGGGATCCGGCTCGATCCCCAACAGGCCGATTTTCGTCTGCTACTGGCCCGCCTTGCCATCAGCGAGGGGCAGCAGCAGCAAGCGCTTGGCTGGCTGTCCGGCTATCAGCCGGATCTCGCCAGCAACATGGACTATTACGCGACCTGGGCCGGGCTGACTCAGGAGCTGGGCCAGAATGCCGATGCGGCAGCGCTCTATGTGAAGCTGCTGCGTCAGCAGCCGGATCAGGGCCGCTGGTGGCTTGGTCTCGGCGTGGCCGAGGATGGTCAGGGTCACAGCCAGCGGGCGCTCGATGCCTATCGCAACGCCTTGCTGCACGGCAACCTCGGCGAGGCATCGACCAACTGGCTGGAACAACGAATTGGCCAACTAACCCCTTGATAAACAACAGGTTCGATTAGCAAAGCGGAATTGGATGCGGCAACGGGTGTGAAGTAACAGAGATCGGAGCAAACATGGCACAACCCAGACTGAAAATGCGCCTCGGCGACCTGCTGGTACAAGAGCAGATCATCTCTGATGATCAGCTGCAGCTTGCCCTGCAGCAGCAGCGTCAGACCGGCCGCAAGCTGGGCACCACTCTCATCGACCTCGGTTTTATCAGCGAGGTGCAGCTGTTGCAGTTCCTCGCCCGCCAGCTGGATGTGCCCTTCTTCGATCTCAACAACCTCACCATCGACGCCGCCGCGGTGCCGCTGCTGCCCGAAGTGCAGGCGCGCCGTTATCGGGCGCTGGCGGTCAACCTTACCGACAACAAGGTGACGGTGGCCATGTCGGACCCGGCGGATCTGAGCGCCCTGGATGCCATCGCTGCTCTCCTCAGCCCGCGCATCATGGTGCTGGCGGTGGCGCGGGAAGGGCAGTTGCTGGAGTATTTCGACCGCCTCTATCGCCGTACCCGCGAGATTGAGAGTTTCGCCGAACAGCTGCAGGAGGAGTATCAGGACTCCGGCTTTGAGCTGGGCTCCAGTAACCTAGGGGCCAACGACGAGGGGGAGGCGACGGTGGCCAAGCTGCTGCGCTCCCTGTTCGAGGATGCGGTGCAGGTGGGGGCGTCGGATATCCACATCGAACCGGATGAAAAAGTGCTGCGCATTCGCCAGCGGATCGACGGCATTCTGCACGAGAATATCCTCAACGAGGTGCGCATCGCCCAGGCGTTGGTGCTGCGTCTCAAGCTGGTGGCGGGGCTCGATATCTCCGAGAAGCGCTTGCCGCAAGATGGCCGTTTTGCCATGAAGGTGCGCGGTCGCGATGTGGATGTGCGGATGTCCACCATGCCGGTGCAGTATGGTGAATCTGTGGTGATGCGTCTGCTGGATCAATCATCCGGCATCCTGTCGCTGACCGAGACCGGCATGCCGCCGGAGATCCTGACCCGTTTCCGTCGCCAGCTCAAACGGCCGCACGGGATGATCCTGGTAACCGGCCCGACCGGTAGCGGCAAGACCACCACCCTCTATGGCGCCCTCTCCGAGCTCAACCAGTCCAGCAACAAGATCATCACGGTAGAAGACCCGGTGGAGTATCGTCTCTCCCGTGTCAATCAGGTGCAGGTCAACCCCAAGATCGGCCTCACCTTCTCCAACGTGCTGCGCTCCACCCTGCGTCAGGATCCGGACATCCTGCTGGTGGGTGAGATGCGGGACAACGAAACGGTGGAGATCGGTCTGCGTGGCGCCATCACAGGTCACCTGGTGCTGACCACACTGCACACCAACGATGCGGTGACCAGTGCTTTGCGCCTTATCGACATGGGGGCGCCCGGCTATCTGGTGGCGAGTGCCCTGCGGGCGGTGGTCGCCCAGCGGCTGGTGCGGCGGGTATGTGAGCACTGCGTCGAGGAGAAGGCGCCCGACGAAGGGCAGGCCACCTGGCTCACTGTGCTCTCCGGCGAGGCGCCTGGCCAACACACCTATCACAAGGGCCGGGGTTGCCAGAGCTGCAACTTTACCGGTTATTCCGGCCGGATCGGGGTCTACGAGCTGCTGGAGCTGGATCAGCCGATGATGGATGCCCTGCGCCGCAACGATGCGGAAGGGTTCGCCAAGGCGGCCCGTCAACACGAACATTATCGGCCGCTGGCCCTGACGGCCCTCGATTATGCCCGTCAGGGGATCACCTCGGTGGATGAGGTGCTGCGACTGGCCGAGGATTTGGGGTAAGCGATGGCTAACTTTGCCTACAAGGGGCGTGACAGCCAGGGCAACGCCACCAGTGGCGTGGTTGAAGCGGCCAACGAGATGGCGGCCGCCGAACAGCTAATGCGCCGCGGGGTGATGCCCACCGAGCTCAAACCGGGCAAGGCCAAATCCGCCGCCATCGACTGGTCACTGTTGCTGGAAGGGGGCGTCAAGCTGGATGAGCTGGTGATCTTCAGCCGCCAGATGTATGCCCTGACTCGGGCCGGGATCCCGATCCTGCGCGCCATTGCCGGGCTGGAGGAGAGCACTCACAGCAAGCCGCTCAAGCGGGCGCTTCATTCGCTTGGGGAAGATCTCGGCAACGGTCGCCCGCTTTCGAGCTCGATGCAGGCGCACCCCAAGGTATTCAGCAGCCTGTTTGTCGCCATCATCCATGTGGGTGAGAACACAGGTCAGCTGGAAGAGGCCTTCTTGCAGCTCGCCAACTATTTCGAGCTGGAGCTGGAGACCCGCAAGCGGATCAAGACCGCCATGCGCTATCCCAGCTTCGTGATGATCGCCATCGGTATCGCCATGGTGATCCTCAATATCATGGTGATCCCGGTGTTTGCCGGCATGTTTGCCAAATTCGGGGTGGAATTGCCGCTGGCTACCCGCATTCTGCTCGCCACCTCGCACTTTTTTGTCAACTATTGGTGGCTGCTGCTCGCCATTCTGGCTGGGATGGTGTTCGGTTGGCGCCGCTGGATCGCCACCACCAAGGGCAAGCTGACCTGGCACCGCTGGCAGCTCAAGTTGCCGATCGTTGGCACCATCATAGAGCGCTCCCTGCTGGCCCGTTTTGCCCGCAGTTTTTCCATGATGCTCAAGGCAGGGGTGCCGCTGAACACGGCGCTGACCCTGGTGGCCGATGCGGTGGATAACGCTTATATGGCGGGGCGAGTGCGGGATATGCGCGCCGGTATCGAGCGGGGCGAGAGCCTGCTGCGCACCGCCAGCAGCAGCGGCCTGTTCACCCCGCTGGTGATGCAGATGATCGCCGTGGGGGAGGAGACCGGTCAGGTCGATGACCTGCTACACGAAGCGGCCGAGTATTACGAGCGGGAGGTGGATTATGACCTCAAGAGTCTCACCGCCCGCATCGAGCCGATCCTGATCGGGATCGTGGCGGTGATGGTACTGATCCTGGCACTGGGTATCTTCACCCCCATGTGGGACATGATGCGCGCAGTTCGCGGCAAGTAACTCGGCATCTTCACGCTTGAATGGTGGGACATGATGAGAGCCGTAAGAGGCAAGTGAGCGGTGGAGTCGAGGGCTGGATGTACAGACAGACGCAGCAGGATGATCGCTGGCTGACCGGATATCGGCGGATCGCCGTGATCATCCTGTTGATGGTGATTGTTGCTACGTTGGTGCGTAGCTATCAGGGGCACCGGGAAGAGGCGCAGCAGCTCACCCTCACCCTGCTGGGGGAGCAATTTGCCGAGCGGGCACAGCGTTTGCACGGCATTTGGCTCGATGAGCGGCGCCCGCAGACACTGCATGTCGCCGGCAAGGGGTGGCAGTTTGATGCCCGAGGGTGGCCCCTAGGGCTGGTGCCGCTGCAATCCCCTTCGGAAAATTGCCGTCAGTTGTGGCTGGCACTGATGGGTGAGATGAAGGGGGGCATGCCTCCCCTGCAAGTTCTGGCCCGCCCCGATGGCAGTGGTTGCGAGATGGGGTGGGATGGTTATTGGCTGGTTTATCAGTTTTCTGACGGGCGGGTGATGAAAAAGCCTTGAATGAAACTAATCGTATGACCCAACTACATGATTTTTTTGGGCCTGCATGAAATAATGTGGGGCATTACGGAGGGAGCATGACAATGAAACCAATGGCACCATCAATGCCGGAAAACGGGATGAGGAGACGGTCTGCCGGCTTTTCCCTCATTGAGCTGGTGATCGTTATCGTGATCCTGGGGATCCTGGCGGTGACTGCGCTGCCGCGCTTTCTCGATGTGACTGACGAAGCGAAGAAGGCCAGCGTGGAAGGGGTCTCTGGCGGTTTTGCTACCGGCGTTTCACTGGTGCGGGCGCAATGGGAGGCGGAAGGTCGCGCCAAACAGGACAGCCTCAATACCGTGCTCTATGACGGTAGTCGCTTCTATCTGACCACTCCGACCGATACCCAGATCAGCAACGGCGAGCTGTCGCCCGGCTATCCCATGGATACCGTTGCAAGCGGTAATCCCGATGTGGATCCGGCTAATCTGACCGCCGAACGTTGTCTCAATATTTGGGAGGGGTTACTGCAAAACCCGCCCAAGGCTACGGCCAGCTTCAATGAAGTGCGCGGTAGCGGCAATGACCTGAAATACTATGCCACAGTGAGCAGTAATGGACTGGATTCGGTCTGCCGTTACTATCTGGTCAATAGTTTGAGTAAGGGCAGTGATGGCAAGTATCAGGATCCGCAAGGCAAGACTGATGCATTTATGAGTTTCAGTTACCGTCCGGCGTCCGGTCAGGTGACCACAAATATTAATTAACAGAGGAAAGTGAAATGAAAAAACAGGCGGGTTTTACCCTGATCGAACTGGTTATCGTGATCATCATTCTGGGTATTCTGGCGGTCACCGCTGCACCCAAGTTCCTGAATCTGCAAGGTGATGCACGCCAAGCTGCAGCTGATGGCGTTAAAGCATCGCTACAGAGTGCCTCGCAGCTTGTTTACAGTAAGGCAGCTCTATTGGGGATTGAGGGGTCTTCGGGAGCTGTTTCTATCGCTGGCGATACAATTCAGACCTCGTATGGTTATCCTGTGAATGCTGACGTGAAAAAAACAGTTACCCTTGATGGTTGGGATCAGGTATCTGGTTCAGATGGCACTTTCAAACCTAATAATGCTGCAAACAGCCAGTGTCAGGTTGTATACAACAATAATCTGACCAGTGCTGGTGGTGTACCTAGCATTAATGTTGAAAACTGCGGCAACTAAAAGGGATCTGAGCGAGGCCTTGACCTCGCTTTCTCTTTTCCCTGATGAGAACCTCCATGCCTGCAACCAAGGGCTTTACCCTGATTGAACTGGTACTGGTGATCCTGTTACTCGGGATTCTGGCCGCCTTTGCCGTGCCCAAATGGCTGGGCAAAGGCGGCTTTGAAACTCAAACTGTGCGTGACGAGCTGCTTACCCGGCTGCGGCTGGTACAGACCGTCAATATGCATGAGCCTGCCAACCGCTGTACCCAGCTGGTGGTTGCCTCTCCCCGTTTTGCCCACCGTACTTATGCTGCGTGTCCTGCCAGCGATGATCTGAGCGGTGGCTGGACCGATAATCTGCGCACCCGTGGTCGGCTGGTGACCCCCTCTGCCGGTATGTCTATCTCCCTCAATAACAGCAACAACTTCGTGCTGCGCTTCGATCAGATGGGCAGACCGCTAGGCAGCTGCGCCACCGGTTGTACCTTGCTGGTGAGTGATGGTCGCGAGACCAGTCGTATCAAGATTGAGTCAGAGGGGTTTATTCATGAGATCCCTTAAGCGTGGTTTCACCCTGATTGAGCTGATCGTTGGCATAGTGCTGCTGGCGGTGGCTTTGACTGGCATTTTGGGGTTGCTTATCAATCAGGCGCCGCAGGCGGTAGACCCGGTGCAGCAGGTACGCGCCGCCCAGCTGGCCCAGCGCCTCTCCGGCGAGATCTTGCAAAAGTCGTTTGATGAACATTCGGATCATAACGGTGGTCGTTATCGTTGTGGCGAGCAGGTGGCTGGGGTGACCATCTCTTCCTGCTCCACCAGTTATGGTCCGGATGGCGAGCCCGCATCCTATGCCTATAACGATGTGGATGATTTCGATACCGCAGGTAGCTGGGTGGATGCCAACACGCTGACCCAAACTGAGGTGGGAGTCAGCAGCGAGGAGTATCGCAACTATCAGGTGAAAATTGCGGTGCGTGGAGCCGATTTCAGCGACGGCACCTTCAAGAGTTGTGCCGCCCCCTGCTCTGTGGGCAAGCGCATTGATCTGCAGATCAAGCTACCGGATCAGAGCGTGCTCGATTTCTCCTTTTATCGGGGGAACTACTGATGGATCGCTCCGCTGTTGGGTGTTGCTTACCTGTCCGAATGTCCGCGCCTGTAACCACTTCCGGCGTTCGATTACGCCTGGCGGCCAATCGAACCTACCGTAAACCTCGGGGTAATCGTGGCTTTACCTTGGTCGAGCTGGTGATGGTCATCCTGCTGCTCGGGATAATGGCGACCTTTACCAGCCAGTTTATCGGTATCGGTACCCAGATTTATGGCGATGCCAGCAGCCGTGAGCAACTGATGAGCGATGCCCGCTTCGCCATGGAGCGGCTTAACCGCGAACTGCGCGATGCGGTGCCGGGCTCGGAGCGGATCGAGACGACTGGCGGGACATGGGTCGACACCGGTGCCTGTTTGCGGTTCTGGCCCATCAGCACCTCCAGCCGCTATTTGGCGCTTAACCGCGCCATGTCGGGGAGCACGGCCACCCTTGAGCTGGTGATGGCGACCCCGGCTTCTGCTGCCAATCCGCTGGATGTGGATGCCACCGCCGTTAAAAAAGACGATCAGCTGATTGTATTCCCCGTGCCGGACAAAAATGTCGGTTCGCTTACTGCAGGCTGCGATTATGGCCGTTGTGTAGCCAGGGTTACCGATGTGCTGACGCCCGTATCCGGAGCGCAAACCATCCGCTATACCAGTGCCGAGAGTCTGACTGGCCTCTCTCCAGGCAGCCGGGTCTACTTTGCCAACCAGCAGGTTCGCTACTGTGTGGAAGGAAACACGCTGACCCGTGCCACAGCCCCCATTGGAGCACCCTTACCTGCACAGGGCGTGTTGATGGCGGATTCCCTTCGTATTGGCACCTTCTATCGGGAAACCTCGGCGTTTAACGCCGAAGGGGAGTTTGGCATGCGCTTTGTCTTCGAGCGCAAGGGGGAGTCGGTCACCTTCAACCACAAGATAGAGGTGTTCAATGTGCCCTGATCCACAGGCTTTCGGACGGATGCGAGGCAGTGCCTTGATGATCGCCCTGTTTGTGATTGTGGTGATGGCGCTGCTGGCGGCTGCAATGGGCCGTTTTCTGGTCGATAGCGGCGAGAAAAATACCGTGGAGGTGCGCAGCGTGCGGGCCCTGCTGGCCGCCCAGAGCGGTCTGGAAGTGGCACTCTATCGGTTGTTCCCCAAGCGCACTCTTGCCCAACCAAACCCACCTGCGGTCTGCCTGGCAAGCAGCCCACTGAGCTTTGCCAGCAATCCAGGGCTGACCAACTGTCAGGCTGTGGTTCGTTGCGCCACGGTGCCGGTGACCTATAACGGATCTGTGACCAATGGCTATCGTCTCGAGAGTGTCGGAACCTGTGGCAGCTCGGACCTTAACAGTGCCAACCCTGATTTTGCCGTGAGCCGAACCCTGATGGTCGAAGCTTATGATGGAGGCCAGATATGAGCCAAAAAATGAAGTGTTTTTTGCTATGGCTGCTGCTTTTGGTCTCTCAGTTGGCTCGAGCAGATATTGTTTTACCTGGACAGTTTTTGATTGGTGATAATACAAGTAATGCCCTTCGTCCAACTACCTTGGTTTCGACTCGATTTTCGGCTTACATACCTGTCAACCCTATCCATTTTTATATTAGTCACCCTGTGACCTTATCCGAGCTCCGGCTTGAGAGCGCTACTGGTTTGGATGCAGGAGCTAATTTTGTTATTTGGGACAGCCTAGGAAATGTAGTGCTGAATGAGAGGGCTAATGACTATTCACGGGATAGGGTATCTCGTTATGGCGGATGGTTGCTAAACCCCGGTGAGTACAAGATGGCTGTTTGGGGTGGTTGTTTTTCAAATGGGTACTATTGGGGGGCGTATGACCCTTATTGTAGAGACTGGGATGACTTTTCATTCAAAGATATAAGGTTGGTAACCAATGGTGCTACGACAGCGTTTCATTTTATTGAACGTTCCCATATAGGTGAGAATACTGATGCTACTCGCTGGTATCCCCCCGCGCCAAACGGTACTTATATATTATATCAATTCACGCTTAATAAGCGGTCACAATTGAATGCACTCACGTTATATAACTTGCGTGATTGGGGAGTGAATAACGGTTCACGCATGTTCATCCGTCCAGTTGGTAGTGCATATACACCATTGGTTTATTACTTCAATAGCAATGGGGATGTCAATTGGAATATAAACTATGAGCTTGCTGCTGGTAATTACGAATTATGGATCGAAACAGTAAATGCCAGAGATAGGGATGATATAAGCTGGGATGATATGATCCTGCGTTACACGCCTAAAAATGATATTCCTGTACTTGATGATTTATGTACACAGGTTTTTCCTTATCCAGCCCAAGGTCGAGAAAGTAGCGACAGAATTGACTTCTCAGGGAATACGAATTATACGGCAGGGCAGTTATTTGGTTCTCAAGGGGGTCGCCTTGGATACGGTCCTAATGGTCAGATAAAAGGTACATCTGGTCTAAACTGTGATAATAGCGCTTGTGTTGCTGCAGGTATGGTAAATGGCTGGTCTGGCGCTCCCTCTTCCCGGTTTCCATTAAGTGCAGGTAGTAACATTTCCGTTGGTTTTGCCGAAACGCGTTTTCTCACTGCCGTAGAGGGCAATCAGTTTGGGACAATTAGCACAGCTCATCAGTCACAAATAAATATCGAGAACTCGGGTATTAGCATTAAAGTTCTTGACTTGGGAAGTGGGCGTGGTGGTAGAGATTATACGGTGAAGTTGGCCGCTGGCGATTACTGGATCGAAACATTGAAGATGAATAATGATACATCGATCATTGTTGATGGCTCGGTTCGTATATTTGTTAAAAATCTCGATATGGGATCGGCTAGCTACATTAACAGTCCTGGCTCAAATATTTCCGGTGACATCAGTAAGTTACTGATGGTTGTTTATGATAGTGCATATTTAGCCAATGGTTCAACCCTATCCGGGATGGTCTATCAAGCAGATAGCTCAGCTAAAACTATTAACTTATCTTCTGCTTCATATTTAATGGGGCGCGTGAATGGTAAATCCGTGGTGTTAGGCAATAACTCGCGCATCGATAGCCAATCTTTCCAATGTACAGCTACGGCGGTTGTTGACCATTATGAGGTTTATTATCCTTCTTCCTCATTGACGTGTGAACCCGCACAGGTTCGGCTTGCCGCGTGTCTTGATAACAGTTGTAGCCAACTTTATAAAGGTAACGCCAGTGTCAGTATGACGCCGAGCAACGGATGGAGTAGTAACCCGGTCAGCTTGGGTAGTTCAGGAACAGCTGATATCACATTATCTTCTCTGGCTGCCAAGAGTGTTGTCATTGGGTTATCAAGCGCAAATCCCTCGGCGTTATTACGTTGTTATCGCGATGGTGTGCTTGATAGCAGTTGTTCTATGAATTTTTCCGATGCTGCTCTGCAGTTTGATTTCTCCACCTTTTATGCCGGTAGTTCAACAAACTCGACGATTCGAGCCATTAAATCCAGCGATGTTGGAGCAACCAAGGTATGCGTTCCATTATTGACAGGAAATCAGACCCTGCAATTCGGCTCTACCAAGGTCGTGTCTGATACTGCCAGCAATGCAGTGCCGACGATCAATGGCAGCACAATATCGCCAAGTGGGAACGTTAACGTATCGTTCGATAGCAATGGAGTTGGCCAGTTGACGTTGCAATATCCGGATGCCGGTGTGTTGCGACTGGATACTACTTTCCTTAAGAATGATGTCACAGGCACCCTCAAGTTGACCGGTAGTGATACCGTTGCCGTGATTCCCAAAGCGATCGCACTCCAGGCTCAAGGACAGAGTGTGTGCTCGGGAAATAACGACAGTACTTATGCCACTTGTCCTATCTATCGCAAAGCGGGCGAGCCTTTTACTTTACAAGCCAGTGCAGTCAATACTCAGGATCAGTTAACCCCAGGGTTTACTACCAGTAATAAAACGCTCTCTTGGGCCCTGTTAGCGCCGACAACGGGCGTCAGCGGAGCATTTTCGCCAACCACGATCACGTTGGCGAGCGGGGTAGCAAACGTGACGGCGAATTGGTCTGAGGTCGGGGTGATCCGGTTAGGCGTCAGCAACTTTGTGCCTTATCCCGCTTATCAGGATGAATTACCCCAACTTGAGACTGTGTTGCGATGGAGCGTACCCATCGGTCGTTTTGTCCCTTGGGATTACAGTTTGAGTAATGGCTTTATCACGCCTGCCTGCAATGCCTTTACATACATGAGCCAGCCCTTTGCCAGCGGTTTTGTCCTCACTGCACGCAATCTGCAGAAAGGGACGACACAGAACTATAAGGGGGCGTTCGCTAAAGGTGTGGCTGAGATGGTGGCGGCTAATGCTTTGGATGGCATTGCGCGTGACAAGCGTATCACGCTGTCGCCCTCGCTCAGTTGGGCAAGTGGCGTCGCCAGTATAAATCAGCAGTCACCTTTGGGGCTGAATACCCGCTTTGATCGTGCAGCGAGTCCAGAAGCACCTTTCGCCACGTTGAGCTTTGGTCTCAAAGTCGATGATAAGGATGGCGGCAATACACTGTTGGCTAATCCAAATATGAATACTGCTGTCGCTGGGACATGTTCCGGATCGGGGTGTAATGCGGTGCTGCTGGGTACTCAAAAGCTGTTGTACGGCCGCCTGCAGGTTGGTACGGCGGCGGGCCTGGCCTCGGCGCCGCTGGCCATTCCACTGCAGATGCAATATTACGAAGCGGGCAACTGGCTGCAAAACAAGGAAGATAAATGTACCCAGCTCTCTTTGGCCAATCAGGGGTTCACTTTCCTCAATCCGAGTCACACCTTTGATGCGGCGACTCGCGAGCTGAATTTGGGGGCGGGTCGCAAGATCAAGCTGGGGTTGGGCAGTTCTTCACCGGGTGGGGATGCTGCACTGGCGAAAGACGGGGAGATCTTGTTCCACTTTGCCAAGCCGGACATCTCGGTGCGCATTCCCTACAAGGTCGAATTGGCAAAACAGCCGTCGCAGCCCCTCTGGTTGTCTGACCCAACGAGTGCCAATGACGGAAACCTGAAAGGTGAGGCCATTTTCGGCTCCAGCCGGGGTAATGACAGAATTATTTATCGGCGCGAAGTATTGCAGTAATTGATGTGTAAGGGGGGTTGGCTCAACAGCATCCCCCTAAATCCTTGTTTATTAGTGTTTGCAAGCGTGTGCGAGTGAGTGATGACTCGCATTTTTGTCGCGCCTGATTGATTGGCGACAGTTTGAGCGCTTGCCCATTGGGGTGGGCATTGGTAAAGTTAGCCGGTTTTCTGCACCTCCAAATTCTTAGGATTTCCCGTAGCCATGTTCAAAAAGCTCAGAGGCGTCTTTTCCAACGATCTGTCGATCGATTTGGGAACTGCCAACACCCTGATCTATGTAAAAGATCAAGGGATCGTCCTTAACGAACCCTCAGTTGTCGCCATTCGCCAAGAGCGCGGGAACGCCAAATCGGTCGCTGCTGTCGGTCATGCCGCCAAGCAGATGCTGGGCCGTACCCCGGGCAACATTTCCGCAATCCGCCCGATGAAAGACGGCGTGATCGCCGATTTCTACGTGACCGAGAAGATGCTGCAGCACTTCATCAAACAGGTTCACGACAACAACTATTTCCGCCCCAGCCCGCGTGTGCTGGTGTGTGTACCGTGCGGTTCAACTCAGGTTGAGCGTCGCGCCATCAAGGAGTCCGCACTGGGCGCCGGTGCCCGCGAGGTCTACCTGATCGACGAGCCTATGGCTGCTGCCATCGGTGCCGGCCTGCCGGTGTCCGAAGCGACCGGTTCCATGGTGGTCGATATCGGTGGTGGTACCACTGAAGTGGCCATCATCTCTCTAAACGGTGTGGTCTACTCCCAGTCCGTCCGTATCGGTGGCGACAAGTTTGACGAGGCGATCATCAGCTACGTTCGTCGCAACTACGGCAGCCTGATCGGTGAAGCGACTGCCGAGCGCATCAAGCACGAGATCGGCTCCGCCTATCCGGGCGAAGAGGTGCGCGAGATTGAAGTCCGTGGCCGCAACCTGGCTGAAGGTGTACCGCGCAGCTTCACTCTCAACTCCAACGAAATCCTGGAAGCGCTGCAAGAGCCGCTGTCCGGTATCGTGGCTGCCGTCATGGTGGCGCTGGAGCAGTCTCCGCCGGAACTGGCTTCCGACATCTCCGAGCGCGGCATGGTGCTGACCGGTGGTGGCGCTCTGCTGAAAGATATCGACCGTCTGCTGATGGAAGAGACCGGCATTCCTGTCGTCGTGGCCGAAGATCCCCTCACCTGTGTGGCCCGTGGCGGCGGCAAGGCGCTGGAGCTGATCGATATGCACGGTGGCGATCTGTTCCACTACGAATAAGACCCAAAGCCGGCCAGCGTGCCGGCTCTTTTTTGACGACCCATGAAACCCATTTTTGGTAGAGGCCCTTCGCTTCAGTTACGGTTGTTTCTCGCCGTCATCATCTCCATCGCTGCCATCGTCGCGGATTCCCGCTTCGGTGTGTTTACCCATGTCCGCGTCTACCTCAGTTCGTTAGTCAGTCCCCTGCAATACATGGCCAATGCGCCCGGTACCCTGCTCGACACCATGTCGACCCAGGTGCAGACCCGCGCCGATCTCATCGAGCAGACCAAACAGCAGGAGCAACAGCTGTTTACCCTGCGTGCCCGTCTGCTCAAAATGGATCAGCTGGAACACGAGAACCAGCGGCTGCGTGAGCTGCTGGGTTCGCCGGTGCACAAGGAGTCCCGCAAGATGGTGGCCGAGCTGCTGTCGGTGGATTCCGACCCCTTCAGCCATCAGGTGCTGATCAACAAGGGGGCGCTGGATGGCGTCTACAACGGTCAGGCGGTGATCAACGATCAGGGTGTGATTGGTCAGGTGCTCCACGTGGGCTCCACCACCAGTCGCGTGCTGCTGATCACCGACTCCAGCCATGGCATTCCGGTGCGGGTACTGCGCAACGACTTGCGTGCTATTGCTTCCGGCAGTGGCGAGCTCGACAAGCTTGAGCTGCGCAACCTGCCGCGCAATACCGATATTCAGGTGGGTGATCTGCTGGTCACTTCCGGTCTGGGTGGCCGCTTCCCGGAAGGTTATCCGGTGGCGACCGTGACCCGTTCCGAGTATGTGGAGGGCAAGCCCTTCGCTCAGGTCGAGGCCAAGCCGCTGGTGGAGCTGGACAGACTGCGTTATCTGCTGCTGCTGTGGACCGACAAGAAGCCTGAAGTACATGATGAGGATGGCGAACGGGCGGCTCCCGCTGCGTCCGCCGCAGGAGCCACCCGCTAATGCTAGAACCCGCCAGCGGCAGGATCTGGATCTGGATCTCGATCCTGCTGGCCTTGAGCCTGTCGATCCTGCCGCTTCCTTTCGAATTTGACCCCTTCCGCCCGGACTGGCTGGCCATGGTGCTCATCTACTGGGCGCTGGCCTTGCCGCACCGGACCAACGTCGGCACCGCCTGGGTGGCGGGCCTGCTGCTGGATGTGCTGCTTGGCAGCACCCTCGGCGTGCGGGCGATGGCGATGGCCATTACCACCTATCTGGCGGCCTTCCAGTTCCAGAAGATCCGCAACTTCTCCCTCTGGCAGCAGGCGCTGATCATCGGTGGCCTCTCGCTGGTGGGTAAAATGACGGTATTCTGGGCCGAGCATCTGTTCAGCCAGGCCAGTCTCAACTTCTCCTACTTTTGGTCGACGTTGACGACGATGCTAATATGGCCCTGGGTGTTTCTGGTGCTGCGCAAGGTGCGGCGCCGCTTCAATATCAGGTAAATATGAACAAAAACAACGAACCACAACTCTATCTCGCCTCGGCTTCTCCCCGTCGCCGTGAACTGCTGACCCAGATTGGCTACCGCTTCGAGGTGCTGAAACTGGATGTGCCCGAGCAGCGGGAAGAGGGTGAAAAGGCGCAGGATTATGTCTGCCGTCTCGCCCGTGACAAGGCGATGGCGGGCGTGGCGTGTGCGCCGACGGCGTTGCCGGTGCTGGGTGCTGACACCATAGTGGTGCTGGGCGACCGGGTACTGGAGAAACCGTCCGATCTGCTTGATGCCAAAGATATGCTGGAGTCCCTCTCCGGCAAGGTGCATCAGGTGATGACGGCGGTGGCGCTGGCCAGCAAGGATCGTTGTGACGTGCGTCTGGTCACCACCAACGTGGCGTTTCGCAAGCTGGACGAGGCCGAGATCGAGGCCTACTGGCAGACCGGTGAGCCCTGTGACAAGGCCGGGGCGTATGGTATTCAGGGTATTGCCGGCAAGTTTGTCAGCCGCATCGAAGGGAGCTATAGCGCCGTGGTCGGCCTGCCCCTGCTGGAGACAGACCTGCTGATCAAGCATCATCTGGAACAGCTCAAATAATTTCCCGTCAGCTGTGCTCTGCTGCGTTTCTCCCTTGCGCGCGTTGTACCGGATTGGCTCTATAGAATTCAAAACTGGAACAGGCAAGGTTACTTATGTCGGTAGAACTGCTGGTTAACGTTACCCCCTCCGAAACCCGGGTCGCTCTGGTCGAAAACGGCCTGCTGCAGGAAGTGCATGTAGAGCGTCAGGCCAAGCGCGGCATTGTCGGCAATATCTACAAAGGCAAGATCAGTCGGGTACTGCCCGGCATGCAGGCGGCCTTCGTCGATATCGGCATGGACAAGGCAGCCTTTTTGCACGCCTCTGATATCGTCCCCCACACCGAGTGTGTGGCGGTGAAGGAGAAGGAGCAGTTCCAGGTCGGTAACATCGCCGAGCTGGTGCGTCAGGGGCAGGACATCATGGTGCAGGTGGTGAAAGATCCGCTGGGTACCAAGGGTGCCCGTCTCACTACCGATATCACCCTGCCATCCCGCTATCTGGTCTTTATGCCGGGCAGCGCTCATGTCGGCGTCTCTCAGCGTATCGAGTCCGAAGCGGAGCGGGAGCGCCTCAAGCGCACCGTGGCCGGTTATGTGGACGAGCTGGGTGGCTACATCATTCGCACCGCCGCCGAAGGGGTGGGGGAACAGGAGCTGGAGCAGGATGCCGCCTTCCTGAAACGGCTGTGGCGCAAGATCCTCGAGCGCAAGCAGAAGTATCCACCCTGCAAGATCCTCTACGAGGATCCCAGTCTGGCATTTCGGGTAGTGCGTGACTTCGTCGGTGCCGAGCTCGACAAGATCCGCGTTGACTCGCGCCAGAGCTTCGATCAGCTAAAGCGCTTCACCGAAGAGTACGTGCCTGAGTTGGCCAGCAAGCTGGAGTACTATCCTGGCGAGTCGCCGATCTTCGATCTCTACGACGTGGAGAACGAGATCCAGCGGGCGCTGGAGCGCAAGGTAGAGCTGAAATCCGGCGGCTACCTCATCATCGACCAGACCGAAGCCATGACTACGGTGGATATCAACACCGGCGCCTTTGTCGGCCATCGCAATCTGGAAGAGACCATCTTCAACACCAACGTCGAGGCGACTGCGGCCATCGCCCGCCATCTGCGCCTGCGCAACCTCGGTGGCATCATCATCATCGACTTCATCGACATGCAGTCGGAAGATCACCGCCGTCGGGTGCTGCACAGCCTGGAGCAGGCGCTCTCAAAAGATCGCGCCAAGACCAACGTCAATGGCTTCTCCCAGCTCGGTCTGGTGGAGATGACCCGCAAACGCACCCGCGAGAGTCTGGAGCATGTGCTCTGCTCCGAGTGCCCCGAGTGCAAGGGACGCGGCCGGGTCAAGACGGTGGAGTCGGTCTGCTTCGAGATCCTGCGGGAGATCATCCGGGTCAATCGCGCCTATGATGCGGATCAGTTCACCGTCTACGCTGCCCCGGCCGTGGCCGACTACCTCCATGGCGAGGAGTCCCACAGTCTGGCGGAGCTGGAAGTGTTCATCGGCAAGCAGGTGCGGGTAGTGAGCGAACCCCTCTGTGGTCAGGAGCAGTTCGACGTGGTGATGATGTAATTGGTCTATCGCTGGCTGAGTCGGGGCTGGTTGGCCCTGGGGGTCCTGTTCGTACTGATGGCCATGCTGGTCACGCTGGTACGGGTCGGGGGCCCTTTGCTGAATCAATACCGGGAGAGTCTGATCCACACTCTGCTGGGTGATTCACAACTCAAGGTCAGCGTGGAGCAAGTGGGGCTGGACTGGACACAGTCCGGGCCCGCCCTCGAACTGCAGCAACTCGCCATCGCCCCGGATTCGGGGCGTTTTGCCGTACAGCTCGGCAAAGCCTGGGTGCATCTCGACTTCTGGCGCACTATTAACGAGCTAAAGCCGGTGTTTGGCGAGCTGATCCTGAGCGATGGCGATATCACCATCGACTTGCGCCAACCGGCTGACGACAGCCCCTCCGGCGATCCCCAGCAGGGCGCCCTGCTGCGCTTTCTGCTGACCCAGCTATCTACCTTCGATGTGCACAATACCCGCCTCAGCGTCACCACCTCCCTCGGTGATCTGCGTGCCCTCGACATCGCCCAACTACGCTGGCAGAACCGTGGCAAGCGCCATCAGGGGGTCGGCAAGGCTTACCTCATCAACGGGGTGGGCGAGAGCACCCTCGATCTGATTCTGGATGTGGACGCCCCGACTGCCCGGCTCGATCGCCTCAAGGGTCAGCTCTATCTGGGGGCCCGCCAGCTCGATATCACCCCGACCCTGGCCAGGATCCATGCGGGCGAACCCAAGGTTGCCGGTCAGCTCGACTTCCAGCTCTGGAGCGAGTTTGACAGCGGCAAACTGGGCAATACCCTGCTGGCGTTTGGCAACAATTACCTGATCTGGAAGGATCCCAAGAAAGGGGAGATGCACCGTTTCGGCCTCGATGGAGGCAAGATCCAGCTGCGCCGTGAGGGCACCGACTGGCAACTGGCGAGCCATAACGTCACCTTCAAGCTGGATGGCAAGCCCTGGTTGCAGAGCCGCTTGCAGCTGGAGCGGATCGGGGATCGGGTGCAGGGCTATCTGCCCAGCATAGAGTTCGACAAGATCACCCAGATCAGTCAGCTGGTCTCGGCGCTCTACCCCACACTCTGCGAGACCCTGCGCCAGACCAATCCGCAGGGTTCGGTGCAGGATCTGACGCTGCTGGCCAACGCCGACTGGCAGGATCTCTCCCTCAGTGGCCGCTTCAGCAAGGTGCGCCTCAAGGCGTGGCAGGATATACCCGGGATGCAGGATCTCAACGGCGAGTTCTGGCTTACCCCGACCGGTGGTAGCGCCAGACTGGCGCTGGCGAACGACAAGGTGGATCCCGCCCGTCACTTCAAGATGCCGATCCCGGTCGACAACTTCTCGGCCCGCCTCGACTGGTGGCGCGAGGAACAGGGCTGGGTGCTCTACGGTCAGGATATCGCGCTGGATAACCCGGATCTGACCCTGGCCAGCCGTTTCCGCCTCGATCTGTTCGAGCACCCTTTCCTGGCCCTGACCGGCCGCATCGATGTGAAGAATGCGGGCCATGCGGATCGCTACTTCCCGCTGCAGGCGATGGACAAGGGGTTGGTGGATTACCTGAGCGGCGCCATCAAGGGGGGCAAGGCCAAGGGGGCCGACCTGCTCTGGTATGGCGAGTTCAGGGACTTTCCCTACGACAACGGCAAGGGCATCTTCCAGGTGGCGGTGCCGCTGGAGCAGGCCACCTACGAGTTCTTCCCCGGTTGGCAACCGCTCACCGACCTGCAGATCGACCTGTTGTTCCAGAATGCCGGCCTCGATATGCGCAGCCGATCCACCAAACTCGGCAAGGCGAGCTCTGACTCGGTGCATGCCTGGATCCCGGATCTCTCCCCCGGCGCCCACCTCTATGTGGATGCCAAGGTGCAGGGGGAGGGCAAGGCCATCAGCGACTACCTGCAGGACTCCCCGCTGGGCAGTTCGGTAGGTCAGGCGCTGCGGGAGATCGAGATCCGCGGCCCGATGGCTGGTTCGGTCAAGCTCGATATTCCTCTCGATGGCGAAAGCGAGGTCAAGGCGAGCGGTGATGCCACCTTCAGCAACAACAAGGTGCGGGTCGCCAGTCTGGACCTGCCGCTGGAGAAGGTGCAGGGGCGCCTCGAATATGACAACGAACAGACCCGCTTCAGCAACCTCAAGGCGAGCCTGTGGAACCAGCCGCTGACCCTCGACTATCAGGGGCGCCAGCATCCGGATCACTATCAGGTCGACCTCGATTTCAAGGGGCAGTGGGATAGCCGCCGCCAGCCCGCAGCCATCTCCTCGTACGGTATCCTCAACGGTCGCAGCAACTGGGGCGGCAAGCTCGGGTTGACCCTGCCCGACAGCAAGCCGTTCAGCTTCCAGCTGGCGCTCGACTCCAACCTGCAGGGGATGGCGCTGGATCTGCCGCTGCCGCTGGCCAAGAGCAGCGCCAGCCGGCTGCCGCTCAAGGTGATCGCCCGTGGCCGGGATGGCAGCGCCGACATTCGCGCCGTGCTGGGGGCTGATGTGGATATGCAGACCCGACTGGTCTACGGCGAAGGGGTGCCTTATCTCAGTCGGGTGCGGGTCGATGTGGGTCAGCCGGGCGCCCGGGTAATGCGCGATGCCCCCATGCTGCTCGCCATCAACCAGCAGGAGGCCGATGTCGGTGGCTGGCTGGCGCGACTCAAGCAGTGGCTGCCAGCGCAGAACCAGACTGGCAATGCGGTGGTTGGCCCCGCCTTCCTGCCGCAGGAGTGGTGGGTGGATGGACAGCTGGCTCGCGCCTATATCGGCAGTGCCACCCTCAAGGCGGCGCGTTTCACCGTGGGGCCGACCAATCAGGCGACCGAGGTGATGATCGACAGTCCCGATGTGATGGGGGTGATCCGCCTGCCCGCAGTGGCCAATCGCCCGGTCGACGCCAAGTTTGCCCGCATCTACTGGTCTGGCAAGAGTTCGGATCTCAGCCCGGATCCCGATGCCAAACAGGACAACGCCATCATGGCATCCATCCCCTGGTTGAAGGTGAGCTGTGTCGATTGCCGCTTTGGCGAGCTACCTCTTGGTGAAGTGAAAGGGGAGCTGGTGCCCGGCGCCAACAAGGTGACACTCAAGGGGCTGGATGTGCGGCTGGCGGGGAGTCAGCTCACCGGCAGCGTCGACTGGCTGGCCGATGGCAACCGGATGCAGACCCGCACCCGTGGCAAGCTGACCAGCAACAACAGCGAGCTACTGCTCAAGCGGCTCGGCTACACCTCGCCCATCGGCGATGCCCCCGGCTCCCTCGCTTTTGATCTGAACTGGCAGGATGTGCCCTATCGCCCGAGCCTGCCGACCTTGGGGGGAAGTGCCAACTATCAGCTGGAGGGTGGCACCCTGCGGGAGGTCAACGACAAGGGGGCGCGACTGCTCTCCCTGCTCAGCCTCGATTCCCTGCTGCGCAAACTGCGGCTCGATTTTCGCGATGTGTTCGACAAGGGCTTCTACTTCGAATCCATGTCCGCCTCTGCCACCATCAAGCAGGGGCAGGTCAGCAACGATGATTTCTATATGAAGGGGGCGGCAGGCAACCTGCGCGGCGAGGGGATCGCCGATCTGGTGCGCTGGCGGCTCGACTACGAGCTGAGCTTCTCCCCCAATCTGGGGGGCACCCTGCCAGTGGTGGCAGCCTTCTCCATCACGCCGGTCACGGGTCTCTATGTGCTGGCCCTCTCCAAACTGCTGGAGCCGGTGGTGGATGTGGTGACCCGCATCGATTTTCGCATCTCGGGCCCGCTAGACGCACCCAAGCTGATCGAGGCGGGGCGAGATCGCGCGCGCATCAAGCTCAACCAGCAGCAGAAAGAGGCGGTTGACGCCGTTGCCCCCGGCCTGCCTACCCAAGAGGTGACCCCTTTCCTGCTGAGCCCCAAACACGCGGGGCCCGCTCAGCGTTGAACGAGCGGCCCGGCACCATCACAAGGAGTGAGCCATGATCCGACATATCCTGCTGATCGCCTTCAAGCCGGGCACCCAGCCTGCCCGGATAGATGCGGTGCGTACCGCCTTTCTCGCCATTCCCCATCAGGTCAGCGGCGTGACCGCCGTGGAGTGGGGGGAGAATGACAGCCCGGAGGGGAGGGATGATGGCTTTACCCACTGCGTGCTGATGACCTTCGCCGACGAAGCAGCCCGCCAGCGCTATCTGCCCCATCCTGATCACGATGCCCTCAAGGCCATTTTCCGTCCGGTGCTGGAGCGCATCATAGTGCTGGATTACACCCTGCAGGCGGGGGATCGGGTTGTGTCAGAGGGGCCGTTATGATGGTGGATGAGCACTGGGCTGCCATCCCGCCACTGCAGCGCGCACTGCTGGAATCGGTTATGAAACATGGCACATCCCATCCTGCGATTGATGCCGGGGTAGTGGTTGGGTCGCTCGCCAAGGGCAAGGCAGACCGGGTGTCCGATGTCGATCTCTTGCTGCTGGCCGAGCCCGGCTTCCATAAGCAGGGAGACGAACTGGTGCGCACCATTGTGGGGGATCGGCCCATCTTTCACTGCTGGCAGGGAAGACATGAAGAGGTCTGTTCATACTGGCGGTTCATCTTCCTCGACATGTCCAGCATAGAGATCCATATCCTTGATCGGGGGGCTGAGTTCCCCCTTGCCAAACCTTACTTGCCATTGTTCGATAAAACCTCCTCCCTTGGTGCGCTTGAGGTAGCTGGCCCCGCCCCAAGCCATTGGGACTTTCCTGCCTATATGGCCGAAGGGGATGGGCTGGTGTGGGAGTTGTTCGATTGCCTCAAATGGGCGGAACGGGGCCAGCGTGGCTTGGTCAGGCATCATCTTCGCAAGCTGCTGGCCGAGATGGATAAAGACCCGAATATTGTGGATCGCGATTAACGCGGACAAGGAGAACGTCATGTGGTTAGCCGCAATACAGCTGGTATCTGGCCGTCACTGGCAGGATAACCGGGAGCAGATCGCCGCCGAGCTGGCAGCCTTGCCAAAAGAGCGGCCGCTGCTGGTGCTGCTGCCGGAGAACTTTGCCCTGTTTGGCGAACGACAGGGCTATCTGGATGGTGCCGAGGCAATCGTCTCCGATCCCAGCGCCACTCTGAGCGGAGCAACGCCCATTCAACAACAACTGGCCGAATGGGCCCGCGATTACGGCATCTGGCTGGTGGCTGGGGCTATGCCGACCACCATCGCAGGTTCTGACCATATTCACACCAGCTCGCTGGTGTTTGACCCAAGTGGTGAGCTTAGGGGCCACTACCACAAGATCCACCTGTTCGACGTGGATGTGGCGGACAATCACGGTCGCTACCGTGAGTCGGAGACATTCAGCCCGGGGGAGGCGTCTGTGGTGGTGGAATCCCCCTTTGGTCCCCTCGGCCTCTCGATCTGTTATGATTTGCGCTTTCCCGAGCTTTACCGCCAGTTGGCCCGTGCCGGTGCCCGCGTGCTGCTGGTGCCTGCCGCCTTTACCGCCGTGACCGGCGAGGCGCACTGGGAGCCGCTGCTGCGGGCCCGCGCCATCGAAAACCAGTGCTATGTAGTCGCTGCCAATCAGGGCGGCACTCACGAAACGGGGCGCCAGACCTGGGGCCACAGCATGGTGATCGACCCCTGGGGTCGGGTGCTGGCGAGCAAAGAGTGCGGGCGCGGCACAGTGCTGGCGAAGATGGAGCCCGGGCTTATCGACGAATTGAAACGCACCATGCCAGTGTTGCAACACGCCCGCTTGCTCTGATGGTGTGGTGAAAAATTGAAACGCAGCCGTTTGCCCGTGCTGGAGCATGCCCGTTTGTTGTGATGGTGTGGCTTGTTGCCAACCCGTCGGCAAGACGATTTAAAACAGCTCGTTACGAGAGTGGAGAAGAAGATTGAGTCTATTGAGCCAGGTTAGTGCCTCCCTGTTGGCCCCGAACGATCTCGACGAAGGGCGCCTGCAGCAGCTGCTCGGCAGCCTGATGAGCCATCAGGTGGAGTTCGGCGATCTCTATTTCCAGCGCAGCTGGCACGAGTCCTGGATGCTGGAAGATGGCATCGTCAAGGATGGCAGCTACAACATCGATCAGGGTGTGGGGGTGCGCGCCGTCAGCGGCGAGAAGACCGGCTTCGCCTACTCGGACGAGCTGAGCCTGCTGGCGCTGCAACAGTCGGTGACTGCTGCTCGTGGCATCGCCGCTGCCGGTGCTCACGGCAAGGTGAAGGCGTGGGCGCGCACCGAAGCGAACCTGCTCTATCCCGCTATGGATCCGCTACAGACCCTCGACAAGCAGCAGAAGATCGCCCTGCTGGAGCAGATGGACAAGTTCGCCAGAAGTCTGGATCCCGCCATCAATCAGGTGATGGCTTCCATCAGCGGCGTCTATGAAGAGGTGCTGGTTGCTGCGACAGACGGTACCCTGGCTGCCGATATTCGCCCGCTGGTGCGTCTGTCGGTGACTGTGATCGCCGAGAAGGGCGATCGCCGCGAGCGTGGCAGTGCAGGTGGCGGCGGCCGCTTTGGTTACGACTGGTTCCTCGAACTGGACGGACTGGAGAGCCGCGCCTTTGGCTATGTGCGTGAAGCGGTGCGTCAGGCGCTGGTCAATCTGGAAGCCATCGACGCGCCAGCCGGCACCATGCCGGTGGTGCTGGGCTCCGGCTGGCCCGGCGTGCTGCTGCACGAGGCGGTGGGTCATGGTCTGGAGGGGGATTTCAACCGCAAGGGATCTTCCGCATTTGCTGGCCGCATCGGCGAGCAGGTGGCCTCCAAGCACTGCACCATCGTCGATGATGGCACCCTGCCGGGTCGGCGCGGCTCCGTCTCCATTGATGACGAGGGCACACCGGGTGGCTACAACGTGCTGATCGAGAACGGCATCCTCAAGGGTTACCTGCAGGACAAGCAGAACGCCCGCCTGATGGGGGTGCCACTCACCGGCAACGGGCGCCGCGAATCCTACGCCGCCATGCCGATGCCGCGCATGACCAACACCTACATGCTGGCGGGCCAGTATGATCCGGCCGAGATCATCGCCTCGGTGAAGAAGGGCATTTATGCCCCCAACTTCGGCGGCGGTCAGGTGGACATCACCTCCGGCAAGTTCGTCTTCTCCGCCTCCGAGGCTTACCTCATCGAGGATGGCAAGATCACCGCCCCCATCAAGGGGGCGACCCTGATCGGCAACGGCCCCGAAGCGATGAGCCAGGTCTCCATGGTGGGTAGCGACCTTGCGCTGGATCGCGGGGTTGGCATCTGCGGCAAGGAGGGGCAGAGCGTGCCGGTCGGTGTCGGCCAGCCCACCCTTAAACTGGATCAGCTCACCGTGGGTGGCACCCAGTAAGCCTCGACGCAGAACAAGAACAGAGAGAAACCATGCTTACCCTGTCGAAAATATCCAATATCAGGAGCCAGCTCTCCCCCAGCGAGCTCAAGATTGCCGATTACATCCTCTCCTGTCCGGAACAGGTGACCCACTTCTCCTCTCAGGAGCTGGCCCAGCAGGCGGAGGTGAGCCAGTCGAGCATAGTGAAGTTCACTCAGAAGATCGGGTTCAAGGGCTTTACCGCCTTCAAGCTGGCGGTCAGCGAGGATCTGGGGCGCAAGCATGCCATCAAGACCGACAATGTCGGTGATCTCTACAATGGCATCGGGCGAGACGATGACCTGGAGACCATGGCCAAGAAGCTGGCGCAGGAGAAGATAAATTCTATCATCGAGACCACTCAGGCTCTCGACAGTGCTCTGCTGAAGCAGGTACTCGACACCATAGATGGCGCTGGGCGGGTACAGCTGGTGGGGATTGGCGGTTCGGCACTGACCGCCAAGGATCTCTGGTACAAGTTGCTCAAGATCGGTGTAACTACCCTGTTTGCCCAGGATAGCCATGTGCAGATCTCCATCGCCCAGACCCTGGGACCGGGTGATGTGCAGCTGGTCATCTCCTATTCTGGCGCCAGCCGTGATGTGCTGGCGGCGGCCGAGCTGGCCAAGCGCAATGGTGCAACCCTGATTGCCGTGACTTCGTTCCGGCAAACCCAGTTGCGCCAGATGGCCGACATGGTGCTGGATACGGTGGCGGAGGAGAACGAACTGCGTATCTCTTCCATCTCCTCCCGTACCGCCCAGAACACCATTACCGACATCCTGTTCCTCGGCCTGGTGCAGCGCAGAGACGAGCGAGCCTGGGCCCTGATTGACGGTACCCGGGATGCCATCGACCGACTCAACAAGGAGTGATGCCTGCTCTCCCGCAGCATCATCCGTACAACAAAAAACCACCTGAACAGGTGGTTTTTTGTTGTCTGCTAGAGGTCAAGGGCCCAGCGGATAAAGGCTTTACGCCGCTTGGCATCGGCCGCCAGATAGAGTTCCCGCAGGGTGGCATCCGCCTGCTCCGGCGTAAGTGCCGAAGCTGTATGAGCGGTAGTTGCGGCTTGTGTTGCGAAAATGGGGGCCGGACTCACTGTTGGCGTATGGCTTGCCAGCAGGGCCTGGTAATCGGTGCCCAGACTATCCTGGTTGCGTGGCAGGGCTTGTAGTGCCAGCGGTTGTGAGGTGCCCTTGTCGTCACTCAGCAGCAGGGCCGGGCTGGCGGCAAACTGGCGGATAGCCGAGGAGCTGGTCAGCACCGGGGTGGTCAGTTGCAGCGTCCCTTGTGATGGTGCTGTAAGGGTGAGCAGCAGAGGAGCCGAGGTCACGCGTCCCTGGCTCTCGTTGGTGGAGCGAGGGTCACTTGGGCTGTCAAAGCGGACCAGCAGTCGGGACTCTCCCGCCGGGAGCTCAATGATCCGGGTGAAGGCCGAGGGTTTGCCCTGTGGCGAGGCGAGCAGGGTGAGGGTATCGGCCAGCTCCAGTCGGGCGGCCGTGGCCGGTACACTGAGCAGCAGGGCAAACAGGGGGGATAATAGTAGGGGAGAGAGCAGGGAGGATCGTGACATCATAAGACTCCATGAAGGAGCCGGCCCGCAGGCCGGCAACCAGATCAGAATTCGTAGCGCAGGCCGAGGTGGTAGAAGCTCTCGCTGTTGCTGCTGCCACCAAAGCTGGTGATGGTGCTACCAGCCAGACCATCTTCACCATTGCGGATCACATAGGCGCTGTAGAGGGAAGATCGCGGGGTGAGCTTGTATTGCAGCTCCAGCGTAGTATCGCGCAGTGCCATCTGGTCGCCACCCTCGTTGACGAGGTGACGATAGCCTGCGCGGGCCGCCCACTTCTGGTTGATGTCATACACCGCGGTCAGTTCCCACACCTTGTCTTCACTGTCGGCACGGCCATCGCGATAGGTCACCTGATCCTTGCTATAGAGGGCGCCCAACATCAGAGGGCCGAGATAGTAGCGGGTACCGATCCCGGCGAAGCGATACTCATCGGCATTGGGATCGACCTTGCTGTCACTGCTCTGGGCGGCTTTGGTCTGCTGATACGCCACGACCGGAGCCAGTTTGCCTGCATTGCCCAGATCGAAGGTGTAGCGCAGGGCGCCGTTGTAGCCGTAATCAAGATCCGAGGTGCCGTTACCAAGGATGTAGGCGAGCGAGAGATCCAGATTGCCGAGGGTGTTCTGGTACTGCAGAGTGCCATCCTGACGGAACACCTGCACGGCGGTGGAGTCCACCTTGCTGGCCTGACGAGCCATGGAGACATCAGAGGCGGCAAACACATCGCCAATATCGGTGAACATGATGAGGCCGGAAGAGACGCGCCCGCCGGTCACCTTGCCCCACTGGCCACCGTCGATCCCGGCCCAGACGTAACGGGCAGTGAGGTCGCTGCTGTTCTTCTGTACGTTGTTGGCGTATTCGGCTGCATTGACCTGATATTGTGCCATGCCGATCACTGCGACATCGTCATTGACGGTCTGGCGGGCGGTAAAGCCGATACGGCCATCGAAGTCACCCTGATCATTGCCGCTCTTCTTGTCGGAAATATTGAAGCCAAGACGGCCGTAGAGGTCGACGTTGGAGCCATCGTCAGCCTGATAGATGACGGCCGCATGAGCGGAACCTGTGCCGAGCAGTGCGGGAAGAACCAGAGCAAGCATGGATTTTTTCATTTTTTATCGTTCCTGTACGGGCTCTGTGCCAGAGCCGGGATGAGTTTGGCCATGACCCCGATTGCTCGGGGCCAGACCTTGGCTAGAAATCCGGAGGAGGGATTAACTCAGATCGACGTTCTTGCAGCCGAACATCAGGGTGAAGAGGTAGCCGCCGAGGTAGGCGACGGCGAGGCCGACCGCATAGACCATCATGCCGGGGAAGATCCCCTGGGCGGAGGTCATCAGCGGCAGGGCGACGATACCGGATGGTCCAAAGACGGTGTTGAGGCCGACCGGCAGACCCAGCCAGGAGATCAGGCCAACCACGAAGCCCCCCAGCGAACCACCGCAGCAGGCCGTGATAAAGGGTTTGACCCGCGGCAGGGTGACGCCGTAGATGAGCGGCTCACCGACCCCCAGAATGCCCGGAATGATGGTGCCCTTCACCTGAGTGCGCAGTAGGGAATCCTTGCCTGCCCGGCTGTAGAGCGCCAGCGCAGCCCCTACCTGTCCGGCACCGGCCAGCGCCAGGATAGGAAACAGGGAGTTGAAGCCCTGGGCATCCATCAGCGCAAAGTAGACGGGAACGAACCCCTGATGGATACCGAACATCACCGAGATGAGGAACAGGCCAGCCAGAATAGCGGTACCGAACGGGTTGCCATTGAGGTTGATGAAGAGCCAGGACATGCCGTTATAGAGCTGCACGCCGAGGGGCATGATCAGGATAAAGGTGACGGCTCCCATGATCAGCAGGGTGATGCAGGAAGTGAGGATCATATCCAGACTGTCCGGCATGAAACGGCGAACCTGGCGCTCAACCGAGGCGCCTATGATGCATGCGATCAGCACGCCTATGATGTTGCCGCGGGGATCGATCTGATGGCCGAAGAAGTCGGTGATACCGGAGTAGATGCCGCTGCTGGCCTGAGGGTCATAACCCATGACAAACAGAGAGGCGATGATGGCGCCATTGACCCCGGACCCGCCAAACGCCTTCTGGGCGTTGTAGCCGATCAGTATGCTGAGGAAGCTGAACAGTCCCTTGCTGAAGAGCTTCATGTAGCCGACAAATTCGGCCAGCATGCCTCCTGTCTGCTGCCCTTCCAGCAGCAGGGTTTGCTCGATCAGTGTGGCGCAGCCGAGCAGCAGACCCGCAGCGATAAAACCGGGGATCAGCGGAGTGAAAATGGTGGCAAACTTGGCCAGGAAGCGGTGTGCCGTACTGCTCTGCTTCTGCTTCAGCGCCTGCTTGTTGGCGGCGGCGATGTCGCCAAGATCCGCTGATTGCGGGCGGGGTGCTGTCAGTGTTCCCGCGTCTGCATTCAGCATGCCATTCATCATCTCGCAGGCAGTCTGGGCCTTGCCGGGGCCAAGCACTATCTGGAACTGGTTGTCACTTTCAATCACCCCCATCACCCCGGCGATCCGTTTGATGGTATCGCGATCGGCATGCAGGCTGTCCGCCAGGCTCAGCCGCAAGCGGGTCATGCAGTGGCCACAGTTGGTGATGTTATCCCGGCCGCCGATGGCCTGGATGATCTGGCCAATCATGGAATCAGTTATTTTTGCCATAAAGAACCCGGTCAGTCTGATGTGAGGGGGCGGATGCCCCCGCTTATGTTGTTATCCTGTCGCCATTGCTGGCGCGGCCAATGTGCGGTCGGCCGATTAATCTGTGCATTTGCTGATAAAGCCGCCGCTGCTTTTCAGCCGCTCTCGTGCTTCGCTGGCGGAGATATTTGCCAGGATCATTACGATGGCGGTCTTGCAGTGGTTATCTGCGGCGGCGAGAGCCTGCTCGGCCGTGCCACGGTCACATTCGGTTGCTTCCATGACGATGCGCTTCTGGCGCTCCACCAGTTTGGCGTTGGTCGCCTCCACATCCACCATCAGATTGCCGTAGACCTTGCCGGTACGGATCATGGCACCGGTCGAGAGCATATTGAGGATCAGCTTCTGGGCTGTGCCCGCTTTCATGCGGGAGGAGCCGGTCACAATCTCGGGGCCGACCACGGCGACCATGCTGATGTCGGCCGCTTTGGCGAGCGGGCTGCCCGGGTTGCAGCTGATGCTGCACACTGTGGCACCCAGGCTCCTGGCATATTGCATGGCACCCAGCACATAGGGGGTTCGCCCGCTGGCTGCGATACCCACCAGCACGTCGTGGGCACTGAAGTGGATATTTTTAAGATCGTTGGCACCGAGTTCTGCATCGTCTTCGGCATTCTCCACTGCCTGCAAGATGGCCTTGTGGCCCCCCGCAATCAGACCGATGACCAGTTCTGCAGAGACCCCGTAGGTGGGGGGACATTCGCTGGCGTCCAGAATGCCGAGACGTCCGGAGGTGCCTGCCCCGATGTAAATCAGGCGGCCACCTTTGCCAAACGCAGCAGCGATCGCATCTACAGCCTTGGCGATCTCGGGTAGCAGTTGGCTTACAGCGACTGCAACGTGTTGATCTTCTTGATTGATGATCCGCAGCATATCCAGTGTCGGGAGCTGATCGATCTCGATGCTGGCTGGATTGCGGGTTTCAGTAATCATGCTTGATAGGTCAATGGTCATCGTTTCCTCTACTTCAGGTCGTCGCCATTCCCGGCGTAAATCATCTTTTTTGATGTTGGCCATCATGATCGATTTTTGATTTTGATTGTGAGATCAATGTCGCATAATTAATTATTCCATCTTTTGTTGTTTTTATCGTGGTAAAATTCCTACAGAGAAGCATGGAGAGAGGAGGGGGGTGACAGCGGCATTGGCTATCTTGCCTGATAGGCAGACAACAAAAAGCCCCGGTCGTTGGACCGGGGCTGGCGGGTTATTCGGTATCAGTTGACGGATATGGCGCGGGCGTCGATGAAATAGCGAGCGTTACCCTGTTTGTCGATCTGGATTTTGGCAACCAGCTGCTCTTGATCTTTATATTCCCAGCGTTGCTCGATCTTGGCGAGGGATGGGCTCGCAATCCCAACCACGTTCAGGTACTCGTGAAACAGGCTATGACTGCCGATTTCGGTCAGCATCTTGGTCATATGGGCACTCTTCTGGAACAAGGGGGGCAGATACAAGATAGCCATGTCGAGCTGAATGAGTGCTGTACAAAAAACAAACAGAGCTTCTGGCGACAGCAGAGATAATGCGGGTCAGCGAGTGCGGGATCGCAGACAACAAAAAGCCCCGTTCGGTGGAGCGGGGCTGGCTGGTTATTCGGTATCAGTTGATGGATATTGCGCGAGCATCGATGAAGTAACGGGCATTGCCCTGTTTGTCGATCTGGATTTTGGCGACCAGCTGCTCCCGCTTTTTATATTCCCAGTGTTGCTCAATCTTGGCGAGGGATGGGCTCGCAATCCCAACCACGTTCAGGTACTCGTGAAACAGGCTATGGCTCCCTATTTCGGTCAGCATCTTGTCCATCTGCATACTCTCCTGAAGTTGAGTGGGTATTCATCAACAAACCTATCAGCGTCCATCTGAATACAGTCCGTATGAAAAACAAACTAACTCATTTGTGTGTCAATAACATGATCAGGGACAAGATCAGTGCAGATCGTCAGGGACTTTTTGATACCGTTTTCAATCAGAGCCGGTGGGCTTCTGCGGCAACTGATCAAACGTGCCGGAAGCCTTTGGTAGCGCCGGTGCGGTTTGCACGCTCTGGCCGCCGTGGAAGACCGGATCCTGTGCCACTTCCTTGATGCCGTTGATGCAAAACTGCATACCCATGCAGACCAGCAGGAAGCCCATGATGCGGGTCATGGCGTCGATGCCGGTGGCACCGAGGATCTTGCAGACCGGATCCGCCAGCTTCAATACTCCCCAGCTGATCAGGCTCATCAGGGCAAACGCCGTTACCACACCGGCGTAGATGGTGATGCGGTTGTACTCGTCAGGCAGCTCGGCAATCTGTGCTGCTCCGCTTATTACCAGCGCCATGGTGCCCGGCCCGCACATGCTGGGCATGGTGAGCGGTACGAAGGCAATGCTCTGGTTTATATCGACCCCGCTCTGCTGGCTGGGGGCGGGGAACAGCATGCGAAAGCCGATAAAGCCGATGATGAGGCCACCGGCCAGGCGCAAGCCCGGAATGGAGATCCCGAACAGATCCAGGATCGAGGATCCGATAAAGAAGGTGATGCAGAGGGTGCAGAACAGATAGATGGCGGCCAAATTGACCTGACGGCGCACGTGTTCGCGCGACATCCCCTTGCTCAGCCCCAGCAGCAGGGTGGCCGTGGTGGGCGGGTTGACCATGGGCAGCAGCGCCAGCAAGGTGAGTAATACGACCTGAAAGAACATCTTGAGCCTCGGATAAAGAGTTTGAAGTCATGGGGCGATGCGGGTGGCAGGCCCCAGAGGGAGGCTATCTTATGCTGGCGAAACTGAATATAAGCAGTACAAAAAAGCCCCGGCAGATACCGGGGCTTGTTGTTCGAGTCAGGCCGCTTGCGGCGCTTGCTGCTGCCGGATGGCCCGTTGCTGGAACCAGAGCCAGAGACCGATGGCGAAACCCAGCACCGACAGGCTCACCACATAGTGGGAGGGGGCCAGCATGTCGCTCTTCATCCAGAGGGTCACCGCCATCGGGGTGAGGCCGCCGAAGATGGCGTAGGCCACGTTGTAGGAGAACGACAGACCGGAGAAGCGCACCACCGGCGGGAAGGCATTGACCATCACGTAAGGCACGGCGCCGACAATCCCGACCGCAAAGCCTGCCAGCATGTAGAGCGGTACCAGCTGGCTCGTACCGGCCGCCAGACCGTGATAGAAGGCGTAGCTGGAGCCCGCCAGCAGCAGGGAGCCGAGCATGAAGGTGAGACCGCTGCCCAGCAGGTCGATCAGTCGACCATAGACGATGCAGCCGAGGGTCAGGGCAACGATCGCCAGCGAGTTGGCGGTCAGGGCGTCAGCCGGGCTGATGCCATAGACCTTCTGCAGATAGGTGGGGGTCATCAGGATCACCACCACGATACCGGCGGAGAGCAGCCAGGTGAGCAGCATGGAGACCACCACGCTGCTCTTGTGGTTGCGCAGTACCGACTTTAGGGGGAGCTCATCGGCCAGGGTCTTGTTGGCTTTCATCTCGGCGAAGACCGGGGTCTCGTGCAACCAGCGACGCAGGTACATGGCGACGATGCCGAAGATACCGCCCAGCAGGAAGGGCACTCGCCAGCCCCACTCGCTCACTTCGGCTGGTGTCAGGCTCTTGTTGACCGCAGTGGCGATGAGGGAGCCAAGCAGGATGCCGGCCGTCAATCCCGCCGTGAGCGTGCCGCAGGCGACCCCGACTCGACGGGCAGGGACGTGCTCGGCGACAAACACCCAAGCGCCCGGCACTTCACCGCCGATGGCGGCGCCTTGCAGGATCCGCAGTCCCAGCAGGGCGATGGGGGCGCCGATACCGAGCACCGCATAGGTGGGCAGCAGACCGATCAACAGGGTCGGCAGCGCCATCATGATGATGCTGAGGGTGAACATCCGCTTGCGACCGATGAGATCGCCAAAGTGTGCCATGATGATGCCGCCAAGCGGGCGGGCCAGATAACCGGCTGCGAAGATGCCGAAGGTCTGGAACTGGCGCAGCCACTCGGGAATATCTGCCGGGAAGAACAGCTCGCCGATGACCACGGCGAAGAAGACGAAGATGATGAAGTCGTAAAACTCCAGCGCGCCGCCGAGGGCAGCCAGGCTCAGGGTTTTGTAATCCTGTCGATTGAGGGGGCGGGCGTGATCGTGCTGTTGTGTGCTTGTGGTCATATCCGTATGTTTCCCATCGGTTTTTTTAGTTATTGTCACCCCGGACAAGGGGCATATACAGGTGATCGAGAGTATGCTGCCTGCCTCTTGTGTGTAAATCGCGCAATTCGCAACACTGTCTTGCATCTTTTTGGGGCAATCCGAGTGCCCCGCTGGCGGAGGAATGATGGAAAAGAAACGGGTACTGCTCTCCTGGAGCAGCGGCAAGGATTGCGCATGGGCACTGCATCAGTTGCGGCAAGATCCCGCCATCGAGGTGGTGGGGCTGTTTACCACCCTCAATCAGGCATTCGAGCGGGTGGCGATGCACGGGGTGCGCAAGCAGCTGTTGACCGAGCAGGCCGCCTGCGTCGGGCTGCCCCTCATCACCATCGATCTGCCCTGGCCCTGCAGCAACGAGGATTACGCCCGCATCATGACCGGCTTTATCGCCGATGTGGTGGCACAGGGGATCCGCCATATGGCCTTTGGCGACTTGTTTCTTGAGGATGTGCGCGCCTACCGTGAAAAGCAGCTGGCAGGCACCGGCATCGAACCACTGTTCCCGCTGTGGGGCAGCAATACCCGTGAACTGGCACCGCAGATGGTGGCCGCTGGGTTGAAGGCGCGGATCAGTGCTCTCGACCCGAACAAGCTGGATGCCAGCCTGGGGGGGCACAATTTTGACGAGGCACTGCTGGCGGCGCTGCCGGAGGGCGTTGACCCATGCGGCGAGAACGGCGAGTTTCACACCCTGGCCTATGATGGCCCCATGTTCTCCCGTCCGCTCGGCATTCGGGTCGGCGAGACAGTGGTGCGCGACGGCTTTGTCTTTACCGATCTGCTGCCAATCAAGGATTAATTATAGGGCGTCAAATGCTCCCTTTTGCAGGAGCATTCACAGATTTGAAGGGCGGGAAGGGGGCACTATTGGCCCCCTCTTTTGATTGAAGATGACAAACTGCCTTATGAAACACATCTCTCGTCCGGCGCTGCTTGCCTCCTTGCTGGCTGCTGCCCTCTCTCTGCCTGCTGTGGCGGGTCAAGCCGCTACCGTTCAGCCGATCCCTGCCGGTATCACCACCGTCACCTTGGCCCAGCAGGCGCCGATCCACTGGGTGTCGGTGGAGCAGATTGCCAAGAGTCTTGATGGATTGCCCCCGATGGCGGTCGGCTTCGACATCGACGATACCCTGCTCTTCTCCAGTCCGGGTTTTTATCGCGGCAAGCAGGAGTTCTCGCCCAACGACGAGAGCTATCTGAAGAACCCTGCCTTCTGGGAGAAGATGAACAATGGCTGGGATGCGTTCAGCATGCCGAAAGAGGTGGGCAAGGCGCTCATCGCCATGCACCTCAAACGCGGTGACCACATCTATTTCGTCACCGGCCGCTCGGCCACCAAGACCGAAACCGTGAGCCAGACCTTGCAGCAGACCATGAATATTCCGGCCGACCAGCTCAATCCGGTGATCTTCGCCGGTGATCAGCCGGGCCAGAACACCAAGGTGCAGTGGCTCAAGGATAAGCAGATGAAGCTGTTCTACGGCGACGCCGATGGGGATATCAAGGCAGCGCAGGAGGTCGGCATTCGCGGCATTCGTCTGCTGCGGGCCGCCAACTCCAGCTATCGGCCACTGCCGTTGGCAGGGGCGCTGGGGGAAGAGGTGATCATCAACTCCCAGTTCTGATCCGGAGTGGATCCATGCAAAAGGGCGGGGCCATTGGCACCCGCCCTTTTTGCATCCGTTATCCAGCTCGGGTCAGTCGTCTGCCCACGGCATCTCGGGCAGGCTGTCGAGGAACTCGCCGTAACGGGTCAGATTGAAGGGGCCCTGATCGGCCTCCATCGCCATCAGCTCGGCTCCGAGGGCGCAGGCAATATATTGCAGTGCCTCTTCCCTCGGGGTGCCCTTCATCACCAGCCGCATCAGAGTCGCCTTCACATGGGGCGGGTGACCGTCGTTGAGCTGGTTCTCCACCATCTCCAGCAGCGCGTCTTCGTCAAAAAATTCCTGAGTGTCGTTCATGGGATATCCGCAACAGTGAATGTGGCGGCCAGTATAGCCTGAATGTGACTAACACCTTGAATGACCAGCGAATAAACAATCTGATGGGGAGGCCATTTGTTACCCATAATTAGGAGGAGTTTGCCAAGGCAAACAGGTTGGAACACAGATAACATGGATGGACACGCCTATGCCCACGATAGATTCCCTGCTGGCCGAGCCCAAGCTACTGCCCCAGATCCCGGAAGTGATGCGCGATTTGATCCAGACCTTCAATGAAAAGGATCCGGATCTGCTCAAGATCAGCAAGTTGATCAACAAGGACCCTGTCATCTCCGCCAAGTTGCTGCGCCTGGCCAACTCGGCCAAATTCGGCAGCAGTCGTCAGATCGGCACCGTCAATGAAGCCGCGGTGCGGCTTGGATTGGCGATGGTGCGCAACATGGTGCTGGCCTGCGGGCTCACCGAATCGGTCACTGCGGTGCCCGGCATTGACCTCAAACATTTCTGGGGTTGCGTCTTCAACGTGGCCGAGCTGGCCCGTCGTCTGGCGGTGAAGAAGGGGATGAAGGGGGATGAGGTCTTTACCTGCGCCCTGCTCTACGATCTTGGCCGCTTGGTGATGCACGTAGGCCTGCCGGAAAACACCGTCCACCACATTCACGATCTGGAGCTGCACAAGGGACGGGCCAAGGCGGAAGAGCTGGTGGTCGGCTTCAACTATGCCCAGGTCGGGGCGGCCATGGCACGCTACTGGAAGTTCCCCGAGACCATCAGCAATGCGGTGGAGTATCACTACAACCCCATGCTGGCCAAGGAGTTCTCCGCCGAGGCCGGGTTGATCCATCTGGCGATCGTGCTGGCTGCGCAATCCGATGTGGGGGAAGAGGCGCCACCCGAGTGGCCCCACAAGGTGGCAGATGCGCTGGGGTTGAGCTGGGCCGATTGCGCCGCCCAGTTCACTGCGCTGCGCGAGCAGGGTAATGGCTACGCTGGGTTGCTGGCTGCCTGAGCCCGTTTATCCCATCTCATCAGGGGCCAACGCGGCCCCTTTTTCATGGCCGATGGTGCCACAGGCTTGCCAGCCCGGGAGTGACGGGGCACTCTTTGCCCTTCACTTTTTGTTTGAGAGCCCTTGCCATGATTGCCTCCTCCCGTCTGATCCTGCGCGAAATGATCGTCACCGACGCCCCCTTCATCCTTGAGCTGCTCAATGACGGCGACTTTTATCGTTACATCGGCGATCGGGGCATTCGCACCTTGGAGCAGGCGCAGGAGTATATCCAGCAGGGGCCGGCGGTCAGTTATGCCCGCTATGGTCACGGACTCTATCTGGTGGAGCGCAAAGAGGACGGTGTCAGCCTCGGTATCTGCGGTTTGATCAAGCGAGATACCCTGGAGCAGGTCGATATCGGTTATGCCTTCCTGCCGCAATATCGCGGTCAGGGCTACGCCATTGAAGCGGCGCAGGCCGCCCTTGCCGATGGCAAAAGCCGGTTGGGGATCGGGCAGGTAGTTGCCATCGTCACCCCGGGCAACGAGCGATCCATCGGCCTGTTGGCCAAGCTGGGGCTGGTGCGCAGTCGACTGCTCAAGTTGAGCGAAGATGCTGATGAGTGCCTGCTGCTGGAGCAGTGATCAAGGTCAGAGAGCTGAAAAGCAAATGGCGAGGTAGCTGTCAGGCTGAGTGACAAGCAAGAGGCTGGATCTGGCTAAAGGCGTGAGAGAAGCAAAGAGGCCGCCGTGAGTTGCGGCCTGTCTGCATCGGGCGCTGCCGGAGGGCAGGCAGGATCAGTTGAGGTCTTCGATGGAGAACTCGCCAGCGATACCATCACAGGAGATGGCGAAACCGCCGCTGAAGCGGGTGCTGAACTGGATCAGAAACGCATCATTGTCGTGCTCTTGCACAGGCAGGTTGATGGGTTTGCTGCGACGCAGGGGCTTGTGTGTTTGTACTGCTTTCATCATGGTATTTCTCTATATAAATTAAGTGTTTGCTCCTTGTATTGGCAAATGTCAGGTCAATGGGCGCGGTCGATTGGGTGAACGACAAGCGCGCAGGAATACCCAGCCCGGTTAAGGGGCGTCTGCACTTTCAAGGAATATGCTGATGCATAAATCAAATAGGGTGGGCAGATCGGGTCTGCACCGTGAGAGCCGGGCAACGCAGGCAGACAGCCTGACGGTTCTCAAGGCGAGTAAATCAGAAGAAGGTTATGCGGGTACTGGCAGGATTCATCGTGAGGTGAAGCATTGCAGGGCAAACATAAACAGGCTGATTAACTAGCCGACGCGCATTCTCTCCTCGAAATGAATAAAAAGCAAACAATAATTTGCCGATGTTGAAGTCCGTACGCTTTTTCCTCTGTGTAATCAAGGTGCTATCAGCAGCAAATATTCGCAACTATCCGCCATAACAAGAGGGCTCCCGACGGGAGCCCTCTCTCATTCTGCAATCAGCACAGTGGGCCGACTCAGTAGTCGCCACAGGCCTTTTTGGCAGCCGTGATCATCGGGGTGATGGTCATGCCTTGCACCACGATGGAGAACATCACCACCGAGTAGGTCATCACCAGGATGACCTGACGCAGGTCGACGCCATGTTCCGGGATCATCATGACGCCGGAGGGGAGTGCCAGTGCCATCGCCATGGCCAGACCACCGCGCAGGCCACCCCAGGTGAGGATCCGCACCGAGAAGGTGTTGTAATTGCGGAATCGGCGGAAAGCCACATAGGGCAGCGACACGCTGATAAAGCGGGCGCCCAGGCAGAGCGGCACCGCAATGACCAGCAGGATCCAGTCACGCCAGGCGAGATCCAGCAGTACCAGCGCCAGACCGATCAGCAGGAACAGCAGGGCGTTGAGGAACTGGTCCATCAACTCCCAGAAGTGATCCAGGTGATGGCTGCTCTGCTCGGAGAAGCCGGAGTGACGGGTCCAGTTGCCGATCATGATGCCGGTGACCACCATGGCCAGTGCGCCGGAGACGCCGATCATGTTGGCAAAGGCAAAACCGGCGGTCGGGATGCAGAGGGTCAGCAGCAGCTCCAATGAACCGTCGTCGGTGGCGCTGATCATCACGTGGGCGATGAGGCCCAGCACGGCGCCGAACAGGATGCCGCCGAGGGCTTCGTGCAGGAACAGACCTGCCACGCTACCGAAGGTGGGCTCGACCCCGCCAAAGGCGACGGCAAACACGGTGGCGAAGATGACGAGGCCAACACCGTCGTTGAACAGGGATTCCCCTTCGATCTGGATGGCGATCTGGGGTGGCGCTTTCATCTTCTTGACGATGGCCAGTACGGCAATCGGGTCAGTGGGGGAGATCAGCGCGCCGAACAGCATGCAGTAGACCAGCGGCAACTCCCAGCCCAGCAGCTTGGCGATAAACCAGAAGCCGTAGCCGATGAGGAAGGTGGAGAGCAGGGTGGCAATGATGGCCAGAATGGTGATCTCCCACTTCTGGCTACGCAGCGCCTTGAGGTTGATGCCAAGGCCACCGGCGAACAGCAGGAAGCCCAGAATCCCCTTCAGCAGGAAGTTCTGGAAGTCGATGCTCTCCATGGTCTTGACGGCAAGAGGTTCCAGGTTGAACCAGCCCAGTTTGCCAAACAGCACCAGCAGTGCGGAGATCAGCATGGAGCCCGCAGTAATGGCGATGGTGGTCTGGATCTTCACAACATACTGGTTGGCAAAGGCGATAAAAATCGCCAACGCTGCCAGAAAACAGAGTGTGTAGTAGACGCTCATAGTTATTTTTTTCTCGTTGGTAGACAGCAAGCACGTATCCCTATGCAGGACGGGCATAGGTTACTCTCGGGCCCTATGTTACTCATTACCCATAAATGAGTATATGGTGGCGCATTTGGACTGATAGACGGCTAGATTTCCATTTTATTTGTTTGCTGTTAGGATGCTGTTTACGCAGTTGCATGGATGTAAGAGGAACACGCGGTGTCGAACGTAATGTCGAGCAGAGAGCCGAGCAAGCAGTCGGACGTAACAAAGAAGCTGGAAGCCTGCCTCAGGGAGCGGATCCTGATCATCGACGGGGCCATGGGCACCATGATCCAGGGCTACAAACTCGGTGAGGCGGATTATCGGGGTGAGCGGTTTGCCAACTGGCATACCGACATCAAGGGCAACAACGATCTGCTGGTGCTGACCCGTCCGGCGGTGATCCGCGAGATCCACGAGCAGTATTGCGCTGCCGGGGCCGACATTCTCGAGACCAACACCTTCAACGCCACTCGCATCGCCATGGCCGATTACGAGATGGAAGAGTTCTCGGCCGAGATCAACCGTGAAGCCGCCCGTCTGGCCCGCGCCGTGGCAGACGAGTGGACGGCAAAAGATCCCGCCAAGCCGCGCTTTGTGGCAGGGGTTCTGGGTCCCACCAACCGCACTGCCTCCATCTCGCCGGATGTGAACGATCCCGGCAAGCGCAACGTCACCTATGACCAGCTGGTGGCCGCTTACACCGAATCGACCCACGCCCTGATCGAGGGCGGCGCCGACATCATACTGATCGAGACCATCTTCGATACCCTCAACGCCAAGGCCGCCGCCTTCGCGGTGGAAGGGGTGTTCGAGGCGCTGGGCTACAGCCTGCCGGTGATGATCTCCGGCACCATTACCGATGCCTCCGGTCGTACCCTCTCCGGCCAGACCACCGAAGCCTTCTACCACTCCCTGCGCCACGTAAAACCGGTGTCGTTCGGCCTCAACTGTGCGTTGGGACCCGATGAGCTTCGCCAGTATGTGGAGGAGCTGTCGCGCATCAGCGAGACCCATGTCAGTGCCCACCCCAACGCCGGTCTGCCCAATGCGTTCGGCGAGTACGACCTCGATGCGGGTGAGATGGCGGAGCATATCCGCGAGTGGGCCCAAAGCGGCTTTCTCAACCTGGTCGGTGGCTGTTGCGGTACCACCCCGACCCATATCCGCGCCATGGCGGACGCTGTGGCGGGCATCAAGCCGCGTGTGCTGCCCGAGCTGCCGGTGGCCTGCCGCCTGTCGGGCCTCGAGCCCCTGAGCATCACCCCCGAGTCCATGTTCGTGAACGTGGGGGAGCGCACCAACGTCACCGGTTCGGCCAAGTTCAAGCGGCTGATCAAGGAGGGGCTCTACGACGAGGCGCTCGATGTTGCCAAGCAGCAGGTAGAGAACGGCGCCCAGATCATCGACATCAACATGGACGAAGGGATGCTGGACGCCGAAGCGGCCATGGTGCGCTTCCTGAACCTCATCGCCGGTGAGCCGGATATCGCCCGGGTGCCGGTGATGATCGACTCCTCCAAGTGGGAGGTGCTGGAAGCGGGCCTCAAGTGCGTGCAGGGCAAGCCGGTGGTCAACTCCATCTCCATGAAGGAGGGGGAGGAGAAGTTTATCCAGCAGGCGAAACTGCTGCGCCGTTACGGCGCAGCCGTCATCGTGATGGCGTTCGATGAGGTGGGTCAGGCCGACACCCGCGCCCGCAAGTTCGAGATCTGCCAGCGTGCCTACCGGATCCTGGTGGATCAGGTCGGTTTCCCGCCGGAAGACATCATCTTCGACCCCAATATCTTCGCGGTAGCGACCGGCATTGATGAGCACAACAACTACGCGGTGGACTTCATCGAGGCGGTGAAGGACATCAAAACGCACCTGCCCCACGCCATGATCTCCGGCGGCGTCTCCAACGTCTCGTTTTCGTTTCGCGGCAACGAGCCGGTGCGCGAAGCCATTCACGCCGTCTTCCTCTACCACGCCATCAGGAACGGTATGGACATGGGGATCGTCAACGCCGGCCAGCTCGCCATCTATGAAGACATTCCGGCGGAGCTGAAAGAGAAGGTCGAGGCGGTGGTGCTCAACCTAAATGACAACGCTACCGAAGAGCTGCTGGCCATCGCTGAGAAGTATCGCGGTGCCGGTGCCCAGGCTGAGGATCCGCGGGATCAGGAGTGGCGCAGCTGGCCGGTGGGCAAGCGGCTGGAGCACGCGCTGGTCAAGGGGATCACCGACTTTATCGAAGAGGATACCGAAGAGGCACGCGCTGGTGCCGAGAAGCCGCTGCACGTCATCGAAGGGCCGCTGATGGATGGCATGAACGTGGTGGGCGACCTGTTCGGAGCGGGCAAGATGTTCCTGCCGCAGGTGGTGAAATCGGCGCGGGTGATGAAGCGGGCAGTGGCCTATCTGCAGCCCTATATCGAGGCGGAAAAGTCGGGCGGCTCCAGCAACGGCAAAATCGTGCTGGCCACCGTGAAGGGGGACGTGCACGACATCGGCAAGAACATCGTCGGGGTGGTGCTGCAGTGCAACAACTTCGAGATTGTCGACCTCGGGGTCATGGTCTCCTGCGAGACCATTCTCAAGACTGCGCGGGAGGTCGGCGCTGATATCATCGGGTTGTCGGGTCTCATCACCCCGTCGCTGGACGAGATGGTGCACGTGGCCAAGGAGATGGAGCGTCAGGGCTTCAAGCTGCCGCTGCTGATCGGCGGTGCCACCACCTCCAAGGCCCACACTGCGGTGAAGATCGAGCAGAACTACTCGGAGCCTGTGGTCTATGTCTCCAATGCCTCCCGCGCGGTGGGGGTGGCCCAGAGCCTGCTCAGCCCGGATCTGAAGGAGGCATTTGTCGCCCGTATCGACAAGGAGTACGAGATCGCCCGGGATCAGCATGCCCGCAAGCAGCCGCGCTCCCGCCCGGTCAGTCTGGCCCATGCTCGCGCCAACCGACACCAGCTGGATTGGGTTGGCTACCAGCCCCCCAAGCCCCGCGAGCTCGGGGTGCAGAAGTTCGAAGATGTGGCCATTTCGGTGCTGCGCCCCTACATCGACTGGACGCCGTTCTTCCTCAGCTGGGAGCTGGCGGGCAAGTATCCGCGCATCCTCGAGGACGAGATCATTGGCGAGGAGGCGACCAAGCTGTTTGCCGACGCCAACGCCATGCTGGATCAACTGGAAAAGGATCAGAGTGTGCGCTGCGCCGGGGTGATCGGCCTGTTCCCAGCCAACGCGGTAGGGGACAGCATCGAGGTCTACAGCGACGAGTCGCGCACCGAGGTCATCAAGGTGCTGCATCACCTGCGCCAGCAGAGCGAGAAGCAGGGCTTCCCCAACTACTGTCTGGCGGACTATGTGGCGCCGAAAGAGAGCGGCAAGCCCGACTGGATCGGCGCCTTCGCGGTGACCGGCGGTATCGGTGAGGAGGCCATCGCCAAGGCCTACAAGGCGCAGCACGATGACTACAACGCCATCCTTATTCAGGCGGTGTGCGACCGTCTGGCCGAAGCCTTTGCCGAGTATCTGCACGAGCAGGTGCGCAAGGTTCATTGGGGTTATGCTCCCGACGAGGCCCTCAGCAACGAGGAGCTGATCCGCGAAAACTATCAGGGCATCCGCCCGGCCCCCGGTTATCCGGCCTGCCCGGAGCACACCGAGAAGGGGAGCATCTGGGAGCTGCTGCAGGTGGAGCAGGCCATCGGCATGCAGCTCACCGAATCCTACGCCATGTGGCCGGGGGCGGCGGTGTCGGGCTGGTACTTCTCCCATCCCGAGAGCAAATACTTCGCGGTGGCGCAGATCCAGCAAGATCAGGTGGAAGATTACGCCGTTCGCAAGGGGATGACGCTGGCCGAGGCCGAGCGCTGGTTGGGGCCAAACTTGAACTGATTTCCGCGTGACATCGGTTGATCTTTAACGAGAAACGGCGGCATCCTTGCTCGGGTTGAACAACCTGCACAGAGCCGCCGTTTAACCTGTTGGCCACAGTGATGTGGTAGCGTGCGGTTTGGTGTGGTTTGTCTTGTTGTCAGGATAAACAATTGGCGTTGTCTTGGCGCTGTGGCACCTTATACTCTCCCGCCCCATCCTGCCCAGGCACAGCCTTCTAGCGGAATTGTCATGAAGATCGCCATTTTATCCCGTGAGCCGAAAAACTACTCCACCCGCCGTCTGGTCGAGGTGGCACAGGCGCGCGGTCATCAGGTAGAGGTGCTCGACACCCTGCGCTGCTATATGAACATCGCTTCCCACAACCCCTCCATTCACTACGAGGGTGGGGAGCTGGGAAGCTATGACGCCGTGATCCCCCGGATCGGGGCCAGCATTACCGCCTACGGCACCGCCGTGCTGCGCCAGTTCGAGATGATGAACACCATGGCCCTCAACAGCTCGGTGGCCATCAGCCGTTCCCGCGACAAGCTGCGGGCGATGCAGCTGCTCTCCCGCCACGGCATCGGCCTGCCCATCACCGGCTATGCCCACAGCACCCACGACGTACCCGACCTCATCACCATGGTGGGCGGGGCGCCGCTGGTGGTGAAGCTGCTGGAGGGAACCCAGGGGATAGGCGTGGTGCTCTGCGAGACTCAGAAGGCCGCCGAGAGCGTGATCGAGGCTTTCATCCAGACCAACAACAACATTCTGGTGCAGGAGTATATCCGCGAGGCCAACGGCGCCGACATCCGCTGTCTGGTGGTCAACGGCAAGGTGGTGGCGGCGATGCGCCGTCAGGCCCAGCCCGGCGAGTTTCGCTCCAACCTGCATCGTGGCGGCACCGCCGAGGCGATCAGGATCACTCCGGAAGAGCGCGCAACCGCCGTACAGGCCGCCAAGATCATGGGGCTGGATGTGGCGGGGGTGGATATCCTGCGCAGCGCCCGTGGCCCGCTGGTGCTGGAGGTCAACTCCTCCCCCGGCCTGCAAGGGGTGGAAGCCGCCTCCGGCAAGGATGTGGCCGGCAAGATCATCGAGTTTCTCGAACTCAAGGCGAGCCGCAAGAACAAACCGGCGGAGTGAGCCGCGGGCTTGCATCCGTCAGATAAAAACAGGGCGCCCTCGGGCGCCTTGTTGCTATCTGGCTGGTGCCGAAGTTCCCTCACCCTAGCCCTCTCCCAAAGGGAGAGGGAACTGTTCGGCGGCGATCATCGCCAGCCTTGCGCTAAATACGCCATCCTCGAGCCGGGTGTCGATCTGCCAGCCCAGCTTCTCGCAGATACGCTGGATGATGGTGAGGCCACAGCCGTAGCCGAGGATCTGATCCGGCGCCGCTGCCGTCGGGTTGCTGATGGTGAGCACCGGGCCACACAGCTCGATGTCGATATGTCCCTCGGCATAGCTCAGGGCATTTTTCAGCAGGTTGCCGAGGGCGATGGCGAGCAGGGAGAGGGGGGCGTTTACTTCGCTGCTCTCGTCCAGATTAAGCCGGATATCGAGGGCCTCCCGCTGCAACAGCGGAGCGAGGCGGGCCAGCTCCTGACGGATCAGCGGGGTGACCTGCTGCAGCGGGCGCTCCACCGCCTCCTTGCGGCCCAGCAGCAGGAAGGTCTCGGTGAGCAGCGCCATCTCGTCGGCGGCGGCGCGGATACGGGTGGTGGCGCGGGCGGCCGGTGCGGGCAGATCCGTCACCTTGCCGAGCAGGGCCGCCGAGCCCTGGATCACCATGTTGGGGGTGCGCAGCTCGTGGCTGGCGAAGCGGCTGAACTCCTGCTCGCGGGCAAATACCGCGGCCACCTCCTGTTTGCCGGCCAGCAGCGCCAGCTCGATATCTCGCAGCTCCTGCCAGGGGGCATCGGGCTCGAAATCCGCCTGATCCGGGGTGAGGTGGGCGACCCTCTGTTGCAGCCGTTGCAGCGGTCCTGTGATATGGCGCACCAGCCAGATGCCGAAGCCGAGGCAGCCCAGCAGCAGCGCCAGCCCGATCAGCCGGGTCGCCAGATGCAGCTTGTCTTCGTAGGGGTCGAGGTAGTCGTCAGCGTCGTCGTTGAACACCAGATAGAGCAGTCCCTCGCCGGAGGGGTGACGGGCCACCAGAAAGTGTTTGTCCTCCTTGCCCAGCTGGTGCTCGAAAAAGCCGGGAGTCTGGTAGGGCTTCAACCACTTAGGCAGGCGGCCCGCCTCGGTCCAGTAGCTGGAGAACTGTCTGGGGCTCGGCGCGGCCGCCGCCGGGCCGAGTCGCAGCCAGTCATCGCTGTAGCGGGTCACTTCGGCTTCCAGCCAGTGGCGCAGGCTCAGCTCTTCCATCTTGTCTTCGGCCACCAGCATCAGGCCGGAGAGCAGGATCAGCAGCACCACCCCGGCGCCGCCGAGCGCCATGATCAGGCGGCGGCGCAGGCTCGGCAGGCTCATGCGCTCACCAGTCGGTAGCCCTGACCGTGCAGGGTTTCCAGCATGGGAGTGGGGAAGGGCTTGTCGAGCGCGTTGCGCAGGGCGTAGATATGGCTGCGCAGGGCATCGGAGTCGGGCTCCTCATCCCCCCAGACGGTGTCGAGTACCTCCTGGCGGCTGACGATGGCGGGGGCGCGGCGGGCCAGCAGAGCGAGGATTTGGAACGGGATCTTGCCGAGCTTGAGGGGCTCACCGGCACGGGTGGCGCGGCCGCTGGCGACATCGACCGTCAGATCGCCAAAGCTGATGGCCCCCACATCGCCGCGCGGGCCGCGCAGGCTCAGAGCTTGCAGCCGTACCTCCAGCTCCTCCATGGCGAAGGGCTTGACCAGATAGTCATCTCCTCCCGCCTTGAAGCCTGCCAGCTTGTCCTCCAGGCTGTCGCGGGCGGTGAGAAACAGCACGGGAGTGGCAATCCCCTGCTCGCGCAGGCGCGCCACCGTGCTGAGGCCATCGAGGCGCGGCATCATCACATCCATGATGATGACGTCGAAACGCTGCTCCTCCAGCAGTTGCAGCGCCGCCTGACCGTGATAGGCACAATCGAGGCGGTGACCGGCCAGCTCCAGATAATCCATGATGGTTTCCGCCACCTGAGGATTGTCTTCCACTACCAAAATCTTCATGCTTTGCTCTCCTGGTTGGTGAGCGTTTCACGCTCTTTTCACACCGGATTCGGCATCCTGTTTGCCAGTGTAACCCCGAGGATCCCTGATGAAGAAGTCTCTCTGCGCCCTCCTGCTGTTGATCTTGTTGCCACTTGGCACCGCACAGGCGACCGAATTCAAACTGACCGGCCGCACTACCTGGCAGCTTGGTCAGTTGATGGTCAACGGCATGCCGTTCGTGATCGACGACCAGACCCGCTTCAAGGATTGGCTCAACGAGGATGATCTCGGCGGCACCTGGGTCGAGATGAAGGGGGTGGTGGAGAACGGCGTGCGCTATGTACGCAAGGTCGAAGCCCTCGACGAAGATGACAAGGACGAGATGGATCTGGAGGGGCCGGTCGAAGGGGGGCGGATCTGGGGCTACACCACTTCGGATAACAGTCTGGCGCCGTTTGAAGGGCGCTGGCTTGAGCTGGAGTGCAAGTTTGACGGCATGCGCCTGAGCCGCTGCCGTGAGGATGACTGATCCGATCTCTGCGTTCCGATTAGAAATGCTCCCGAATGAAGCCCATGCTTGTCCAGCATGGGCTTTTTGTTCAGGGACGAACGAAGATGGAACAATCGAGAAAGTGGTGTGCATGGATGCTGGGTGTACCGCTCTGGGCGGTGCAGGCGGGAGCCGACGAATTGTGGCTGGTGGAGCTGGAGCACAGCGACGGCATCCGCCTGCAATTTCAGGGGGCCGAGGTGGAGCAGGGCAGTGCCGCCGTCTGGCGGCAGGGGGAGATTTGGCCACAGCCACTCAAACCCGGCGACCTGCTCGCCCTGCTGGTGGCCGATGGCGTTGCCACCCGCATTGAGCTGCTGGCCGCAAGAGCTCCGCTGGCCAATCAGCCATGGCAGCGGGCGCAAGATCGCCTGCAATCCTTCGATGACCGGCAGCTCACGCTGGCAACCCTGGGCACAGTGCCACTCAATCCACAGGTGCGCTGGGTCAACGGTTCGGCCGCCGATCTGCATGCCGGGAGCGAGCTGATATTGATCCGTTCGGCGGATGGAATATTGCAGGGAATTGAAGTGATCAATCCGGAAGATTAATTCAGCATCTTCTTATTTAATATGGTTTCACCATATTGTGGCAGCCATTAAATAATGACTGTCACAATATTTATGATTTATTCCTCAATAAAGTCATCGCTCTAATTATTTTCCTGTATCACCATTATTTTGTTTGTCATGGATGTTTTTTGGTGGTTTATTTTATTTGTGTCAGGTTTTGTCGGAGTCCATACCTGTCAAATGAAAAAGGATATTTCTACACAATAACAATTATCGTATGTCTGAAAGAGGGATAAATGATGAATAGAATAATTACCGCCAATCTGGCGTTTTTGGCGTCTTCATTGATGCTCGCTCAGGTGCAGGCGGCTGAACCTGTCTACCCTGATCAGGTCCAGTGGGCGGGTCTTGGCACGGGCGTCTGTGCCAGTGGCTACCGTCCTCTGACCCGCGATGAAGCCATGAGTATCAAGGGTAATCTGGTCAGCCGCATGGGGCAGTGGCAGATCACCGGGCTGGCGGATCGCTGGGTGATTATGGGGCCTGGATATAATGGCGAAATCAAACAGGGCACTGCCGGAGAAACCTGGTGTTATCCCAATTCACCGGTTTCCGGAGAAATACCAACACTCTCTGATTGGAATATTCCGGCGGGTGATGAGGTCGATGTGCAATGGCGTCTTGTCCACGACAATGATTATTTTATCAAACCAGTCAGCTATCTCGCTCATTATTTGGGATACGCCTGGGTGGGTGGAAATCATAGCCCCTATGTCGGGGAGGATATGGATGTTACCCGGGTTGGCGATGGCTGGCTGATAAAGGGAAATAATGACGGCGGCTGCTCCGGATATCGTTGCGGGGAGAAGAGCTCTATCAAGGTAAGCAACTTCTCATATACCCTGGAACCCGACTCCTTCAGCCATGGTCAGGTCACCGAGAGCGGCAAGCAGCTGGTCAAGACCATCACGGCCAATGCGACCAACTACACCGACCTGCCCCAGCAGGTGGTGGTGACCCTGAAGTACGACAAGGCCACCAACTGGTCGAAGACCGACACCTACAGCCTGAGCGAGAAGGTGACCACCAAGAACAAGTTTCAGTGGCCGCTGGTGGGGGAAACCGAACTGGCTATCGAGATCGCAGCGAGCCAGAGCTGGGCCTCCCAGAAAGGGGGTTCGACGACCGAGACCGTCTCGGTTGAAGCACGCCCCACGGTGCCGCCTCACTCCAGCCTGCCGGTGCGGGTTGCCCTCTACAAGTCCAACATCTCCTACCCCTACGAGTTCAAGGCCGAGGTCAATTATGACCTGACCATGAAGGGCTTCCTGCGTTGGGGCGGCAATGCCTGGTATACCCATCCTGAGAATCGCCCCACCTGGGAGCACACCTTTGCCGTCGGCCCGTTCCGCGACAAGGCGAGCAGCATCCGCTATCAGTGGGACAAGCGTTATATCCCGGGTGAAGTGAAGTGGTGGGACTGGAACTGGACCATCAGCGAGTATGGTTTGTCGACCATGCAGAATAACCTGGGTCGTGTGCTGCGCCCGATCCGTTCGGCGGTGACCGGTGACTTCTATGCCGAGAGCCAGTTTGCCGGCGATATCGAGATTGGTCAGCCCCAGACTCGGTCCGCGAAGGCTGCCCAGCTGCGCAGTGCCTCTGCCGATGAAGTGGCGCTTACCGGTGTGGATCTGGACAGCGAGGCCCTTGCCAACGAAGGGTTTGGCAATGTATCCCTGACCATAGTTCCGGTTCAATAACCTCCCTCGCAGGCCCCTTTCATAGGGGCCTGTTTCTGCTCTGCGCAAGACGATGCATTTGCCCTGCGCCCCTCGATTTTCCCTCTTTTTCTCCTCTTGTCCCTGCATGATCACAGCGGGAATCTGTGGCTTGCCAAGGGGATGCCAACGCAGGTTTGACCTCTGTTTGGGGTGGCCCCGTGAGCGAGGCATTGTTCACTCATTTGTTGAAAGAGGTGTGTTGGCCAGATTGTTAACGGCTTGTGCTTTAAATTTTCCCCCTTATACTGGCGCCATCTTGTCGGAGTGCTGACCGTCGAACGACGCGAAGCTGAGACCGTTAATTCGGGATCCGTGGAACCTGATCAGGTTAAAACCTGCGAAGGGAACAAGGGTAACTTGCGGGTTACCGCGCCGGAGGAGGAACAAGCCTCTTCCGCTCATCGAAGGGAGCACCCTTGATGAGTCAGGGCGCACAGGAGGGAGTCTGTCCCGTCCGGTTGTCCAGCACGTGGGGCGCCTTGCCCACAGCATGCAGAGAGCAGGAAGTGGTAGAACAGCTGCGCGGAGATCCATCCCACGCGCACTCCCTCCCGAGATAAACACCCCGCCGCAAGTTCATCTTCTCCTCGAACTCCAGACAAGCAAACACCCATAACTTCAACCAGTTAATGTGAGTTTTGCTATGTCTACCAATGTTTCTGATACCACCAAATCCAGCCGTCGCGAGCAGCGCTCCAGCGCTCAGGCCTTTATCGACAGCCTCAAGGGGATGGCTCATCCCAACTCCCGTCGCATTTTTATCGAAGGCTCCCGCCCCGATATTCGTGTTCCCCTGCGGGAGATCCAGCTGGCCGACACCTTCGTCGGTGGCACCAAAGAAGATCCCCGGTTCGAGCCCAACGAGCCGGTGCCGGTCTACGACACCTCGGGCCGTTACGGGGAGGAGGGGGTCGCCATCGACGTGCGCCGCGGTCTGCCGCGCCTGCGGGAGAACTGGGTGCTGGAGCGGGATGACACCGACGAACTGCCGGGGCTCAGCTCCACCTTCACTCAGGAGCGGCTGGCCGACGAGGGGCTGGATCACCTGCGCTTCGAGCATCTGCCAAAGCCGCGCCGCGCCAAGCCAGGTCGTCGGGTTACCCAGCTCCACTATGCACGTGCCGGCATCGTTACTCCCGAGATGGAATTTATCGCCATTCGCGAGAACATGGGTCGCGAGCGGGTGCGCTCCGAACTGTTGCGCACCCAGCATCCGGGCCGCGATTTCGGTGCCCGTTTGCCCCAGAGCATCACCCCCGAATTCGTGCGCGATGAGGTGGCAGCCGGTCGCGCCATCATCCCCAGCAACATCAACCACCCGGAAGCGGAGCCGATGATCATCGGCCGCAATTTTCTGGTGAAGATCAACGCCAACATCGGCAACTCGGCGGTCACCTCCAGCATCGAAGAAGAGGTGGAGAAGCTGGTCTGGTCGACCCGCTGGGGCGCCGACACCGTCATGGATCTCTCCACCGGCCGCTACATCCACGAGACCCGCGAGTGGATCCTGCGCAACAGCCCGGTGCCCATCGGTACCGTGCCCATCTATCAGGCGCTGGAAAAGACCAACGGCATTGCCGAAGACCTCACCTGGGAGCTGTTCCGCGACACCCTGCTGGAGCAGGCCGAGCAGGGGGTGGACTACTTCACTATCCATGCCGGCGTCTTGCTGCGCTTCGTGCCGATGACCGCCAAGCGCCTCACCGGCATCGTGTCGCGCGGCGGCAGCATTATGGCCAAGTGGTGCCTGTCTCACCACAAGGAGAACTTCCTCTACCAGCACTTCCGCGAAATCTGCGAGATCTGCGCCGCCTATGACGTGGCCCTGTCGCTGGGCGACGGTCTGCGTCCGGGCTCCGTCTATGACGCCAACGACGAGGCCCAGTTCGCCGAGCTGCGCACTCTGGGCGAGCTGACCAAGATTGCGTGGGAGTACGACGTGCAGGTGATGATCGAGGGCCCCGGCCACGTGCCGATGCACATGATCGAGCGCAACATGACTGAGCAGCTGGAGCACTGCCACGAGGCGCCTTTCTATACGCTGGGCCCGCTCACCACCGACATCGCGCCGGGTTACGATCACTTCACCTCCGGCATCGGTGCGGCGCTCATCGGCTGGTACGGCTGCGCCATGCTCTGCTACGTCACCCCCAAGGAGCATCTGGGGCTGCCCAACAAGGAGGATGTGAAGCAGGGGTTGATCACCTACAAGATCGCCGCCCACGCCGCCGATCTGGCCAAGGGTCACCCGGGGGCCCAGATCCGCGACAACGCCATGTCCAAGGCGCGCTTCGAGTTCCGCTGGGAGGATCAGTTCAATCTGGCCCTCGACCCCGACACCGCTCGCGCCTACCACGACGAGACCCTGCCGCAGGAGTCCGGCAAGGTGGCCCACTTCTGCTCCATGTGCGGGCCCAAGTTCTGCTCCATGAAGATCACTCAGGATGTGCGTGACTATGCCGCAAAGCTTGAAGCGGTGGAGATCAAGCTGGTCGGTATGGATGGCCAGCAGGAGCAGGTGGTGGCCGAGGTGGAGAGCGGCATGGCCCGCATGGCCGAAACCTTCAAGGAGACTGGCGGCGAGATCTACCATCAGGCTGCGGCGCTGAAACAGGCCGCAGGGGAGGAGGCGTGAGCAGCGCAAGCGGGGCTGTCAGCCCCGCCGATCAGCTGCCTGTGACGGACTCGCGTCCTGTGGTCTGGACTATTGCGGGTTCAGACTCCGGCGGTGGCGCCGGCATTCAGGCCGACTTGCACACATTGCACGACCTTGGCGTGCACGGCTGTTCGGTTATCTCCGCCATTACCGCCCAGAACTCGGTGGCGGTGAAGATGGTTGACCCCGTACTGATGCAGACCTTCACCGCCCAGATCGATGCCCTCGGCGTCGATCTGCCGCCCGCCGCCATCAAGATCGGTCTGCTGCCGACCCGGCTTCACGTTGAGGTGCTGGCCCGCCGACTGGCGGCCATCGAGGCCCCCTTCGTGGTCTACGACCCGGTGGCCATCGCCAGCACCGGCACCCCGATGGCGGAGCCCAATATGCTGGAGGCGGTGCGCGAGCAGCTGTTACCGCGCCTCTCCTTAATCACCCCCAACGGCCCCGAGCTGGAAGCCCTGACCGGCTTGCCGGTCAGCAGCCCCGAGCTGGTGCGCCTCGCCGCCCGCCGTCTGCGCGAACTCGGTGCCCGCGCCGTGCTGGTCAAGGGCGGCCATCTGGAGTGGAGCGGCGATCTCTGCCTCGACTACTACCAGGATGAGACCCGCGAATTCTGGCTGGCGGCGCCGCGCCTCGATACCCGCCATGGCCACGGCACCGGCTGCTGCTACGCCAGCGCCATCGCCGCCGTGGTGGCGCAGGATTATCCGGTAGAGGACGCCATTACCCTCGCTCGTGCCTACTTGCAACAGGGGCTGGCGGCGGCGCAGGGGGTGGGCGCAGGCCCGGGCCCCATCGCCCATCTCGGCTGGCCCGCCGATCTTGCCCATTTCCCCCGCGCCGTGTTGGCAGGCTCAACCCTCGATCGCCGCTTCGGGCTTTATGAAGCGAGCAGCGCCCGCCTGCCGCAGGGCCCCTTCGCGCCGACTGAACACAACCTCGGTCTCTATCCGGTGGTCGATTCGGTCAAGTGGCTGCGCCGCCTGCTGGGGCAGGGGGTCAAGACCATCCAGCTGCGGATCAAGAATCTGCCTGCCGCTCAGGTGGCACCGGCCATTCGCGATGCGGTAGCGCTCGGTCGCCGCCATGGGGCGCGGCTCTTTATCAACGACTACTGGCAGCAGGCCATCGAGGCGGGCGCCTGGGGCGTGCATCTGGGGCAGGAGGATATGGAGACCGCCGATCTCGTCGCCATTCAGGCGGCCGGGCTGCGCCTTGGCATCTCCACCCACGGCTACTTCGAGCTGATGCGAGCGCGCGAGCTGGCCCCCTCCTACATAGCGCTCGGCCATATCTTCCCGACCAACACCAAGGCGATGCCTTCGCGCCCGCAGGGGCTGGTGCGGCTGCATCGCTACCGCGCCCTGATGTGCGACTGGCCGACGGTGGCCATCGGCGGCATCAGCGAGGAGCGGGTGGCGGCGGTCAAGGCAAGCGGGGTCGGCAGCATTGCGCTGGTCTCGGCCATCACTGCCAGCGACGACTGGCAGGGGGCGACCGAGCGGCTGCTGGCGGCCGTGGGGGCAGGGGATGAGCCGCGTTCGGCCACTGTTATACGGGAGGCTGAACATGCGCTCTGATGCTGCTTCTCTTAGTGACAAAGAGTATCTGAGATACGGCCGCCAGCTGATGCTGGCGGAAGTGGGTGAGGCGGGGCAGGCACGGCTCAAGGATAAATCCGTGCTGATCGTGGGCTTGGGCGGGCTTGGCTCGCCGCTCGCCCTCTATCTGGCCGGGGCCGGGGTGGGCACCTTGTGGCTGGCCGATGGCGATACAGTCGATTCCAGCAACTTGCCGCGCCAGATCCTGTTCGATAGCGAGGCAGTCAACCACTCCAAGGCGGAGCTGGCCCGCGAGCGCTTGGCCGCCCACAACCCGCTGGTGGAGCTGATTGCCATCAACCAGCGGCTCGATGCCGCCAGCCTGCCGGAGTTTGTGGCCGAGGTAGATCTGGTGATCGACTGCTGCGACAACCTCGTCACCCGCCAAGCCATCAACGCCGCCTGCGTGGAGCAGGACAAACCCTGGATCTCCGCCGCCGCGGTGGGCTGGCAGGGGCAGCTGATGGCGCGTACCAGCAGTGAGCACGCCTGCTACACCTGCCTCTATCCGCTGGATACCAAGCTCGCCCAGAGCTGCGAGACCAGCGGAGTCACCGGCCCGCTGGTCGGAGTGATGGGCTCTTTGCAGGCGCTGGAGGCATTGAAGCTGCTGCTCGGAATGCCAAGCCCGGCCGCAGGCACATTGCGCCGTTTCGATGCGCTGGCCCATCAGTGGCAGACCCTCACTCTGGCCCCCGACCCCGATTGCCCGGTTTGCGGGCAGCGCCGATGCCCGACACACGATAAGGAGATCACCCCATGACCCTCACCATCCGACTCAACGATAAAGCCCAGTCGCTGACGGCAGGGCAGAGCGTGGCCGACCTGTTGGCGGCGCAAGACGTTAATCCACAGGGGGTGGCGGTGGCCCTCAACGGCGCCGTGCTGCCCCGAGGCCGCTGGGCCGAGACCCGTCTCAATGACGGGGACGAACTTCACCTCTTTACCGCCATTGCAGGAGGCTGATCCATGATGCTTGCGTTCCCAACTTCGAGTGCTCTGCCTTGCGGCGAAACTTCATCTCTTCTTACCACTGTGGCGGGAGGCTGACATGCTCAAGATTGCCGATCACACCTTCTCATCGCGCCTCTTTACCGGCACCGGCAAGTTTGCCCGCCCGGAACTGATGGCCGCCGCCATCGAGGCGAGTGGCTCCCGGCTGGTCACCATGGCTATCAAGCGGCTTGAACCGGGCAAGGCCCACGACGATATCCTGAGCCCCTTGTTGCAGCTCGGGGTCAAGCTTCTGCCCAACACCTCAGGCGCCAAGACCGCCGCCGAGGCGGTATTTGCCGCCCACCTCGCCCGCGAGGCGCTGGGGACGAACTGGCTGAAGCTGGAGATCCACCCCGATCCGCGCTATCTGCTGCCCGATCCCATCGAGACGCTGAAAGCCGCCGAGCAGCTGGTGAAAGAGGGCTTTGTGGTGCTGCCCTACTGCGGCGCCGACCCGGTGCTCTGCAAACGGCTCGAAGAGGTGGGCTGCGCCGCCGTGATGCCGCTCGGTGCGCCCATCGGTTCCAATCAGGGGCTGGTGACCCGGGAGTTTCTCTCCATCATCGTCGAGCAGGCCAATGTGCCTGTGGTGGTGGATGCGGGGATCGGTGCGCCGAGTCATGCCGCCGCCGCCTTTGAGCTGGGCGCCGATGCCGTGCTGGTCAACACAGCCATCGCGGTGAGCGGCGATCCGGTCGCCATGGGCCGCGCCTTTGCACTGGCCTGCAGCGCCGGTCGCAGCGCTTATGAGGCAGGCCTTGGCACCCGCGCCCTGCAGGCGCAAGCCTCCAGCCCGCTCACCGATTTTCTGGGGGCGTTATGAGTCATGATGCTGGCTCGGGGCAAGAGCCAATCGCCATGTCCTCTGTCGCCACGTCCCCCGCTCCTGCGGCACTGCGCCCCCCTCTCCCTCTGGGAGAGGGGCTGGGGGTGAGGGCGCCGGGGGTGAGGGCTAAGGAGCCTTCCTTTATCGACCGATGGCAGGAGCTTGATTGGGACGATATCGGCATGCAGATCCGCGCCAAAACTGCCGCCGATGTGGCACGCGCCCTGAGCGCACCACGCCGCACCCTGGCGGATTTTATGGCGCTGATCTCCCCAGCCGCCGAGGCGTATCTGCCGCAGATGGCGGCCGAGGCCGAGCGGCTGACCCGCCAGCGCTTTGGCAACACCATCGGCTTCTATGTGCCGCTCTATCTGTCGAACCTCTGCGCCAACGACTGCACTTACTGCGGCTTCTCCATGAGCAACCGCCTCAAGCGCAAGACCTTGAATACAGAGGAGATTGAGCGCGAGTGTCTGGCCATCAAGGCGCGCGGTTTTGACAGCGTGCTGCTGGTGACCGGCGAGCACGAGCACAAGGTGGGGCTCGCCTATTTTCGCGAGGTGATGCCCATCATCCGCCGCCACTTCAGCACGGTGGGGATGGAGGTTCAGCCCCTCTCGCAGGCTGACTATGCCGAACTGAAGAGCCTCGGCCTCGATGCCGTCATGGTTTATCAGGAGACCTACCACGCCCCCACCTACGCCCGCCACCATCTGCGTGGCAACAAGCGGGATATCGCATGGCGCCTCGCCACGCCGGATCGGCTGGGCCGCGCCGGTATCGACAAAATCGGGTTGGGGGCGCTGATCGGTCTCTCCTCGGACTGGCGCACCGACAGCTACTTTGTCGCCGAGCATCTGAGCTGGCTTGAGCGCCACCACTGGCAGAGCCGCTACTCGCTCTCCTTCCCGCGCCTGCGCCCCTGCACCGGTGGGCTGGAGCCTTCCGTGGTCATGTCGGATCGCCAATTGGCCCAACTTATCTGCGCCTGGCGCCTCTTCTCACCGACGCTGGACTTGTCGCTCTCGACCCGCGAGTCGGCCGCGTTTCGCAACGGCGCGGTGCGCCTTGGCATTACCCAGATGTCGGCCGAATCGCGCACCCAGCCGGGGGGCTATGCCGAAGGGGATAAAGAGGAGCTGGAGCAGTTCGCCATCCACGACGACCGCCCGGTGGGGGAAGTGGCCGCTGCCGTGCGGCAGGCGGGTTTGCAGCCGGTGTTTAAAGATTGGGAACCGTTTTTGGGTCGTTAACGACGTTTACACCTGTGGTAACAGACTGCGGCAAGCAGATCGGAGGGGCAGACCCCGCCACTGCTTGCCGCTTTGCTTTGTTTGCTCCAACAGGATTGTTTCGTTGGTACGACGATGATTCTTGATATCGTTTCGCCAGTGCAAAAATCGTGGCTGCTACTCAGCTTATCGAATTGGTCATTGCGCCCATAAGCAGTGGCCGATTTGGGGGAAAGGGGTGGCCGGTGGCGGCTATGTAGCCTGCGTAGGGTGCAATAAGCGGAGCGCATTGCACCGCGATTGTGACGAGAGGTGCAATTCACTTCGTTCATTGCACCCTACGTCTACGTTGTTGAGCATGAGTGGTAGGTTTCTTCAAAAATCAAGGCGAATTGATGCTTGCTTAAACTAGCTTGATAACAAGGTATTCTGTTAAATAATGTATTTTCGCAAGCTACTTCACGTAGCGTTGACTTGTCTGATTCCGTTAATCTACAGCCTAAAAATATTCCAGTGATACATTCTATTGGTATATCAAAAAGAAAAATGGAGGTTGGTGCTGCTGCGATAAAAGAAAGTAGTTCGTTTAATATAGTGTTGCTTGGAGAAAATCGCATCTCTTCCATATCGTCAGTGGAGCTGCCATCTTTTTCTTGCTGATCCATTAAGTGGCATGCTTGATGATTGATGGAAATCTTTATCATCCCTTTGTATTTCTCGACATTAAGCAGTTCAAGGTAGCTTTCATCATAGAAATCAATAATATATTCATAGGCTTCTTTATTAATGACAAAGTAATCTGCATTCGATACTTTAGTTATTACTCGATGTTCTTTTTCATAAATCCAATCATCACTCTTAGTTAATAAGTTTCTTTTGGGTGAAGTTGTACATGGTAGTACCTCATGTCTTTCTCTATTATACAATACACGTTCAATAGAGTTACTCACAGATAGTATTTTATTGAAGTGAGTCTTCAAAGCATGGTAGTCAAACTCAATAACAATACCCTTATGCTCGTCAGCGTAGTGAGACCACATCAATAAGTTATTATAACTTTCCGTGAAAGAGATGATCCCTGTATCATCAAACCCTTCATCACTTGCATATTCAGAAATTTGTTGGAAGAAATCCTCTCGATGAGCATCTTCTAATATTTTATCTAGCGTATCTTGGTCCGGGCTGAGCTCAAAAGGGTCATTCAATGCACAGCGTTGACTTAACCTAAGACTAGGTTTTTTAAAAAAATCAGGTCTGAATTTCATGTATTTGTAAATTTTATTCATTACAAATGCCTTGCTTCTTCAAAAAATAACTCACATGCCCCGGCGGCATATCGGGCAGCTGGCCAAAGACTTCGTAACCCTGCTTCTGGTAGAAGGGAAGAGCCTGAAAACTGGTGGTTTCCAGATGGTAGTTGCTGATGCCCTTGCTTTGGGCGTACTGCTCCATGGCGCCGAGCAGGCGGCCGCCCCAGCCATCACGGCGAATGCTTTCGTCGATCCAGAGCCAGTCGACATGCAGCCAGCCCCACTTGATGTCGGCGATGATGCCGCCGTGTACCTTGCCCTCTTTATCCTTGATAAAGCTGGCGATCCGCTCGCGCCGAAGTTCGTACAGTTGAGGGCCTGCCTGGCTTACGTTGTAGCCCGTCAGGCCAATGCGCAGCGCTTCAACATCATCGTCCTGAGGCGGTTGGGGTGGGGTTAGTTGCATATGGGCTCCTGCGGTATGGGTTGTGGCGGCGTCAAAGGGTTAAAGCAATACCCGTTTGGACTCTGTTTGGTCAAGTGTTCTGGTCGTTCGCCGCCAGCGTGCATGGCATGGCGGCCAGTCAATGGCCCTTGCAACTTCCATCCCCCTCTTGCATCACCCCAGAGTGAGGAGCAGACTGTTTGGCCTTGTTTTTATGCGATTCGATTCAAGGCAACCATCATGACTCCTGCCATCAACCTGCTGAAGAAGCTCAAAATTCCCCACAAGCTCTACCCCTACGAGTGCGAAGCCCACGACGATTTCGGCAAGCATGCCGCGACCCAGCTCGGGCTGCCGGAGGCGCAGGTGTTCAAGACCCTGGTCGCCCATCACGACAAGCAGGCGGTGGTGGCCATCGTTCCCTCATCCGGTATGTGCAGCCTGAAGCAGCTGGCCAAGGCGACCGGTCTCAAGAAGGTGGAGATGATGAAACCGGCGGAAGCGGAGAAGCTGACCGGTTACAAGGTGGGTGGCATCAGCCCGCTGGCCCAGAAGAAATTGTTGCCTACCGTGCTCGATGAGTCGGCGCTGCAGTTTGACGAGATCCTGGTGAGCGGCGGCAAGCGCGGCCTCTCGGTCGGCGTGGCGCCGCAGGATATGCTGACGCTGATGAAGTGGATCGCCGCTCCCATCGGCGAAGAGTAGTGCCGGGCACGGTGTGAACCTGCTCTCCGGGCCTGTGGCGGCCCGGAGGCGATGTGACTCGTGAGGATATCTGCCCGCGTCCCCCTGTTTGTCGTGTTGCTTATCCTCGCACAGGCCGCGCCAGGGTGGGGTGCCCACGCTCAGGGCTACACTGAAAGTAACCCTTCAACCAAGGCGCGGTTTATGTCACCCCTGCATCTGCTGGCTGCCGCTCTGTTCTGCATGTTGTCGCTGACCGGGCAGGCGGCCACCCGGTTTACCTATATCAGCCCGGAGAGCGAGCGGGATCCGCGCACCACTTATGATCGGGAGCTGCTGCGGCTCGCCCTCGACAAGACCCGCGACCAGTTTGGCGACTATCTGCTGGAGCCTGCGCCGCCCATGACCAAGGCGCGTGAGCGGCTCAGCATGCAGCTCGACAGCTATCCCAACCTCTTTGTAATGGACAGCTACAGCATCACCCGCGAGGATCTGGGGCTCGCCTATGTCCGTTTTCCCATCCATCTGGGGATCGTCAGCTACCGCATCTGTTTTGTCAGCCCGCAGCAAAAGGCGGCGGTGAGCAAAGTGACCGACCTCAAGGGGCTGCGCCAGTTCACCTTCGGTCAGGGCAAGGGGTGGCTGGATGTGGATATCCTGCGTTACGCCGGGATGGAGGTGGTGGAAGTGGAGGGGTACGAGAAGTTGTTCAAGATGGTGGCGCGGGGTCGCTTCGATCTCTTCTGCCGCGGGGTGAGCGAGCTGCGCAGCGAGCAGCTTACCCACAAGGAGATGACGGATCTGCTGGTGGATGACGCACTGTTGATCTACTACCCGCTGCCCCGGGTTTTCTACACCCATCCCAACAATCGCGAGGCGCTGCAGCGGGTCGAGCGGGGGTTGCAGCTGGCATGGCAGGATGGCTCGCTACAGGCGCTGTGGCGCAAGAGCTTTGGCCCGGCCATCGCCTTTGCCAAGCTATCCCAGCGCCGACTGCTGCGACTGGATAACCCCTTCCTCGACGGGATCAGCTTCGATTACCGCCCCTACTTCTACAATCCGCAGACTAATCGCTTCGGTGATTACTGAGGTGCCTGCCGCTGGCGGCAGAGGGTCAGCCAGGCCTCGGCGGTGCGGGAGAGATAGCGCTCGCTCGGCCAGATCACCCCGAGTCGCCAGCTCAATTCGGGCTCCAGCGGCCGCAGCACCAGACCATCCGGGGTCAGCCGGTGGCAGACCGGCTCCGGCAAGAAGGCGACCCCCATGCCGCTGCGCACCATGGCGGTAAGAAAATCCCACTGGCTGCTGCGCGCTGCCACCTGCGGCACAAAGCCCGCCTCCTGACACGCCTGCTCCAGCCGCTCGCTCAGGGTAAACGCTTGGGTATAGAGCAGGAAGGGCTCCTCCTGCAGGGACTCGAGCCGCAGCGGCGCTTCGCCATGCCAGCGGGGTTGATCCGGCAGCACTACCCGGATCGGGTATTGATTCAGCTCCAGCGCGCTGAGGGCGCCCCCCTCTTTGGTCGGCAGCATGGTGATGGCGAGATCCAGCTCCCCCTCCAGCACCGCCTGTTCGATGCGGCGACCGCCGTACTCCACCAAGGTCAGCTCCACCTTGGGATAGCGGGTGCGGTAGGCGCGGATCAGATCTGCATAGACGTGACCCACCATGGGGGGAATGCCGAGGGTGAGGCGACCGTGTTGCAGGCTCTGCAGATCCGCCAGTTCGGCCTCCAGCTGCTGCATCTCCGCCAAGATGGTCTGGGCCCGGTTGAACAGCACCTGGCCGCTGTCGGTCAGGGTGAAGCGGCGTCCTTCCCGGTTGAGCAGGGGTTGGCCCAGCTCCTCTTCGATATTGCGGATCATCTTGCTGATGGTGGGCTGGGTGACGAACAGTTTTTCAGAGGCGCGGGTGAAGCTTTTTTCCCGCACCAGTTCGACAAAATAGCGCAGGGCGCGAATATCCATGGACTCTCTCGACTCGTGTTGGCGGGTACGGGATGAAGTATGCCTATGCGGCATGAATTTGATAATTTTAATTCATTTCTGGCAGGTTTTGCTCAACTCTATACTGTGAGCCGGTTCACAGAAAGATGATGATCATGAAAGCCCTCTGCTTGCGCTGGTTACAGACTCCCTTCCAGATTGTGTTGCTGGCAGCCATCTGGCTGCTGGCCGATACCGCGGTGCGTACCCTCCATCTGCCGCTGCCCGCCAACCTCACCGGCATGCTGTTGCTGCTGGCCTGCATCCTGCTCGGGGTGGTTAAGGCCGAGTGGTTCAGCGCGGGTGCTCGCTGGCTGCTGGCCGAGATGCTGCTCTTCTTCGTGCCCGCTGTGGTGGCGGTGGTCAACTATCAGGAGCTGCTGTTGCAGGAGGGGTGGCGCATCATGGTGGTGCTGCTGGTGAGCACCACGCTGGTACTCGGCACCACGGCGCTGGTGGTGGACCGGGTCTACCGCCTCGAACTGAAACTGGCCCGCCGGAGTCGCCGTCATGTCTGATACCCTGCTCGGGCTGATCTGCTTCGCCCTCACCCTGCTCTTCTACTACGCCAGCAAATGGCTCTACGGCAAAAAACGCATCCTGCCGCTGATGCCGCTGCTGCTGGCGCCGACCCTGCTGGTGGCTGTGGTGCTGCTGTTCCACATCCCCTATCAGGATTACATGGCTGAATCCCACTGGCTGCTCTGGCTGCTGGGCCCCGCCACCGTCGCCTTCGCGGTGCCGGTCTACGAGAACCGCCAGCTCATTCGTCGCCACTGGTTGTCGCTGTCGGTGGGGGTGGTCGCCTCGGTCATCATGGCGGTGGGGAGTACCGTGCTGCTGGCTCGCTGGCTGGATCTCTCCGACATGTTGCAGCGCAGTCTGGCGATGCGTTCCATCACCACGCCGTTTGCGGTGGAGGCGACCCGCGCCATCGGCGGTCAGAGCGATCTTACCGCGCTGTTTGTGGTGCTGACCGGCGTCATCGGTATGGCGGTGGGGGAGAGCGTGCTGACCGTGCTGGCCATTCGCAGTCGCCTCGGCAAGGGGGCGGGGTTTGGTGCCTCGGCCCACGGCGCCGGTACCGCCAGGGCCTATCAGATGGGCAACGAAGAAGGGGTGGTCTCCAGCATGGTGATGATGATCGCCGGTATGGTGACCGTGCTGCTGGCACCCCTGCTGGGCCGGATGTTCTGGTAGGCCAGGCTTCCCTTTAGAAGGCGGCTCGTCCCGGCGCTACACTCTAGTGAGCGTGTATTTCCGGGATGAGCAGTATGACCTTTCATCGCCTCGCTTCCTGCTTGCTGCTGTGCAGTCTTTCCCTCCTTGCCAGTCCCCTACGGGCGAGCGACGTCATCACTCATATCAGCCCCGAGAGCGATCGGGACTTGCGTACCCTCTATTTTCGCGATCTGTTGCAGCTGGCGCTGGAGAAGACCCGCGACAGCTTCGGTGACTACGAGCTGCGGACCGCACCGCCGATGAACCGTATCCGGATGCGACAGATAGTGCAGACTCAGCAATACCCGAATCTGTTTGTGGCCGACAGTCTGCGTCCGGCTGCGGAGAGCGGAGTGCTGGATTACGTTCGTTTTCCGGTGGAGCTGGGCATCCTCGGTTATCGCATCTGTTTTGTCAGCCCGCAGCAGGCCGACGCAGTGGCAAGGGTCAATACCCTGACCGAGCTGCAGCAATTTCTGCACGGGCAGGGGCGTGGCTGGCAGGATGCGGAGATCCTGCGTCATGGGGGATTCAAGGTGCAGGAGATCGACGGTTACGAGCGGCTGTTCAAGCTGGTGGCTCGCGGTCGCATCGACCTCTTCTGCCGCGGGGCCAACGAGCTCTTTATCGAGCAGGAGCAGCACAGTGATCTGCCCGGCCTCACCGTGGATCGGCGAGTGGCGCTGCACTATCCCTTCCTCCACCTCTTCTACACCCACAAGGATAATCAGGCCGCCATCCGCCGCCTCTCGGTCGGCCTCAAGCTGGCGTGGCGGGATGGCTCGTTGCAACAGCTCTGGCTGCGCCACTTCAAACCTTCCCTCGAGCAGGCGCAGCTCCCCGGACGCCTGTTATTCGAGTTGGCCAATCCGCGCTTGGATAAGGTGGACTTTGATTATCGGGCCTACCACTACAACCCCGTCGACGGGACGTTCGGGCCCGGGCTGCCTTGATCCTGATGGTGCTGTTCCCGGATAAAGGGCCGTATCTGCCGATGTGCTCATACATGCCAAAAAGGCATGTTCTTTATTATTTAAATTCATTTTTTGAAGGTTGTTGCGCTGCATATACTGGGGGTCGCTTCACGGTTCAGGTTTGCTCCTGCCCGCTTCTGGCTTGTGCGAGTGAGCCTGAATCGTCCTGCTGCGGCGTCTTGATGTTCTGCATGAAGGCGTCCATCACTGGGCCGGGATCGATCCCGGCAGGTATTACAGCTGACGGAGCCTTGTTATGTTTAATCCCCACTCTTGCGCCCTGATTGTCGAAGGGGGCGCGATGCGCGGCATCTTTGCCAGCGGCGTGCTCGATGCCTTCGTGGAAAGCCATCACTATCCGTTCGATTTCGTCATGGGCGTCTCGGCCGGTGCCACCAATCTGGTCTCCTACCTGAGCGAGCAGCCGCGCCGCAGTCACCACATCATCACCGAGCTGGCTTGCAGCTCCCGGTTTCTCGATCCCCTGCGTTTCGTCAAAGGGGGCGATCTGGTGGACATCGGCTGGCTGTGGCAGGCCAGTCGCCATCACTTCCCGCTCGATCTCGAGACTTTCTGCGCCCGCGACATTCCCTTCTACGCGGTGGCGACCGATGTGGCGAGCGGCAAGGCCATCTATCTGTTGGTGCGGCCCGACAACATGGATGAGGTGCTGACTGCCACCTGCGCTCTGCCGGTGGTGCAGCACGATACCCCCTGCATCGATGGTCGCCCGATGGCCGATGGCGGCATCAGCGACTCCATTCCGGTGATCGAGGCCTATCGTCGTGGGGCGCGGCGGATGACGGTGGTGCTGTCGGAGCCCTGGGGATATCGCAAGAAGCCGGCCCGTTTCTGCTGGATGGTCAAAGCCTTGCTGAAAACCCAGCCTGCGCTGGCGCAAGCCATGCTGGAGCGGGATCGCGCCTACAACCGGGCGCTCGATTTCATTGCCAATCCCCCTGCCGATTGCGAGATCGAGGTGATCGCGCCACCGGCCGATTTCATGGTCTCCCGTTTTACCCAGGATCCGGTCAAGCTGGAGTCCGGTTATCTGCAGGGTTACTGGCAGGGGCGTCAGAGTCTGTTGCGGGCCCGTGGAGAGGTACGGGCGGTGGCCTGACTGGTTTGCCGGGTGATGAATATAAAAAGGGGAACCTCGCGGTTCCCCTTTTGCATGCTTGCGCTGTAGTCGCTGATTACAGCATCTGCTTGAGGCGATAGAGCAGGTCCAGCGCCTGGCGCGGGGTGAGCTCGTCGGGGCGCACCGTTTCCAGCTCTTCCACCACCGGATGAGGCTGCGGGGCGAGGGCCACCGGAGCCGGACGGCTTTCACCGGCGGCGACCGGGGTGGCGCTCTCCAGCTCATGCAGTTTGTGACGGGCCTGCTGGATCACCGATTTCGGCACCCCGGCCAACGCCGCCACTTGCAGGCCGTAGGAGCGGCTGGCCGCGCCTTCCTGCACTGCGTGCATAAAGGCGATGGTGTCGCCGTGCTCCACCGCATCGAGGTGGACGTTGGCCAGCCCGCTCATCAGCTCGGGCAGGCGGGTCAGCTCGAAGTAGTGGGTGGCAAACAGGGTGTAGGCGCCAATCTTGCTCGCCAGCTGTTCGGCGCAGGCCCACGCCAGCGAGAGGCCGTCGTAGGTGCTGGTGCCGCGGCCAATCTCGTCCATCAGCACCAGACTGCGGGCGGTGGCGTTGTTGAGGATATTGGCGGTCTCGGTCATCTCCACCATAAAGGTGGAGCGGCCGGAGGCGAGATCGTCCGATGCCCCGATACGGGTGAAGATGCGGTCGATGGGGCCGATGCGGGCGCTGTCGGCGGGCACGAAGGCGCCGATATGGGCCAGCAGCACGATCAGCGCCGTCTGGCGCATGTAAGTGGATTTACCGCCCATGTTGGGGCCGGTGATGATCAGCATCCGTCGCTCCCGCTCCAGCCGGATAGGGTTGGCGATAAAGGGATCTGTCATCACCTGCTCAACCACCGGATGGCGGCCCGCTTCGATCAGGATCTGATCCTCATCGATAAGCGTCGGGCAGCGGTAGTCGAGGGTCTCGGCCCGCTCGGCCAGGTTGGCCAGCACGTCCAGCTCCGCAAGTGCGGCGGCGGAATCCTGCAGATCGCCGAGGTGGGGCAGCAGGGCATCGAGCAGCTCTTCGTAGAGCCGTTTCTCCAGCGCCAGCGCTTGGGACTGGGCGGTGAGTACCTTGTCCTCGTACTTCTTCAGCTCATCGATGATGTAGCGTTCGTTGTTCTTGAGGGTTTGACGGCGGATGTAGTGGGCCGGCACCAGATGGCTGTTGGCGCGGCTCACCTCGATATAGAAGCCGTGCACCTTGTTGTAACCCACCTTGAGGGTGTTGATGCCGGTCAGCAGCTTCTCCCGCTCCTCGATGCGGGCGAGGCTGGCGGTGGCGCCGTTGGCCAGATCCCGCAGCTCGTCAAGCTCCTGATTGAAGCCGTCACGGATCACGCCACCATCGCGGATCAGCACCGGCGGCACCTCCATCACCGCGCGCTCCAGCAGGTCGAGCAGCTCGGGGAAGGTGCTGGCCCGCTCGGCCAGCTGTTGCACCGCTTCGTGCTCGTTATCCGCCAGCAGGCGCTGCAATTCGGGCAACTGGGCGAAGGCCTGACGCAGGCGGGTGAGGTCGCGCGGGCGGGCCGAGCGCAGGGCGAGGCGCGCCAGCACCCGCTCCACATCACCCACCTGACGCAGCAGGTTGCCCAGCTCGTCGTAGAGGTTCTGCTCGATAAGCGTATGGATGGTGCTCTGGCGACCTTTCAGGATCACCCGATCGCGGATCGGCTGGTGGATCCAGCGCTTGAGCAGGCGGCTGCCCATGGGGGTGGCGGTGCGATCCAGCACCTCGGCCAGGGTATTTTCATAGCCACCGGCCAGATTCTGGGTCAGCTCCAGATTGCGGCGGGTGGCGGCATCCATGATGACGGCGTGATCCGGCTGTTCAAGGCGTACGTTGCGGATGTGGGGCAGGGCGGTGCGCTGGGTGTCCTTGACGTACTGCATCAGACAACCAGCGGCGCACAGGGCGGTCTCGCTCTTGTCGACGCCAAAGCCCACCAGATCCTGGGTGCCGAATTGCTGGCAGAGCAGCTTGCGGGCGGTGCCCAGCTCAAACTCCCACTCCGGGCGGCGACGCAGGCCGCGGCGACCCTCGATATGGTGCAGGAATTCGAAGGATTCCGGGTAGAGCAGTTCGGCCGGATTGGTGCGCTGCAGCTCTGCCAGCAAGGTCTCTTCTTTCTCGAACTGGTTGATGAAGAAGCGGCCGGAGCCGATGTCCATGGTGCCATAGCCGAAGCGGCGGCCATCGTGATAGACGGCGGCGATCAGGTTGTCCTGCCGCTCGCTGAGCAGCGCCTCGTCGGAGACGGTCCCAGGGGTGATGATGCGAATAACCTTGCGCTCCACCGGCCCCTTGCTGGTGGCGGGATCCCCCACCTGTTCGCAGATGGCGGCCGACTCGCCGAGCTGCACCAGCTTGGCAAGATAGCCCTCGATGGCGTGATAAGGCACCCCCGCCATCGGGATGGGGCTACCCGCCGACTGGCCGCGTTTGGTCAGGGAGATATCGAGCAGCTGGGAGGCCTTGCGGGCATCGTCATAGAACAACTCGTAGAAGTCGCCCATCCGGTAGAACAGCAGGATCTCCGGGTTCTCGGCCTTGAGGCCAAGGTACTGCTGCATCATGGGCGTGTGGGCGCTCAGATTGGCGCCGGGAGCGGAGCTTGTGGCGCCGCTGGCTTGGTGTTGTGCGGTCATGTTCTGTTCCAGAAGGGGCCTCTGCGGGCCAGTGTCTGCGGTGATTAGCCTTGAGCTTGATGGCGCCATTCTACACATAAGCGCCGCGGCGGGGGAGCGGGTGTTCCGGGCGCGGTTGTTCTGCACTATTGAAGGCATGACACCGGTGCGGCACCTCACATTGCTGCAGGCAAGGGCGGTCTGCCGTGGTTGCGGGCGGCGCTAGCGGGATCGCATAATGTGCCTCTTGAGCGGATCAGAAGGAGTCGTGATGAAACTGGATGCAGAGATAGAGCACCTTGCCATCGAGCTGGGACGGGCCCTTGGCCAGCGGGGCTGGCTGGCAGCGACCGCCGAATCCTGTACCGGCGGTGGGGTGGCTACGGCTATTACCGACATCGCGGGCAGCTCCGGCTGGTTCGATCGCGGATTTGTCACCTACACCAACGAGGCCAAGCAGCAGATGTTGGGGGTGAGCAGCGATAGCCTTGAACAGCACGGTGCAGTGAGCGAAGCGGTGGTGCTGGAGATGGCCCGCGGCGCGCTGGCGTACTCGTCTGCCTCCATCAGCGTTGCTATCAGTGGCATCGCCGGCCCCGGCGGCGCCACAGAGGGCAAGCCGGTCGGCACCGTCTGGTTCGCCTGGGCCGATCGCAACGGTCGTCACCACTCCCTGCTCGCCCGCTTCGACGGGGATCGCCGACAGGTACGCCAGCAGGCGGTGAGACAGGCCTTGTCGGGTCTGTTGGCTCTGCTCAGATAAATTGGGCTTGATACTGTATGAATAGACAGTATACTTAGCCCAACTTCACTTCTTACTCACGATTTCCAGCGGAGATTGGCATGGATCAGAACAAACAGAAGGCACTGGCGGCTGCGCTGGGTCAGATTGAAAAGCAGTTCGGCAAAGGTTCCATCATGCGTCTGGGCGACAGCAAGACCATGGATATCGAAGCCATCTCTACCGGTTCCCTCTCGCTGGACGTGGCGCTGGGGATCGGCGGTCTGCCGTGTGGCCGTATCGTCGAAATCTACGGCCCGGAATCTTCCGGTAAAACTACCCTCACCCTGCAGGTGATCGCCGAAGCCCAGAAGAAGGGCAAGACCTGTGCCTTCGTCGATGCGGAACACGCTCTCGACCCTATCTATGCTGCCAAGCTGGGCGTCAACGTCGACGACCTGCTGATCTCCCAGCCGGATACCGGTGAGCAGGCGCTGGAGATCTGCGACATGCTGGTGCGCTCCAACGCGGTTGACGTCATCATCGTCGACTCCGTGGCGGCCCTGACGCCGAAAGCGGAAATCGAAGGGGAGATGGGTGATTCCCACGTTGGCCTGCAGGCTCGTCTGATGTCCCAGGCACTGCGCAAGCTGACTGCCAACATCAAGAACGCCAACTGCTTGTGCATCTTCATCAACCAGATCCGGATGAAGATCGGCGTCATGTTCGGTAGCCCGGAGACCACTACCGGTGGTAACGCGCTCAAGTTCTACGCCTCCGTGCGTCTGGATATCCGTCGTATCGGCGCCATCAAGGAAGGCGACGAAGTGGTCGGTAACGAGACCCGCGTCAAAGTGGTCAAGAACAAGGTGGCCCCGCCCTTCAAGCAGGCTGAATTCCAGATCTTCTACGGCGCCGGTATCTCCAAAGAGGGCGAGCTGGTGGATCTCGGTGTCAAGCACAAGCTGATCGACAAGGCGGGTGCCTGGTACAGCTACAACGGTGAGAAGATCGGTCAGGGCAAGGCCAACGTGATGAAGCTGTTCGCCGAGAACAAGGTGATGGCTGGTGAAGTGGAGGCTCGTCTGCGCGAGCTGCTGCTCTCCGGCGCAGTGCCTGTCGATGACAAGGCTGCACCGGTTGAGGCAGAAGAGTTCGATGCCGAAAGCGAACAAGAGTTCGAATAAGGAACAAAGGAAGGCCGGGTAGATACCCGGCCTTGTTATTTATGATGGTTGATGAATCCGTTACCGAACCGGTCGAACCTGCCGAGCCGACCTTTGAAGAGCAGCTTACCGCCGCCCGCGCCTTTGCCATGCGCAGTCTGGCCCGTCGCGAGAGTGCCGAGTCAGAGCTGGCCAACCGGCTGCGCCAGCAGGGCTTCAATGAAGAGGTGATCGAGGCGGTGGTCGACTACTGCCGCGGTTACAACTGGGTCAATGACGAACGTTACGGCGGTATGGCAGTAAGGGCCGGCGCCGCCAAGGGGCATGGCCCCATCAAGATCCGCTTCGATCTGCGCCGCAAGGGGCTCGACGATATGCAGATTGATGCCGCATTCGATCAGCCGGAGCTGGACTGGTTCGAACTGGCGTTTGCCCTGCTCGAACGGCGCGCCCGGGTGGCCGATCTGGCGGATTTCAAGCTGCGGATGAAGTGGCTCAAGTATCTGCTGGGGCGCGGTTTTACCCAGGATCAGGCCCGTTATGCCATCTCTGCCCTGCAGGAGCGGGAGGAGTAACGTCACTGCGTGGCAAACGTCGTTTTACCTCTCCTTATGGCAGGTTTTTCCTGCCCGTTCAGTAGCTTGCGTACACAATCCCGAAAAAGCGGCCTTTTGTTCATCTCATCCCTCTTTCTGCGCTGCTTTTTTGCCTCTCGACAGTGAAAAAAGCCACTGTGGGCAGCGGCGCTCTTATCTGGCCCGTTTATGTGCGCTTTTTCGCCCGTGGCGGCCCTGTCCGTTTTACTTTACCCCGCAGAAAACTTACATTAATGCGGTTAAAAGTCCGTATTCGAATCAAGCAGGATTTTCCATGTATATGTCCACGTCAGAGATTCGCGCTGCGTTTCTCGAGTATTTCCGTTCCCAGGGGCACCAGGTTGTCTCCTCCAGCTCGCTGGTACCGCATAACGACCCGACCCTGTTGTTTACCAACGCGGGTATGAACCAGTTCAAGGACGTGTTCCTTGGCGCAGACAAGCGTGCCTACAATCGCGCGACGACTTCCCAGCGTTGCGTGCGTGCCGGTGGTAAGCACAACGATCTGGAAAACGTCGGCTATACCGCTCGTCACCACACCTTCTTTGAAATGCTGGGTAACTTCAGCTTCGGTGACTACTTCAAGCAGGATGCCATCAAGTTTGCATGGGGCTTCCTGACCGAGGTGCTGCAGCTGCCGAAAGATCGCCTGCTGGTGACCGTCTACGCGACTGACGATGAAGCTTTCGATATCTGGGAAAAAGAGGTCGGTGTCCCGGCCGATCGCATCGTGCGCATCGGTGACAACAAGGGTGCCCCTTACGCTTCCGACAACTTCTGGGCCATGGGCGATACCGGCCCGTGCGGTCCCTGCACCGAGATCTTCTATGACCACGGCGATCACATCTGGGGCGGCCGTCCCGGCTCACCGGAAGAGGATGGTGACCGTTTCATCGAGATCTGGAACGTGGTGTTCATGCAGTTCAACCGTCAGGCTGACGGCACCATGGAGCCGCTGCCGCGTCCGTCCGTGGATACCGGCATGGGTCTGGAGCGTATCTCCGCCATCATGCAGGGTGTCCACTCCAACTACGAAATCGACATCTTCCAGGCGCTGATCAAGAAAGCTGCCGAGATTGTCGGCACCACCGATCTGAGCAACCAGTCCCTGCGCGTCATCGCTGACCACATCCGCTCCTGCGCCTTCCTGGTGGCAGATGGCGTGATGCCGTCCAACGAAGGTCGTGGCTATGTGTTGCGTCGCATCATCCGCCGCGCCGTGCGTCACGGTCGCAAGCTGGGCGCGACCGATGTCTTCTTCTACAAACTGGCTGCCGAGCTGGCAGTGCAGATGAAGGATGTCGCTGCCGAGCTGATCGCCCAGCTGCCGCTGGTCGAGCGAGTGCTGCGCATCGAAGAGGAGCAGTTTGTCCGCACCTTGGATCGCGGTCTGCTGCTGCTGGAAGATGCTCTGGCCAACCTGGGCGATGCCAAGGTTATTCCGGGTGAGGTGGTGTTCAAGCTCTATGACACTTACGGCTTCCCGGCCGACCTGACTGCCGACGTGGTGCGCGAGCGCGAGATCGGCATCGACGAAGAGGGCTTCAAGGCCGAGATGGAGAAGCAGCGTGCTCGTGCCAAGGAGGCCTCCAGCTTCGGCGTGAACTACAACGAGATGCTCAAGCTCGACTTCGAGACTCCCTTCACCGGTTACAAGACCCTGACCGAGCGCACTCGCGTGGTCGGTATCTACAAGGGTGTGGAAGAGGTGAGCGGTCTTATCGCCGGTGACGAAGCGGTCATCGTGCTGGAAGAGACCCCCTTCTACGCCGAGTCCGGCGGCCAGATCGGCGACAGCGGTACCCTGAAAGTGGACGACGGCATCTTTGCCGTGACCGACACCCTGAAAGCGGGCAAGGCGATCATCCACAAGGGCTACATGGAGCTGGGCACTCTGGAGAAGGGCGCCGAAGTGGAAGCCGTGGTTGATGGCGATCGTCGTCAGGCCATCGCCCTGAACCACTCCGTGACTCACCTGCTGCACGCTGCCCTGCGTCAGGCACTGGGCGAGCATGTCACCCAGAAAGGTTCTCTGGTTGGGGCCGAGCGCATGCGTTTCGACTTCTCCCACTTCGAGGGGCTGACCATGGCGACCATTCGCCGGGTCGAGGAGCTGGTCAACAACCAGATCCGCGCCAACCACGAAATCACCACCCAGCTGATGGATCTGGAAGCGGCCAAGTCCGCCGGTGCCATGGCGCTGTTTGGTGAAAAATATGAAGACGACGTGCGTGTCGTGCGCATGGGCGATTACTCCACCGAGCTGTGCGGCGGTACTCACGCCAAGCGCACCGGTGATATCGGCTTCTTCAAGATCATCGCCGAGAGCGGTATCGCAGCTGGCGTGCGCCGTATCGAAGCGGTGACCGGCAAAGCGGCCATCGACTTCATGCATCAGGTCGGCGAGCAGATCGAAGAGGCTGCTGCACTGGTGAAAGGTGACCAGTTCTGCATCGCCGACAAGGTTCGCCAGATGCTGGACAAGGCCAAGATGATGGAGCGCGAGCTGGAGCAGCTCAAGGCCAAGCTGGCCGCTCAGGCCGGTAACGACCTGCTGGGTCAGGTGATCGAGATCAACGGTCAGAAGGTGCTGGTTGCAGCGCTGGAAGGGGCCGATCCGAAATCCCTGCGCGGCATGCTGGACGAGCTGAAGAACCAGATGAAGTCCGGTGTTGTGCTGCTGGCAACCTGTGCCGACGGCAAGGTCAACCTGATCGCCGGCGTCACCAACGACCTGACCGGCAAGGTCAAGGCCGGTGAGCTGGTCAATCTGGTTGCCCAGCAGGTGGGTGGCAAGGGCGGTGGCCGTCCGGACATGGCACAGGCGGGTGGTACCCAGCCTGAGGCGGTGCCGGCAGCGCTGCAATCCGTTCACTCCTGGCTGGAAGAGCGCCTGTAATCGGGCGAGGTGATCTGTGGCACTCTATGTACAGAAGTACGGCGGCACCTCGGTCGGCACACTGGAGCGGATCGAGGCGGTAGCTGAGCGGGTCGAGCAGACCCGCGCCCAGGGACACGACGTGGTGGTGGTTGTCTCCGCCATGTCGGGCGAAACCAACCGGCTGCTGGGCATGGCCCAGCAGCTGGATCCTGATGCCAACCGGCGGGAGATGGATGTACTGGTCTCCACCGGTGAGCAGGTCACCATAGCGCTGCTGGCGATCGCGTTGAACAAACGCGGTTGTCCTGCGGTCTCAATGACCGGTGATCAGGTGCGGATTCATACCGATTCCGCCTATGGCAAGGCGCGCATCACCCACATCGACACCGAGCTGGTTCATGCCGAACTGGCTGCGGGCAAGGTGGTGGTGATCGCCGGTTTCCAGGGCCGTGACGAGCATAACGCCATCACGACGCTGGGCCGCGGCGGTTCGGATACCACGGCGGTTGCTGTGGCGGCGGCCATCAAGGCCGATGAGTGCCAGATCTTTACCGATGTGGATGGGGTATACACCACGGATCCGCGCATCGAGCCCAAGGCGCGTCGTCTCGACACCATCACCTTCGAGGAGATGCTGGAGATGGCAAGTCTCGGCGCCAAGGTGCTGCAGATCCGCTCGGTGGAGTTTGCGGGCAAGTACCGCGTCCCGCTGCGGGTGCTGTCGAGCTTTATCGATGGAGAGGGAACCTTAATCACATATGGAGGTGATAGGATGGAAGCTCCCCTGGTATCCGGGATCGCTTTTAACCGCAACGAGGCCAGCCTGACCATTCTGGGCGTGCCGGACAGACCAACCGTTGCCGCGCAGATCCTGAATCCGATCAGCGACGCCAACATTGATGTCGACATGATTGTGCAGAACACCTTGGGAGATGGCACCGCCGACTTCACTTTCACGGTGAATCGTGACGACTATCGCCGTGCCCGGGCACTGCTGGAGGAGACCGCCACCGAACTTGGCGCCTCCTGCGTGCAGGGAAATGGCGAAATTGCCAAGGTTTCCATTGTCGGTGTCGGCATGTGGAACCATCCCGGTGTTGCGCGCACCATGTTCAAGGTATTGGGCGAGGAGGGGATCAACATGCAGTTGATCTCGACCTCTGAAATCAAAATCTCTGTGGTGATTGACGAGAAGTATCTGGAGCTGGCGGTGCGAGCCCTGCACGCGGCTTTCGGGTTGGATCAGGCACCGCAAGAGCAGCCCTTGGGCTAACAATCTCTGATTGATTTAGTTTCAACCATTTACCATATCGGTATCTTTGTTAGATAATGTCGCATATCGATATAAAAACAAAACAGGATACAGGAGCAAGCGAATGCTTATTTTGACTCGTCGTGTTGGGGAAACCCTGATGATTGGTGATGAAGTGACTGTCACCGTACTGGGCGTTAAAGGCAACCAGGTCCGTATCGGTGTTAACGCGCCGAAAGAGGTCTCCGTACACCGCGAAGAGATCTACCAGCGCATCCAGGCCGAGAAAGTTCCGGGCCAACCGGGCTTCTAAGCCACTTTCATGGCTGTGACAAGGCGACACCTCATGTGTCGCCTTTTGTTTTTCCGGCCCCCTGAAATTGCCCTGCAGGGCGCGAAACTGCGGGATAAGTGCCGATATTGTTTGAATATTCCACGCTTTGACCAAATGCTGAGCGAACGCACTTTTTTCTCCAAAAAAGTGTTTGACTAAAAATCCCTGTGAAGTATTATCAGCCCCGCAAACGGAGAGGTGGCCGAGAGGCTGAAGGCGCTCCCCTGCTAAGGGAGTATGCGGCTTATACCCGCATCGGGGGTTCGAATCCCCCCTTCTCCGCCATTTGCGCCCGTAGCTCAGCTGGATAGAGTACCTGGCTACGAACCAGGTGGTCAGAGGTTCGAATCCTCTCGGGCGCACCATATTTCAAGCAGTACCAAAAGTCTATGAGCGCCCGTAGCTCAGCTGGATAGAGTACCTGGCTACGAACCAGGTGGTCAGAGGTTCGAATCCTCTCGGGCGCACCA
>NZ_JAPDCI010000012.1:0-15679 GCF_027705905.1 Aeromonas sp. Y293-4 | reverse complement strand
GCGCCCGTAGCTCAGCTGGATAGAGTACCTGGCTACGAACCAGGTGGTCAGAGGTTCGAATCCTCTCGGGCGCACCATACAGACAGCCTCGACTTCGGTCGGGGCTGTTTTTTTATGGGCGATATTTAACTTTTTGGTGCGGATCCCCGTGCGCTGTTGCGGGTGGATTGCCCGTTTACCTGGCTGTTCTTGTCCTTATTTCTTCCCCTATCTGTGATTGTGCACAGTTCTTCTGATCGTTGTACCGCCTCACCACCCTTTGCCTCATCTATAGGCGCGCTGTATGCCTGCTGTTGCAACGGCAGATGCCGGGCCACTCATCAGCTCATCAATATCCTGCAAGGCCTGCTGAGGCGTTCTGCAGGCAATAAAAAAGGATGCCGCAGCATCCTTTTGTGTTGAGATATTTACTCAGTTTTTCAGCCATTTGCGAATGCGGTTGGCATCGCCGATGGGGGTGCGTTTGCCCACCGAGTTGAGCAGCACGATGGCGAGCTCGCGGCTGTCCGGTTTGGCGCGCATCACCAGACAGCGACCCGCTTCGTCAGTGAAGCCGGTCTTGGAGAGGCGCACGTCCCAATCCGGGTTTTTCACCAGCGGGTTGGTGTTGTTGAACATCAGGCTGTAGGCGGGGGCGCTGAAGCGCATCTCCCGGTTCTCATCCTGAGTGAACTGACGGATCAGCGGCTGGCGATAGGCGGCGGCGGCCAGCTTGCCCAGATCCTGGGCGGTGGAAACGTTGCGGGTGGAGAGGCCGGTGGAGTCGTAGAAGTGGGTATTACGCATACCCAGCTGTCTGGCCTTGTTGTTCATGGCTCGCACGAAGGCGCTGCGACCGCCCGGATAGTGACGCGCCAGTGCCGAGGCCATCCGGTTTTCGGAGGACATCAGCGCCAGATGCAGGGCGTCGCGGCGGGTCACCTTGGTGCCCATGCGGATGCGGGAGTGGGTGTGTTTGACCCGATCCAGATCGTTCTTGTCGACCGTAATGGTCTGGTTGAGATTCTGCTTGGCATCCAGCACCACCAGCGCTGTCATCAGCTTGGTAAGGGAGGCGATAGGACGTACCTTGGTGGCATTCTTCTGGTAGAGCGTCTTGCCCGTTTTTACATCCACGACCAGGGCGCTGCTCGAGCGTACTTCCAGTTTGGCTGGGTTGGGGGCCGCGCTGACCACAGGCAATCCCAGCATTCCCATCAACCCGACAACCAGCGCTGCTGCGCGAATCCGACACCACATACAACCGACTCCATTCCCATCCAAAAAAAGGCGCTAGATTCACTCATTTTTACCCCGGCTTTACAAGGGCCGAGCGGGACTATTTCTGCTATTTGCGCAAAATTGGCGATCAAAAAAGCCCTCTGGCGAGGGCTTTCGGGTCGGGCGTTGGGTGAGGGGTCAATCCCGCGGCTGCGCGGCCCTGCGTTTGCTGATCCAGCGCCAGACCAGTGCCACCATGCCACCCACCAGCAGGGCCACCGGCAGATAGATGATGATGTTGAAGAACTGGGTCTGGTATTCGGCTGCCAGCTTGGTGTGGCTCAGGTAGTAGCCAAACCCGACCAGCGGGCAGATCCACATGATGGAGCTGATCAGATTGACGATGAGAAAGCGCCCCTGGGGCAGCTCGGTGGCACCGACGATGTAGGGGTAGGCGGTGCGTACGAAGGCGATATAGCGCGCGGTGATCAGGGTGATGATCCCGTACTTGTCCAGCAGGTGGTAGACCTTCTGCTGGTGTCGCTCTTCCACGTGGGACATCAGCCGATGGTAGAGCTGGGTGTGGCCGAGAAAGCGCCCCTGCATGTAACCGAGCCAGGTGCCGACAAAGGTAGCCATGATTAACAGCGGGATCACCCCGAGAGACAATACATCCTGATAGATGAGCACGCCGGTGAGGATCAGCAGGCTGTCACCGGGCAGAAAGGCGGTAGGGATGAATCCGTTTTCCAGTACCAGAAACGTCAGAATCACACCACAGATCATGAAGGCCATCTTGGGATCGGAAAGTGTGTTCAGATCGTGATTCATAAAGGCGTAAGCCAGTTGGTAAAACTGCTCCATACTTGCAAACTCCGCAGGTTAGCTGGGTTGATCGGTCAAGGGCATGGCGAGCACCTTGTCGATGCGCAGGCCATCCATGTCAACAATTTCCAGTTGCCACTGTTCCAGTGTCACCAGGTCTCCGGTTTGTGGAACACGACCAAGGAGCAGCATGATAAGCCCTCCGAGGGTGTGATAGTGATGTTTTTCTTCTTCTGGCAGACGAACCAGCTCCAGACAGTCCTTCAATTCCGGCAACGGGATCAGGCCATCGAGCAGCCAGCTGCCGTCGGCGCGCCGGAAGGCCCAGTTGTCCTCGCCATCCTCCTGCTGGAAATCCCCCGCCAGCGCCTCCAGCAGATCCTGCTGGGTGACCAGTCCCTGCAACTCGCCATATTCGTCCACCACCAGCGCCATCTGTTCGCTGTGGGTGCGGAAGTGGTTGAGCAGCTCGACGCCGTTGAGGGTCTCGGGCAGCAAGCTGCCCTCCTGGGTCAGGGCTGCCAGATCGATGGGCTCCCCCTTGATATAGGCGTGCAGCACCTTGCTGACATTGATGATACCCACCAATTCTGACAGGTTGCCGTCGCAGACCGGAAAATAGCTGTGGCGATACTCCACCAGCCGCTGCAGGTTGGTCTCCAGCGGCAGTGCCAGATCCAGATAGCGGATATCGCTGCGCGGCACCATCAGGGAGGAGAGGCTGCGCTCGTCGAGACGGAAGACGTTGCGCAGCATGGTGTGTTCATGATCCTCGATCACCCCGGCTTCAGAGCCCTCCACCAGCATGGCGTGGATCTCCTCCTCGGTAACGTTGGCGCTGCCGTTCTGGTTGACCCGCAGCAGCCGCAGGCTGGCATTGGTGGAGGCCGACAGCAGCCAGACGAAGGGGCGTGTCAGGGTGGCGAGCCAGTGCATGGGGCGGGCCACCAGACAGGCGATGCGCTCGGCATTGAGCTGGCCGAGCCGCTTGGGCACCAGCTCCCCCACCACGATGGAGAGATAAGTAACCACCACCACCACGATGACGGTGGCGATCAGGCCACTGCTCTTGGCCGGGAGTCCCCACTCCTGCAACCAGAGGGAGAAGGGCTGGGCCAGTAGCGATTCGCCATAAATACCGTTGAGCAGGCCGATGCTGGTAATGCCGATTTGGACGGCAGAGAGAAAATGGGTCGGGTCTTCGCCCAGTTTGAGGGCAATGGCGGCGGAGCGGTTGCCTTCAGAGGCAAGCTTGCCGAGGCGAGCCTTGCGTGCGGTGACGATGGCGATTTCTGACATGGCGAAGACACCATTAAGCAAAATCAATCCCAGCAGGATCAATATTTCCATACAGCAACAGCACTCCTTGAGTGGATAAGATCGCTGGCAGTGTAATGAATTTGGCGGCGATGTGCTTGTGAAAGCGGGTGATCCGGCTCGCTAATTTGATGACAGCGCTCTGGGATGGCTGAAAAAGATGACCGGAAAAGGGAGGGATGGCCCCGCCAAACGGCGTAATGGGCGAGGCAGCATTGCAGGAGGGAAAAGGGCGGGAAGTCCCGCCCTTGCTTGTCATGGTTCAGACAACCGTTATCAGAACTGCTGGAACCAGCGCTGGATCTGGGCCGGATCCTTGCTCTGGGTCAGGGAGAGCATCAGCAGCACCCGCGCCTTCTGCGGGTTGAGAGTGCCGGAGGCCACGAAGCCGTACTTGGCATCATCGATCTCGGCATCCAGGGTGGTGGCGCCGGTCGGTACGCGGGCGGAGCGCACTACCCGGATGCCGTCTTTGCTCGCCTTGGCCAGGGTGTCGAACAGGGTGTGGTAGAGGTTGCCGTTGCCCACCCCGGCGCTGACGATGCCGTCGAACTTGGCATCCACCATCGCCTTGGCCGGCAAGTCGGTGGCGTTGGCGTAGCTGTAGACGATGCCCACTTGCGGCAGCTTGTCGAGCTTGCTCACGTCAAACGGCGTCTTGCTGGTGTGCAGACGGGCCGGGCTGCGCTGATAGTCGATCTTGCCGTTGTGGATGTAACCGAGCGGGCCAAAGTTGGGGGAAGCAAAGGTCTGCACCCCGGTGGTGTTGGTCTTGGTGACGTCGCGGGCATCCAGCACTGTGTCGTTCATCGCCACCATCACGCCACGGCCCTTGGAGGCGGGGTCGGAGGCGGTCACTACGGCGTTGTAGAGGTTGAGCGGGCCATCGGCACTCATGGCGGTGGAGGGGCGCATGGCGCCGACCAGCACCACCGGCTTGTCGCTCTTGACGGTCAGATTGAGGAAGTAGGCGGTCTCTTCCATGGTGTCGGTGCCGTGGGTAATGACGATGCCATCCACGTCATCCTTGGCCAGCAGCTCGTTGACCCGCTTGGCCAGCTTGAGCCACACCTCGTCGTTCATGTCCTGGGAGCCGATCTTGACCACCTGCTCACCCTGCACATCGGCCACGTTCTTCATCTCGGGCACGGCGGCGATCAGGGTTTCGATGGCCACCTTGCCAGCCTCGTAGTTGGACTGGGTAGCCGACTGGCCTGCCCCGGCAATGGTGCCGCCTGTTGCCAGAATATGGACGTTTGGCAGGGCCATGGCCATGGGGGAGAGGGTCAGGCCGACGACAGCGGCGAGCAGGGTCTTGCGGATCGGTAGGGTCATGCTGCAAATCCTTATGGTTGGAATAATCGCAGCAAGTTTGCCCGTTTAATAACCCCGGTCTGTGATAAAACTCACCAAAAGACAGGTGAGTACAGATTTTTAACCTGTTTTATACCTCTATGGAGATAATTTAACTCGCAGAGAAACCCTTGGCTTCGATCAGGGCGATCAGCTCTGCCTTGCTCAGCTCGCTCTCGATGAAGGCCTTGCTGCTGGTGAAATCGACGGTTGCGGTGGTGACCGCAGGCTGGGCCAGCAGTGCTTTTTGCAGACTGGCGGCGCAGCCACCACAGGACATGCCGGACACGGTGAGTTCGATGGTCATGGGATATCTCCTCTGTTGATGAGCGCCAGCCTAAAGCTGCCGCCTCCGGCAAGGTCAAGCCGTCAGTACATAAGACCCAGATAGCTCATCAGGATGGCTCCCTGCCGGTGTATGGGAGCCAAGGTTCGTGGTGGCGATGAGGTTGGCAGTTTCCTCGGGCAGGGTCAGTACATAAGACCGAGATAATTCATCAGAGTTGCCCCGAGGCTGGTAGTGACCAGCGAACCGAGGGTGGTGGTGGCGATGATGTTTGCGGCCAGCACGCTGTCGCCCCCCATGGCACGGGCCATCACATAGCTGGCGGCGGCAGTCGGGGTAGCGCTGATGAGAAACAGAATGCCCAGCTCCAGATGGCTGAAGCCGAGCAGGGCCGCCCCCAGAGTGAACGCAGCCGGAATGAGACAGAGCCGCATGATGCTGGCCCAGCCCGCAATGGCTGCACCACCACGCAGGGCATCGAGGCTGAGAGAGGCGCCGGTGCAGAGCAGCGCCAGCGGCAACGTCATGTTGGCGAAGTAGCTGCCGGTGGTGAGCAGCAGTTGCGGCATCTTGATACCGAGCAGGGTAAAGGGCAGCGCCGCCACAATGGCGATGATCAACGGATTCTTGATGATGCCGAGCAGAATGGGGCGAATGCCGGTGGCACCGCCGAGACTGCGGGTGAGGGTGATCACTGCGAGAATGTTGTAGAGCACGGTCACCGCGCCGACGTAGAAGGCCGCCGCCCCCAACCCCTCGTGGCCGTAGGCGTTCTGCACATAGGCGAGCCCGATAATGGCGCTGTTGCCGCGAAAGCTCCCCTGCACGAAGATCCCGCGCAGCCGCTGCTCCCCGATAAAACGTCCGGCCAGCAGCTCCAGCACCAGATAGCTGATAACGGTGGCGAGCAGGCCATAGCCGATAAACCAGAGGCTCGGCATGGTGGCGAAGTTGGTACCCAGAATACTGAGAAAGAGCAGAGCGGGCAGGGTGACCTGAAACACCAGTCGCGAGGCGGATTCGGTAAAGGGATCCGGCAGCAGCCCCAGCCGCTTGAGCAAGATGCCGAGCAGCAGCACCACGCAGATGGGGCCTGTGATGGAGAGGGAGAAGAGCAGACTGGCCAGCAGATCCATGATGGGCATCCTGTGCTGTGCCCACACACCCTGACGGCGGGGCAAAAAGGGCATTCTAACGCCATGGGCTTGTATTCACAGGGGTTAATCACAACAATGTGGGCAATTCCACCGCCTAGCCTCCTGTGAGCCAATTCATGGACAAGAAACTGACCATCCTCGATATCGCCAGACTGAGTGGCGTCGGCAAGTCGACCGTCTCCCGGGTGCTCAACCAGGATCCCAAGGTGAAGCAGGAGACCCGCGAGCGGGTGGAGCAGATCATCGCCGAACATGGCTTCGTGCCGAGCAAGTCGGCGCGGGCCATGCGCAGCCAGAGCCAGCAGGTGGTGGGGATCATTGTTTCCCGGCTCGACTCCAGCTCGGAAAATCAGGCGGTGCGCGGCATGCTGGAGACCCTCTACCTGCGTGGCTACGATGCTGTGCTGATGGAGAGCAAGTTCTCCCCCGCCAAGGTGCAGGAGCATCTGGCGGTGCTGGAGCGGCGCGGGGTGGATGGCATTATCCTGTTCGCCTTCAATGACTTGGACTATGCCGCCATGACGCCGCTGAAAGAGAAGCTGGTGCTGGTCGCTCGTGAATATCCCGGTTTCTCCTCGGTCTGCTTTGACGACGTCGGTGCGGTGCGCACCATGCTGGCGCAACTGGCCAGCCGTGACGCCCGCGACATCGCCTATCTGGGGGTGGATACCTCGGATCTCACCACCGGCCAGCGCCGCCTAGATGCTTATCTCGCTTACTGCGCAGAGCAGGGGTTGCGCCCGCGCAGCGCCCTCGGTGATCTCAGCCTGCAGAGCGGCTATCGGCTGGCGGCCGAGCTGCTGACGCCCTCCACCCAAGCGCTGGTCTGCGCCAGCGACACCCTCGCCATCGGTGCGGCAAAATACCTTCAAGAACAAGGGCGTAGCGAGGTGCTGGTGACCGGCCTTGGCAATAACCCCATGCTCAGCTTCCTCTTCCCCAACGCCCTCAGTCTCGATTTGGGTTACAAAGGGGCGGGGGAGCAGGCGGCGCGTCAGCTGCTCGGCCAGATTGAGCAGGCTCAGCCCCCGCTGGTGACTATCGCCCCCTGCCGAACCCTGTGAGCCCCATCACTTCCGACTGAACAAAAAGTGTGCTTTCTGTGACGCTGGCCACGAACTGGGAACGTTCCCATTTCGATCTGGCTAGATTGTCGGCATGCTAAATGGGAACGATACCAAAAACGCTCCGGCCGACAGACTGGCTCAAAAGGGCGATACAGACCACTATTCAATGGCGTCACAGAGGGAAGACCCATGTCCAAGATCAACGCACAGCAGCTTGCCACCCTGATCGACAAGATCGGCGGCAAGGAGAACATCGCCACCGTCAGCCACTGCCTGACTCGGTTGCGCTTCGTCCTGAACGATCCGGCCAAGGCCGACAGCAAGGCTATCGAGACCATTCCGGCAGTGAAGGGAAGCTTCACCCAGGGCGGTCAGTTCCAAGTGGTGATCGGCAACGAGGTGGAGCAGTGGTACAAGGCGCTGACCGAGCAGCTCGGCGTCAGCGGTGGCAGCAAGGAGACCGCCAAGCAGGCGGCTCGCCAGAACATGAACCCGCTGGAGCGGGGCATCTCCCATCTGGCGGAGATCTTCGTACCGCTGCTGCCCGCCATCATCACCGGCGGTCTGATCCTGGGCTTTCGCAACGTCATTGGCGACATCAAGATGTTTGACGATGGCACTCACACCCTCACCGAGATCAGCCAGTTCTGGGCTCAGGTACACGCCTTCCTCTGGCTGCTGGGCGAGGCGATTTTCCACTTCCTGCCGGTTGGTGTTTGCTGGTCTGCAGTGAAGAAGATGGGCGGCTCCGAGATCCTGGGTATCGTGCTGGGGGTGACGCTGGTGTCACCGCAGTTGATGAACGCCTACGGCATCGGCCAGCAGACTCCCGAGGTGTGGGACTTCGGCCTGTTCGTGATCCAGAAGGTGGGCTATCAGGCACAGGTCATTCCGGCGCTGCTGGCGGGTGTCTTCCTCGCCTGGGTGGAGACCAACCTCAAGCGGATCATTCCGGCTTACCTATATCTGGTGATTGTGCCGTTTGTCTCGCTGCTGCTGGCAGTGATCGTGGCCCACGCCTTTATCGGCCCGTTCGGTCGCTGGATTGGTGATGGCGTCGGTTTCGCTGCCAAGGCCGCCATGACTGGCTCCTTCGCTCCCATCGGCGCTGCCCTGTTCGGTTTCCTCTATGCACCGCTGGTCATTACCGGTATCCACCACACCACCAACGCAGTGGATCTGCAGCTGATGCAGAGCATGGGTGGCACCCCGATTTGGCCGCTGATCGCCCTCTCCAACATCGCTCAGGCTTCTGCGGTCGTCGGCATCATTCTGATTAGCCGCAAGGAGAACGAACGGGAAATCTCCGTGCCTGCCGCCATCTCCGCCTATCTCGGGGTGACCGAACCAGCCATGTACGGCATCAACCTCAAGTACAAGTTCCCCATGCTGTGCGCCATGGTGGGTTCCAGCCTTGCCGCCCTCATCTGCGGTTTCGCCGGGGTGATGGCCAACGGCATCGGGGTGGGCGGCCTGCCGGGCATCCTTTCCATCCAGCCGCAATACTGGGCGGTATTTGCCATCGCCATGCTGGTCGCCATCGTGGTGCCGGTGGTGCTGACCCTGCTGGTCTACAAGCGCCAGCAAGCCGCTGGCAAGTTGACCCAAGCCAGCGCCTGACAATGATTATCAGGGCGACCCGCGGGTCGCCCTCTCCATTTCATATTCGAGACAAGAGAAAGACCCATGAGCCAAACACCCTGGTGGCAGAGTGCCGTGATTTACCAGATTTACCCCAAGAGCTTTCAGGATTCCGCTGCCCGTGGCACCGGCGACCTCAAGGGGATCATGGCCCGCCTCGACTATCTCAAAACCCTGGGGGTCGATGCCCTCTGGCTGACCCCTGTCTACGTATCCCCGCAGGTGGACAACGGCTACGACATTGCCGACTACCTTGCCATCGACCCCGCCTACGGCACCATGGCCGATTTCGAGGCGCTGCTGGCTGCCGCCCACGCGCGCGACATCCGCATCGTGATGGATATAGTAGTGAACCACACCTCCACCGAGCACGCCTGGTTCAAGTCGGCGCTGGGGGATAAAAACAGCCCCTACCGCGACTACTACATCTGGCGCGATCCGGTGGATGGCGGCGTGCCCAACAACTGGCAATCCAAGTTTGGTGGCAGCGCCTGGGAGCTGGACTCAGCCACCGGCCAGTACTACCTGCACCTGTTTGCCCGCGAGCAGGCGGATCTCAACTGGGAAAATCCGGCGGTGCGCGCCGAGGTGAAAAACATCATTCACTTCTGGGCCAAGAAGGGGGTGGATGGGTTCCGGCTCGACGTTATCAACCTTATCTCCAAGGATCAGACCTTCCCGAACGACGATATTGGCGATGGCCGCCGCTTCTACACCGACGGGCCGCGCATCCACGAATTCCTGCAGGATGTGAGCTGCGATGTGTTTGCTCCTGTCGGCGCCATGACGGTGGGGGAGATGTCCTCTACTTCGCTGGAGCACTGCCAGCGCTATGGCGCACTGGATGGCTCCGAGCTCTCCATGGTGTTCAACTTCCACCACCTCAAGGTGGATTACCCCAACGGCGACAAGTGGACCAAGGCGCCGTTCGATTTCCTCGAACTCAAGCGCATCTTCAACCACTGGCAGAGCGGTATGCACGGCAAGGGGTGGTCGGCGCTGTTCTGGTGCAACCACGATCAGCCGCGCATCGTCTCCCGTTTCGGCGATGAGGGTGAGCATCGGGTCGTGGCCGCCAAGATGCTGGCCAGTACGCTGCACGGCCTGCAAGGCACCCCCTACATCTATCAGGGGGAGGAGATCGGCATGACCAACCCCGGCTATCAGCACATCGATGACTATCAGGATGTGGAGAGCCGCAACATCTTCGCCATCAAGCTGGCGGAAGGGATGAGCGAGGCCGAGATCCTCGCCATTCTCGGCGCCAAGTCCCGCGACAACTCGCGCACGCCGATGCAGTGGAGCGCAGCGGCCAATGCAGGTTTCACCAGCGGGACGCCCTGGCTCAAGCCTGCCGCCAACTATCCCGAGATCAACGCCGAGGCGGCGCTGGCCGACCAGCACTCGGTGTTCTGGCATTATCGGGATCTCATCGCCATTCGCAAGGCGCACCCCATCTTCACTCAGGGGGATTATCAGGAACTACTGGCCGGGCACCCGCAGATCTGGGCCTATGCCCGCCGTGCCAACGGTCAGACCCTGCTGGTGGTGAGCAACTTCTACGGCGAGCCGGTGGAGTTTGCCTTGCCTGCCGAGCTGCAAAGTGGGCAAGGTCGGCTGCTGCTCGGCAACTACCCGGATAGCCCGGCCCAACCGCAATCGGGTATGCTGCGCCCTTATGAATCCCTGATCTGGCTGATGGAGTAGGTAATGGAGAAGGTGGTGCGCGGTAGCGAGTGGCAGAAGATGGCTGCGGGGAAGCCCTATGACGCGGCTGACCCCGAGCTCAAAGCGGCACGTGAGCGCTGCCGAAGGCTTTATCACACCTTCAACACCTGCTGGCAGGAGAAACCGGCGCGGGATGCTTTGCTGCACGAGCTGCTCGGTGGCCGCGGCCAGGAGTGTGCCATCAATCCGCCGTTCTTCTGCGACTATGGCGCCAATATCTTCGTCGGCGAGAACTTCTACGCCAACGTCAATTGCACCATCCTCGACGTCTGTGAGGTGCATATCGGCGACAACGTGCTGCTGGCGCCCGGGGTGCAGATCTACACCGCCGCTCACCCGGTGGCGGTGGTGCCACGTATCAAGGGTGTCGAGTTCGGCAAGCCGGTGCGGATCGGCCACAACGTCTGGATTGGCGGCAGCGTCGTCATCTGCCCCGGCGTCACCATCGGTGACAACAGCGTCATCGGTGCCGGTTCGGTGGTGACCAAAGATGTGCCCGCCAACGTGGTGGCGGCTGGCAACCCCTGTCGGGTATTGCGGGCGATGACAGCGGAGGAGCTTGCGGGCCTCGAATAGGCATTTTCGAGGGGCTTGGTGGCGCTTTTTGTCATTTATTTTTCAAATGATATGGCTTTAATCATTTGCTTATCGAATGGCTGATAACCCCTCAAAACGCCCAGTTGGCGCGGTTTCGGGGCGATTTATCCCTTCCGTAGCGTTCCCCCGATCGACATGAAAACGGGCCCCGGTTCGGATTCTTGTCCATTGATTGCTCATGTCTGGCTGAGGGCGGCCGATACTCTTTGATGCAGGAGGTAACCTATGGACATATCCAGCTCTGCAAATGCGTCGTTCGGTTCTGCGTTGATGGCGGCCAGTCTGGCCAAAAAACAGCAGACCCAAGAGGGCGAATCCGCACTGAAATTGCTGCAAACCGCAGCGCAATCCGCTCCGGCTGCGCCGACATCGGCCAGCGCTTCCCTCGGAAGCAATATCGATATCCGCGTCTGAGCGATAAAAAAGCCTCCATCTCTCGATGGGGGCTTTCTTTTTATTGGGCTGTTACCTGTCAGGCTCAGACCGGGAAAGGGGCTGGCGCCTCGAAGGTCATCCGCTCGCCGCTGCGGGGGTGGCTGATGGTCAGGCTGGCCGCATGCAGATAAAGATGCGGTGCTGCCGCCAGCGCATCCGGATGGGCGTAGAGGTTGTCACCCAGGATCGGGTGCCCCAGCTCCAGCATATGAACCCGCAGCTGATGGGAGCGACCGGTAATCGGGGTCAGCTTGATCAGGCTGTTGCCATTCTCCACCTTCAGCTTCTGCCACAGGGTCAGGGCATGGCGCCCCTCCTCATGGTCAACTTTCTGTTTCGGCCGGTTGGGCCAGTCGACGCAGAGCGGCAGATCCACTTCGCCCGCATCCTGTTCCGGTTCACCCCACACCCATGCGAGGTAGTGCTTCTCGGTCTCCCGCTCGCGGAATTGCCGGCTCAGCTCCCGGTGGGAGTTGGGATTGAGCGGGATCACCAGCACGCCGGTGGTCGCCATGTCGAGGCGATGGGCGGCTGCCGCCTTGGGGTGCTGCTGCTTGACCCGATGGAGCACGCTGTCTTCATTCTCGGGGCCGCGCCCGGGGACGCTCAGCAGGCCAGTGGGCTTGTTGACCACCATGATGTCCTTGTCCTTGAACAGGATATCGAGCCAGGGTTCCAGGGGCGGTGAGTATACAAACATAGCGTCTCGCATCTTTGGTCAAAGCGGGGGCAAGCCCCCATCAGTTATGGGTTACCACGATAAAAAGTGCATGGCATCCAACTTGCGTTGGGTTTGGCCATTTCACCGTTTTATCAGTTATGGGTCACCACAATAAAGCGGATGGCATCCAGCTTGAGCTGGGTCTGGTCGATCAGGTGGTGCAATTCTGCCTGCAGATTGCGCAGATATTCCAGCTCGCTGTCGCGCACGTTCGGGTTGACCGCCTTGAGCGCCTCCAGACGATCGAGATCCTGCTGCAGGGTCTGCGCCATCTGGGTGCGGGCCTTGTCGACAATCCCGGCCTTCAGCTCTTCGGCAATCGCCTGACCCTGGCCAATCAGACCATGGATCACCGGCTGGGACGCAGTCACCAGCTTGCTGCCGAGGTGGCGGTTGACCGGCGTCAGCTGGCGGTTGAACGCATCGAACGCCACCTTCTCGCCGAGGTTGTTGCCGTTCTTGTCCATCAGCAGGCGGATCGGTGTTGGCGGCATGAAGCGGTAGAGCTGGGGATGAGCCGCAGACTCGGCGACGAAGATCAGCTCCAGCAGGATGGAACCGACCGGCAGCGCCTTGTTCTTGAGCAGAGCCACCGAGGTGGCACCGATCTCGGAGCCGAGGATCAGGTCGATACCGCCGCGCATCATGGGGTGATCCCAAGAGAGGAACGACATATCGTCCCGCGACAGGGCGGTGGTGCGATCAAAGGTGATGGTCATGCCGTCTTGCGGCAGGCCCGGGAAGCTGGGCACCAGCATGTGATCGCCCGGCATCAGCACCAGCGCGTTCTCGCCGCGATCATCCTGATTGACGCCGATCTCGTCGAACATCTTGAGGGCGAAGGAGATCATGCCGGTGTCGTCATCTTCGGCAGCCAGCTTCTCGACCAGCTGTTTGGCAGCTTCGCCACCGCTGGAGTGGATCTCCAGCAGACGATCGCGGCCCTGTTCCAGCTTGGCCTTGAGCGGCTCGTGCAGTTCGCGGGTGCGGGTCAGCAGCGCTTCGAGGGTCGCCTGATCACCGGTATTGGCAGCCAGCAGCTCGAACAGTTCGTCACGCACGGCTTCAAATACCGGGCGGGCGGTCGGGCAGGTCTGCTCGAACGCATCGAGGCCATCGTGATACCAGAGCTGCAAGGCGCGCTGGGAGGTGCCCTCCAGATAGGGGACGTGAATCTCGACGGTGTTCTGCTGACCGATACGGTCCAGTCGACCGATCCGCTGTTCCAGCAGATCCGGGTTGAGGGGCAGATCGAACAGCACGAGATGGCTGGCAAACTGGAAGTTGCGACCTTCGGAGCCGATCTCGGAGCAGAGCAGCACCTGGGCGCCCCCCTCAGCTTGAGCGAAATAGGCGGAGGCCTTGTCCCGCTCGAGGATGGACATCCCCTCGTGGAACACGGCACCACGGATCCCTTCACGGGTTCGCAGCGCCTCTTCCAGCGCGATGGCGGTCGCTGCTTCGGAGCAGATCACCAGCACCTTCTGCTGACGGGCAGAGAGCAGCAGCTCCAGCAACCATTCAACGCGTGGGTCGAACTGAGTCCAGGTGGCGCTGTCGCCTTCAAACTGCTGGAAGATCTTCTCGGGGTAGAGGTAGCGCAGGGCGCGGGTCTGCAGATCGCCACCGTTGCCACCCATCATGCCCATCACCTTGATGGCGGTCTTGTACTGCTCCGGCAGCGGCATGGGGTAGACGTTGAGATGCCGCTCGGGGAAGCCTTGAATATTGGCGCGGCTGTTGCGAAACAGGACGCGGCCGGTGCCGTGCTGATCCAGCAGCTTGGCGACCGCCTGTTGACGGGCGGCGGCATCGCTCAAGTCCAGCCCTTCCAGCTGGCTGGCGAGGATCTGTTTGGCTTCATCGCTCAGGGTCTCGCCATCCAGCAGCTCTTGCGCGGCGCTGGCGACCTGACCATAGGCCTGCTCCTCGGCGAGGAAGGCGTCGTAGTCGTAGAAACGCTCGGGGTCGAGCAGGCGCAGACGGGCGAAGTGGCTCTGGTGGCCCAGCTGATCCGGGGTTGCGGTTAGCAGCAGCACGCCCGGCACCTGTTCGGCCAGCGCTTCCACCATTTCATAGGCACGGCTCGGCGCCTCTTCGCTCCATTCAAGATGGTGCGCTTCATCGACAACCAGCAGATCCCACTCGGCTTCCAGCACCTGCTCGAAGCGACGACGCTTCTTGCGCAGGAAATCGAGGCTGCAGATCACCAGCTGTTCGGTCTCGAAGGGGTTTTCCGCATCGGCGAATGCCTCGATGCAGCGCTCCTCGTCAAACAGGGAGAAGTGCAGGTTGAAGCGGCGCAGCATCTCGACCAGCCACTGATGCTGGAGCGTTTCGGGCAGCAGGATCAGCACTCGATGGGCACGGCCGGAGAGCAGCTGCTGATGAATGATCATGCCCGCTTCGATGGTTTTGCCCAGACCCACCTCATCGGCCAGCAGTACGCGCGGGGCGTAGCGGTGACCCACTTCGTGGGCAATATAGAGCTGGTGCGGGATCAGGCTGACCCGGCCGCCGGCCAGACCGCGGGTCGGATTGCGACGACGCTTGTGCTGGTTGACCAGCGCCTCGTAGCGCAGGGTAAAGCGGGACATCCGATCGATCTGACCGGCGAATAGGCGATCCTGCGGCTTGTTGAACTTGATAAAGTTGTTGAGAAACACTTCCTTGAGAACAACCGGCTCATCATTGTCGGTGCGAACACCTACATATATAAGCAGGCCATCTTTCTCCTGCACTTCGTCGACCGTCATGGTCCAGTCTTCGTGACTGGCAATCTGATCGCCCACATTGAAGCTGACCCGGGTCACCGGCGCCTCTTCTTTGGCATACATGCGGTTTTCACCGGTAGCCGGGAACAACAGGGTAACCATGCGTCCTTCAACAGCAACGACAGTCCCCAAACCAAGATCCGTCTCTGTATCACTAATCCAACGCTGGCCAAGTGCAAAAGGCATTAAACTCTCCAAAGCCCAAGAGTGTGTGAATCGCAAAGGGGCGCTATGTTACCCGAAGGAGTGACCTCGATCACCAAGGATATAGAGGGATGAGATCAAATCATGATGGCCCTGATTTGTCGTAGAGAAGGCACTAAAGAAGATAGCCGGAGGCGACTGTGGTGGGCTGTTTCGTGGAATAAATCATCGTTTCGAACAATAAGTAAGCGGTTGCGCCGAAAATACGAATTTAATGCAAAAACACCCTTGCCAACGTGATCAGGATCCCTATAATGCGCCTCCATCGACACGGCAAGCGGCAACGCAAACAGCCGGGTCGGTAACCTCGAAAAGCCTTTGCAAATAAGGCTTGACTCGAGAAGGCGGTTGAGTAGAATGCCACTCCCGCAGCA
>NZ_JAPDCI010000011.1:0-154131 GCF_027705905.1 Aeromonas sp. Y293-4 | reverse complement strand
TATCGACGAGGTTGTTTGCGTTGCCGCTTGCCCTGTCGATGGAGGCGCATTATAGGGAACAGATTCTTTCTGGCAAGCAGATAATTGCAAAAAGATGGCTTTCGCTGTTTGTTCGCTCACAAAGCCACCAATTGGCATATTAAACCGGCGAAATCAGCTCACTGCAGGCACCGCAACAGCAAAATCGTGCAGATTGTCATAGAGAGCATCGGCCAGCGCACTACCCGTTTCGGTCACCGGCTTACCGGTTCTGACCATGATCTTGTGACCGACACCAGCATTGACAGCAGCTTTTAGATCGGAAGGCTTGTCACCCACCATATAGGAACGACTCATGTCGATCCCCAGTTCCTGTTGCGCCAACAGCAGCATGCCTGGCTCCGGTTTGCGGCAATCACAGGGGGCGCTGTGATCCGGATGATGGGGGCAGAAATAGATGCCATCGAGATCCACATCCCGATCAGCCAGTGACCAATCCATCCATTCAGTCAGATTCATGAAGTCATCTTCACTGAAGTAGCCGCGGGCGATTCCGGACTGGTTGGTGACGACGACCAGCAGATAGCCTTTCTTTTTGAGGAGCTGCAGGGCGTCTATGACTCCGGGCAGAAAATGGAAATCATCGACCTGACTGACATAGCCAGTGTCTTCATTGATGACACCGTCACGATCCAGAAAAATGGCGGGGTTGCTCACGGAAACTACCTCTATCAATGGTTTTGCCCAGTATCTCACAGGCCATAAATAGCCCCAAAAATAAAAGGGGTGGCCGAAGCCACCCCTTTTCATGTTTGTATATAACGAATCGATTAGGCGATTACGCTAGCTACAACACCAGCACCTACGGTACGGCCACCTTCACGGATAGCGAAACGCAGGCCGTCGTCCATTGCGATCGGAGCAATCAGGGTAACAACCATTTTGATGTTGTCGCCCGGCATTACCATCTCTACGCCTTCCGGCAGTTCGATGGTACCGGTCACGTCGGTAGTACGGAAGTAGAACTGCGGACGGTAGCCTTTGAAGAACGGGGTATGACGACCACCTTCTTCTTTGGACAGTACGTACACTTCAGATTCGAACTTGGTGTGCGGCTTGATAGAACCCGGCTTGGCCAGTACCTGACCACGCTCTACGTCTTCACGCTTAACACCACGCAGCAGCGCGCCGATGTTCTCGCCTGCACGACCTTCGTCCAGCAGCTTACGGAACATTTCTACACCGGTACAGGTGGTAGAAACGGTATCTTTGATACCAACGATTTCTACGGTCTCACCTACTTTAACGATACCGCGCTCTACACGACCGGTAACTACGGTACCACGGCCAGCGATAGAGAATACGTCTTCGATAGGCATCAGGAACGGCTGGTCAATCGCGCGCTCCGGCTCAGGGATGTAGGTATCCAGGTGGCCAGCCAGCTCGATGATCTTCTCTTCCCACTGAGCGTCGCCTTCCAGCGCTTTCAGTGCGGAACCGCGAACTACCGGCAGGTCATCACCCGGGAAGTCGTACTCGGTCAGCAGTTCACGAACTTCCATCTCTACCAGTTCGAGCAGCTCTTCGTCATCAACCATGTCACACTTGTTCATGAACACGATCATGTACGGGATACCAACCTGACGACCCAGCAGGATGTGCTCACGAGTCTGCGGCATCGGGCCGTCAGTCGCTGCTACTACCAGGATCGCGCCGTCCATCTGGGCAGCACCGGTGATCATGTTTTTAACGTAGTCGGCGTGACCCGGGCAATCTACGTGGGCGTAGTGACGGGTAGCGGTGTCGTATTCTACGTGGGAGGTGTTGATGGTGATACCACGCTCACGCTCTTCCGGTGCCTTGTCGATCTGGTCGAAGGCGAAAGCTTTACCACCGAAGTGCTTGGCCAGCACGTTGGTGATAGCTGCAGTCAGGGTGGTTTTACCGTGGTCAACGTGGCCGATGGTGCCGACGTTTACGTGCGGTTTATTACGCTCAAATTTTTCTTTAGACACGACGTAGTCCTTCTAGGTTAAACCCGCCTACCGTCGTAGGCGGGGAATCTTAAATTACTTGGATTTGCGCTCTTCGATCACGGCTTGTGCAACGTTGGTCGGTGCATCGTGATACTTGGCGAATTCCATGGCGTAGGAAGCACGACCCTGGGTAGCGGAACGCAGTGCAGTTGCGTAACCGAACATTTCGGCCAGCGGCACCAGAGCACGTACGATCTTGCCGGACGGGCCATCTTCCATACCTTCGATCAGGCCACGACGACGGTTCAGGTCACCGATAACGTCGCCCATGTAATCTTCCGGAGTTTCAACTTCTACTTTCATGATCGGTTCGAGCAGAACCGGGTTGGCTTTCATGAAGCCAGCCTTAAAGGCCATGGAAGCAGCGATTTTGAACGCCAGTTCGGAAGAGTCGACATCGTGGTAAGAACCGAAGTGCAGACGCACACCCAGATCCATAACCGGGTAACCAGCCAGCGGACCAGATTTGAGCTGCTCACGGATACCTTTATCAACACCCGGGATGAATTCACCAGGAATGACACCACCTTTGATGTCGTTGACGAATTCGTAGGCTTTGCCTTCTTCCAGCGGGTACATATCGATAACAACATGACCGTACTGACCGCGACCACCAGACTGCTTGGCATGCTTGCCTTCGATGTCTTTAACGGTGGTACGGATGGTTTCACGGTAGGCAACCTGCGGCTTACCTACGTTGGCTTCAACCTTGAACTCGCGACGCATACGGTCAACGATGATGTCCAAGTGCAGCTCACCCATACCAGCGATGATGGTTTGACCTGACTCTTCGTCAGTCCATACGCGGAAGGACGGGTCTTCCTGAGCCAGACGGCCCAGAGCCAGACCCATCTTCTCCTGGTCAGCCTTGGTTTTCGGCTCAACCGCGATAGAAATTACCGGCTCCGGGAATTCCATACGCTCGAGGATGATCGGTGCGTTCGGGTCACACAGGGTGTCACCAGTGGTCACGTCTTTCAGACCGATGGCAGCAGCGATGTCACCAGCGCGTACTTCTTTGATCTCTTCACGCTTGTTGGCATGCATCTGAACGATACGGCCAAAACGCTCGCGCTTGTCCTTGACGGAGTTCAGCACGGTGTCACCGGAGTTGATCACGCCAGAGTAGACACGGAAGAAGGTCAGGTTACCAACGAACGGGTCGGTAGCGATCTTGAACGCCAGAGCAGAGAACGGCTCGTCATCAGAAGCGTGACGCTCGTCTTTGGTCTCGCCGTCCATTTTCAGGCCGTCGATAGCAGCAACGTCGGTCGGAGCCGGCAGGTACTCGATCACGGCATCCAGCATTGCCTGTACGCCCTTGTTCTTGAACGCGGAGCCACAGGTTACCAGGATGATTTCGTTGTTCAGCACGCGCTGACGCAGAGCACCTTTGATCTCTTCCTCGGTCAGCTCTTCGCCGCCCAGGTATTTTTCCATCAGGTCTTCAGACGCTTCAGCAGCGGCTTCAACCAGATTCATGCGCATTTCTTGCGCCTGTTCCAGCAACTCGGCCGGGACGTCTTCGTAATCGAAGGATACGCCCTGATCAGCTTCATTCCAGTTGATGGCTTTCATCTTGACCAGGTCAACAACGCCCTTGAAGTTCTCTTCAGAGCCGATGTTCAGCTGAAGGGGAACCGGAGTACCCTTCAGACGGGTCTTGATATGCTCAACGCAGCGCAGGAAGTTGGCACCGGTACGGTCCATCTTGTTGACGAACGCGATACGGGGAACCTTGTACTTGTTAGCCTGACGCCATACGGTTTCAGACTGTGGCTGTACGCCACCTACGGCACAGTACACCATCACGGCACCGTCCAGAACACGCATTGAACGCTCTACTTCGATAGTAAAGTCAACGTGGCCCGGGGTATCGATGATGTTGATACGGTGCGGTTGGAACTGTTTACCCATACCGGACCAGAAAGCGGTGGTCGCGGCGGAGGTGATGGTGATACCACGCTCTTGTTCCTGTTCCATCCAGTCCATGGTGGCAGCGCCATCGTGAACTTCACCGATCTTGTGACTTACACCGGTGTAAAACAGTACGCGCTCGGTAGTAGTAGTCTTACCGGCGTCAATGTGAGCGGAGATACCGATGTTACGATAACGCTCAATGGGGGTTGTACGAGCCATTGTCATCCTCTTACTAAGGCACTTGTCCCTAGATAATTAAAGGTGCGCAGAGTCAAAAGACCCTGCGCAAGCGGATTACCAGCGGAAGTGAGCGAAGGCTTTGTTCGCTTCAGCCATACGGTGAACGTCTTCACGTTTCTTGACAGACGAACCCTTATTGTCAGCGGCATCCAGCAGCTCGCCAGCCAGACGCTGAGCCATTGATTTTTCACCACGTTTACGAGCGGCATCAACCAACCAGCGCATTGCCAGGGCATTGCGACGTACCGGACGAACTTCTACCGGCACCTGATAGGTTGCACCACCGACGCGACGAGATTTAACCTCGACCGCCGGACGAATGTTATCCAGAGCTTCTTCGAATACGGCCAGGTGCTCTTTGCCAGATTTGGTGGCAATGATGTCCAGGGCGCCATAAACAATGGCTTCTGCAACAGATTTCTTACCGTCAACCATTACTACGTTGACAAATTTAGCCAGCAGCTCTGATCCGAACTTGGGATCTGGCAGGATTTTACGCTGACCAACAACACGACGTCTTGGCATTTCAAATTCTCCGTAACTTCAGGGATTACCCAAAACTAGAAAGCTATCTAACTAGAAACGAATTAACGTTTGGCCTTACTTAACGGAGAACCATTAAGCTTTAGGACGCTTCACGCCATACTTGGAGCGAGCCTGCTTACGGTCTTTAACACCGGCACAGTCCAACGCACCACGAACGGTGTGATAACGAACACCTGGCAAGTCTTTTACACGACCGCCACGGATCAGAACAACAGAGTGCTCTTGCAGGTTGTGACCTTCACCGCCGATGTAGGAGGTGACTTCGAAGCCGTTGGTCAGACGTACACGGCACACTTTACGCAGTGCAGAGTTAGGCTTCTTCGGGGTGGTGGTATATACACGAGTGCATACGCCACGCTTCTGAGGGCACGCTTCCAGCGCCGGCACGTTGCTTTTCACAACGAGCTTGATGCGTGGCTTGCGAACCAACTGGTTAATAGTTGCCATCAAAAGGCTCCTGATAATGACTTCATAAACGTGTGGAAAATCCTCCCCGCAGATACGGGGACGCGAAATTTTATGCCCTGTTGTCTGGGGAGTCAAGATTTATACAATTTGCGTCACAAAAGGGCAATTCGGATCCGTTTGCTTTCACGACATCACCTTGAATTTTCTTGAAAATATGCTTCTCAGCCACCCCAGGTGCGCGGGGAACCTTTTTGCGCAATCAGAGCCACCAGATCCGCCATATCGAGCACATTACCCACCCGATGCTGCAAACCGCGAGCTTGCAGATCTTCCTGCATCACATAAAGCGGGAGACCCGCCAGCCGCGCGCTCCACTGGGGAACCGATGCCGCAATCACGGCATCCTGCATCAGTACCAGCTCATCCTCGGGCTGAAGGTATGAGAGCGCCTCTGCCAGAGCCTGACTCTGAAAGGGAGAGTTCAATATCAGATGCAACATGGAGACCTCAAAAGCTGATGTGAGTCGAACACTGTGCCCAGCGCCGAGCCAGTTCCTGGCGCGGCAGACTCTCGACGGGGATCAGCAGATCATCCACTGTCACGCCACGCTCTGCCAGCGAGTCAGCACAAACATAGACCTCTTCGATGTCGTAGAGTTCCAGCATTTTGAAGGTGGGCGCGTAGTGGCGCTGCAAAATGGCGGCAGGCTGCTGCTCCTTGAGCAGTTGCAGCACGCCGTCCCCAATCAGGAAGAGGGCCAGTTCATCGGTCATGGCCGAGGTGGCCAGCAGGGCATCCAGTCCTTCCCGGCCGGCGGCATGGCCATGGGGGCCACGACTGCATATAAAGGCAATTTTCTTGTTCATGACTCCCCCTAGAACTGAACCAGTCGATCGGCGGTGAGCGCCGCCTCGGCCAACTGGCCCAGACCGCTCAGACAAAATGGCGGTTGCAGATTGAAGTGTACCTGCCCTGCCCCCTTGGCTTCCTGTTCATCGAGCACACCGCGTCGCATGGCGGCAGCGACGCAGACGTCGATACGGATCCCCTGCTCTTCTGCCAGCTCTCGCCACAGACGCACCAGGTCAGTCTCATCGGATGCAGGCAGATGCAAACCGTTGCCGTTGCAGACCCCGTCCTGATAGAAGAACAGGTGGGACAAGGAATGCCCCTGTGCCAACAGGGTGCGGGCAAAACGATAGGCTGTGCTGGCCGATTGGGTGCCATAGGCAGGCCCCGTGACCAGGATGGCAAAACTCAGACTCATAGCAGGACTCCTGTGCTGACCCGGTCCATTTTACGCCAAAAACAAAAAAGCCCCTGCCAGGAGGGGCTTGATTCGATCTGCTGATCAGAGATGGGCTATCGCCTCGACCTCGACCAGCACATCTTTCGGCAGACGAGCCACCTCCACGCAGGAACGGGCTGGTGCTGCATCGCCAAAGTAGCGGGCATAGACCTGATTGAAGGCAACGAAGTTGTTCATGTCACTCAGGAAGCAGGTGGTTTTGACCACTTTGCTGGCATCAGCACCCGCAGCGTGCAACACGGCAACCAGATTCTTCATCACCCGTTCGGCCTGCTCTTCGATGCCGCCAGCCACGATTTCCATGGTGGCAGGATCGAGCGGGATCTGCCCGGAGGTGAAGATCATCTCGCCAACCTTGGTAGCCTGAACATACGGACCAATCGCTGCAGGCGCCTTGTCGGTTGCAATCACTTCTTTAGCCATTCATCTATCCCCTTCTGGAATGAGTTACTCGTTCTCATCTTCACCCTGCTTGCGCTGTCGGATGTAAAGATAAACGGTATGTTTTGAAATATTGAGTTTGTCCGCCACCAGATTGATCGAATCCTTGATGTCGAAAATGCCCTTCTCGAACAGCTGGGTCACGATGAAACGGTTCTTGGCATTGTTGGCCACGGTGGGATCGCGGTTGATCTCGTCGATGGTGTTATCCACCGTCTGTGCAACCAGCTCTTCCACGCTATTGGCGAAGGTCTCTGGTGACTGACGCGCCGCCTGCTGGGGCGTCGGGAAAAATTCGGCCACGAACTCGTGGAAAGGCGCATTGATGTGCAGGTTGATGCAAATAAGCCCCACTACTTGCCGCTCGCTGTTGCGAATGGCGATGGTGCTCGACTTCATCAGCGCGCCGGTACGGCTGCGAGCGAAATAGCTCTGGGTGTAATCCTGGCCGGTGCTCTCGATATCCTTGAGCATGCGCAGGGCGAGATCGGTGATGGGCGCCCCGAGGGTGCGTCCGGTATTGAAGCCGTTGGCGATCTTGATCACCGACTCGTGCAGATTTTCCAGGGAGTGGAGTACCACTTCACAATGCTTGCCGAACAGCTCGGCCAAGCCATCGATGAGCCCATCGTATGAGCGCAACAATTCCCTGTCTTCATCTGTAAAAGTGCGGCTGATCAGCTGTTCTTCGGGAAGCATGGCTTCCTCGATACCGACAGTCATGTTCTACCCCTGTAATAACCATTCAACTTTCCCGAGTTTTAAATTGCAGGGGAGTAAAGTCAACTTTTTTTGATTTTTTACTCTACAACTTTGCTCTGGATCATCCTGAAACCCGCGCTGCGTCTACCTTTGCCGAGGAATTGGCCAACAAAAAGGGCTCCTTGAAGGAGCCCTTTTTAATCACGGATGACGAGTTACTCTTCGTCGAAGCTACCGGCTGCGTTCAGCAGATCCGCCAGGTTCTGCTCCGCTTCATCAGCGGTCACCTGCGGGGTGCCAACAGCACGAGCTGCGGCAGCACGCTGGTTGATCCGGCTGTGGTGGTAGGCAAAGCCGGTACCAGCCGGGATCAGACGACCCACGATGACGTTCTCTTTCAGACCACGCAGTTCATCACGCTTACCACCAACGGCAGCTTCGGTCAGAACGCGAGTAGTTTCCTGGAAGGAAGCCGCGGAGATGAAGGACTCGGTGCTCAGAGATGCCTTGGTAATACCCATCAGAACATGACGGTAGGTCGCAGGGGTCTTGCCCTCGGCAACCAGCTTACGGTTGGCAATCTTCACACGAGCCACTTCAACCTGTTCGCCTTCGATCAGATCGGTATCGCCAGCGCTCAGGATCTCGCACTTGCGCAGCATCTGACGAACGATGACTTCGATGTGCTTGTCGTTGATCTTAACGCCTTGCAGACGGTATACGTCCTGCACTTCGTTGGCGATGTAGTTGGCGACCGGGCTGATACCGCGCAGACGCAGGATGTCGTGAGCAGACTCAGGACCGTCCGCCAGCACTTCACCCTTCTCAACTTTTTCACCTTCGAACACGTTCAGGTTACGCCACTTCGGAATCATCTCTTCGTAGACGTTGCCACCATCGGTCGGGGTGATGACCAGACGGCGTTTGCCCTTGGTCTCTTTCCCGAAGGAGATGGTACCGGAGATCTCGGCCAGAATTGCCGGTTCCTTCGGTTGACGTGCTTCGAACAGATCCGCAACGCGCGGCAGACCACCGGTGATGTCCTTGGTACCGCCGGACTCTTGCGGGATACGCGCTACCGCGTCACCCACGCCCACGTTGGCACCATCTTCCAGGTTCACGATCGCCTTGCCCGGCAGGAAGTACTGGGCGGCTACATCGGTACCCGGGATCATCACGTCTTTGCCGTTCAGGTCGACCAGTTTAACGGTCGGACGCATCTCTTTACCGGCGCTCGGACGCTCGTTGACGTCCAGAACAACGATAGAAGAGAGACCGGTCAGCTCGTCGGTCTGACGAGTGATGGTCACGCCATCGATCATGTGTTCGAACTGCAGGCGACCTGCCACTTCGGTGATGATCGGGTGGGTGTGCGGATCCCAGTTGGCAACGGTCTCGCCAGCACTCACGGCCTGGCCGTCCTTCACTTCCAGCACGGAACCGTAAGGCAGCTTGTGGCTTTCCTTGGTACGGCCCATGTCGTCCATGATGGTCAGTTCGGTAGAACGTGAGGTGATAACCAGTTTGTCATCGCTGTTGTGAACGAACTTGGCGTTCTGCAGCTTGATGGTACCTGTGTTCTTGACCTGGATGCTGCTTTCAGCAGCGGCACGAGATGCAGCACCACCGATGTGGAAAGTACGCATCGTCAGCTGGGTACCCGGTTCACCGATGGACTGGGCGGCGATAACACCGACAGCCTCACCCTTGTTAACCAGGTGACCACGGGCCAGATCACGGCCGTAGCAGTGAGCACAGTTACCGAAGTCGGTTTCACAGGTGATGGCAGAACGTACCTTCACACGGTCAACGGAGTTACGCTCCAGCAGGTCACACAGCTGCTCGTCGAGCAGGGTGTTGCGAGCAACCAGGATCTCGTCCTCGGTACCCGGCTTGATGACATCTTCTGCCACCACACGACCCAGCACGCGCTCACGCAGCGGCTCGACCACGTCGCCACCCTCGATCAGCGGAGTCATCCACAGACCGTCGGTAGTGCCGCAATCGTCCTCGGTGATCACCATGTCTTGCGCCACGTCTACCAGACGACGAGTCAGGTAACCGGAGTTCGCAGTCTTCAGTGCAGTATCCGCCAGACCCTTACGAGCACCGTGGGTAGAGATAAAGTACTGCAGTACGTTCAGACCTTCGCGGAAGTTCGCGATGATCGGGGTCTCGATGATGGAGCCATCCGGCTTGGCCATCAGGCCACGCATACCTGCCAGCTGACGGATCTGGGCGGCGGAACCACGCGCACCAGAGTCGGCCATCATAAAGATGCTGTTGAACGAGGCCTGCTCTTCTTCTTCACCCAGCGAGTTGACGTTACGCTCTTTGGACAAGTTCTCCATCATGGCCTTGGAGACGCGCTCGTTGGCGCTGGCCCAGATATCGATAACCTTGTTGTAACGCTCGCCCGCAGTTACCAGACCTGACAGGAACTGGTCCTGGATCTCGGCAACTTCGGCTTCGGCTGCTGCGATGATGTCTTTCTTGGCATCCGGGATGACCATGTCATCGATACCAACGGAAGCACCGGACAGGGCCGCGTAGTGGAAACCGGTATACATCAGCTGGTCAGCGAAGATAACGGTGTCCTTCAGGCCCTGCTTGCGATAGCAGGTGTTCAGCAGACGGGAGATGAGCTTTTTGCCCAGCGCCTTGTTGGATACGCACTTGATCCAGTTCTGCGGATTGGCATCCAGATCAGCCTGTTCTGCAGCAGTCAGCACCTTCGGCTCGTCGATCAGGGCGTATTCCATACCTTTCGGCAGGATCAGGCTCAGGATCGCACGACCAACGGTGGTGTTCTTCATCTCGGTGTGTTCACGCAGAGAACCGTCTTCCTGACGCAGGTATTCGGTAATGCGTACTTTCACACGAGCATGCAGATCGGCCAGACCGGCGCGATATACTTTCTCGGCTTCTTTCGGGCCGGCCAGCACCATACCTTCGCCTTTGGCGTTGATACGGGCACGGGTCATGTAGTACAGACCCAAGACCACGTCCTGAGAAGGAACGATGATCGGCTCACCGGAGGCAGGCGACAGGATGTTGTTGGTAGACATCATCAGCGCACGCGCTTCCAGCTGGGCTTCCAGGGTCAGCGGTACGTGGACCGCCATCTGGTCACCATCGAAGTCCGCGTTATACGCAGCACAAACCAGCGGGTGCAGCTGGATTGCCTTGCCTTCGACCAGAGTCGGTTCGAATGCCTGGATACCCAGACGGTGCAGAGTCGGTGCACGGTTCAGCAGAACCGGGTGCTCGCGGATCACTTCGTCCAGGATATCCCAAACGACAGCTTCCTCACGCTCCACCATCTTCTTGGCGGCCTTGATAGTGGTCGCCAGACCGCGGGTTTCCAGCTTGCCATAGATGAACGGCTTGAACAGTTCCAGCGCCATCTTCTTCGGCAGACCGCACTGATGCAGACGCAGAGTCGGGCCTACGGTGATAACGGAACGACCGGAGTAGTCGACACGCTTACCGAGCAGGTTCTGACGGAAACGACCCTGCTTACCCTTGATCATGTCGGCCAGGGATTTCAGCGGGCGCTTGTTGGAACCGGTGATGGCACGACCGCGACGGCCGTTATCCAGCAGCGCATCGACGGACTCTTGCAGCATACGCTTTTCGTTGCGCACGATGATGTCCGGAGCAGCCAGATCCAGCAGACGCTTCAAGCGGTTGTTACGGTTGATCACGCGACGGTACAGATCGTTCAGATCGGAAGTCGCGAAACGGCCGCCGTCCAGCGGTACCAGCGGACGCAGGTCCGGTGGCAGCACAGGCAGCACTGTCATGATCATCCACTCCGGCTTGTTGCCGGACTGCAGGAAAGCTTCCATCAGCTTCAGACGCTTGGTGGTCTTCTTGCGCTTGGTCTCGGAGTTGGTTTGATCCAGCTCCTCACGCATGGTTTTGACTTCACCTTCCAGATCGATAGCGCGCAGCAATGCCAGGATTGCTTCGGCACCCATCTTGGCGTCAAATTCGTCGCCCCACTCTTCCAGCGCATCCAGGTACTGCTCTTCAGAGAGCATCTGGCTGCGTTCGAGGTTGGTCATGCCCGGCTCGATTACGACGAAAGATTCGAAGTAGAGCACGCGCTCGATGTCGCGCAGGGTCATGTCCAGCAGCAGACCGATACGGGACGGCAGGGACTTCAGGAACCAGATGTGGGCAGTCGGGCTGGCCAGCTCGATGTGGCCCATACGCTCACGACGGACCTTGGTCTGGGTCACTTCAACGCCGCACTTCTCACAGATCACACCACGGTGTTTCAGGCGCTTGTACTTGCCGCACAGACACTCGTAGTCCTTCACCGGTCCGAAGATACGGGCGCAGAACAGACCATCACGCTCCGGCTTGAAAGTCCGGTAGTTGATGGTCTCAGGCTTTTTGACCTCACCGAATGACCAGGAGCGGATCATGTCAGGAGAGGCCAGACCGATCTTGATACTGTCAAACTCTTCGGTCTTGGTCTGAGCCTTCAAAAACTTGAGTAAGTCTTTCACGTGTTTCCCCTGTCAGGAGTCTAACCTCGGCGCCCCGGCTGCCAAAACAGCGGGGCGCCCACGTCAATTCTCGAACAATAAGAGCGAGCTCTTACTCTTCGTCCAGCTCGATGTTGATACCCAGAGAGCGGATTTCCTTCAGCAATACGTTGAAGGATTCGGGCATGCCCGGCTCCATACGGTGGTCGCCATCCACGATGTTCTTATACATCTTGGTACGGCCATTCACATCGTCAGACTTGACGGTCAGCATTTCCTGCAGGGTATATGCCGCACCGTAAGCCTCCAGGGCCCACACTTCCATCTCACCGAAACGCTGACCACCGAACTGAGCCTTACCACCCAGCGGCTGCTGGGTAACCAGGCTGTAAGAACCGGTAGAACGCGCGTGCATCTTGTCGTCGACCAAGTGGTTCAGCTTGAGCATGTACATGTAACCAACAGTTACTTTACGCTCGAAGCGGTTACCGGTACGGCCATCGAACAGATCAATCTGACCGGATTCCGGCAGATCGGCCAGCTTCAGCAGGGCTTTGATTTCGCGCTCTTTGGCACCATCAAACACTGGAGTAGCAACCGGCAGACCCTTACGCAGGTTACCAACCAGGGTACGTACGTCGTCGTCAGACAGTTCGGCGATGTTCACTTGCTGGGTGTCCTTCTCGCCCAGGTCATAGACCTGTTGCAGGAAATTGCGCATCTCGTGCAGCTCGCGCTGCTCTTTGACCATGCGATCGATCTTCTCGCCGATACCCTTGGCCGCAAGGCCCAGGTGCACTTCGAGGATCTGACCGATGTTCATACGGGATGGTACGCCCAACGGGTTCAGTACGATGTCGACCGGACGGCCGAACTCGTCATGAGGCATATCCTCGACCGGACAGATCTTGGAGATAACACCCTTGTTACCGTGACGGCCCGCCATCTTGTCACCCGGCTGGATGCGACGCTTGACTGCCAGATAAACCTTGACGATTTTCAGTACGCCCGGCGCCAGATCATCACCCTGGATAATCTTGCGACGCTTGTTCTCGAATTTCTTGTCGAACTCGGCTTTCAGCTCAACGTGTTGTTCAGCGATCTGTTCCAGTTCGGTCTGCTTGCCTTCGTCTTCGATGGCCAGTTCAAACCACTTGGAGCGATCGAGCTTGTTCAGACGATCTTCGCTGTAACCGGCGGCCAGCAGCAGGTTGCGGGAGCGGCCGAAAATGCCGTCTTCCAGGATCTTGAACTCTTCGGTCAAGTCCTTCTTCGCTTCCTTCAGCTGCATCTCTTCGATTTCTTTGGCGCGCTTGTCTTTTTCCACGCCATCGCGGGTAAAGACTTGCACGTCAACCACGGTACCGTACACACCGTTCGGTACACGCAGGGAGGAGTCCTTCACATCGGACGCCTTCTCACCGAAGATGGCGCGCAGCAGCTTCTCTTCCGGCGTCAGCTGGGTTTCACCTTTCGGGGTTACCTTACCGACCAGAATGTCGCCGCCCTTCACTTCAGCACCCACGTAGACGATACCGGACTCGTCCAGCTTGGACAGAGCGGCTTCACCCACGTTCGGGATGTCAGCAGTGATCTCTTCCGGACCCAGCTTGGTGTCACGGGAGATACAGGCCAGTTCCTGGATATGGATGGTGGTCAGGCGATCTTCCTGAACAACACGCTCGTTCACCAGGATCGAGTCTTCGAAGTTGTAACCGTTCCACGGCATGAACGCGACGCGCATGTTCTGACCCAGCGCCAGTTCACCCAGATCGGTGGACGGGCCGTCAGCCAGTACGTCGCCAGCCATGACCGGCTCACCCAACATCACGCAAGGACGCTGGTTGATACAGGTGTTCTGGTTGGAACGGGTGTATTTGGTCAGGTTGTAGATGTCGATGCCGGCTTCGCCTGGCATCAGCTCATCTTCATTGACCTTCAGGACGATACGGGAGGCATCGACATAGTCGATTACGCCGCCACGCTTGGCCACTACGGTTACACCGGAGTCAACGGCCACAGCGCGTTCCATACCGGTACCTACAAGCGGCTTGTCAGCACGCAGAGTCGGTACAGCCTGACGTTGCATGTTTGAACCCATCAATGCGCGGTTCGCGTCATCGTGTTCCAGGAACGGGATCAGAGCCGCTGCCACAGATACGATCTGCTGCGGGCTCACGTCCATATACTGGATCTGGTCGGCGTTCATAAAGGTGGATTCACCTTTGTGACGGCACGGGATCAATTCATCTTTCAGACGGCCATCTTCGGTGGTCGCGGCGTTAGCCTGTGCGATCACGTACTTGCCTTCTTCAATAGCAGACAGGTAGTCCACTTCGTCGGTGATCACACCGTCAATGACCTTACGGTACGGGGTCTCGAGGAAACCGTACTCGTTGGTACGAGAGTACACGGACAGAGAGTTGATCAGACCGATGTTCGGACCTTCAGGAGTCTCGATAGGGCACAGACGACCGTAGTGGGTCGGGTGTACGTCTCGGACTTCAAAGCCGGCACGCTCACGAGTCAAACCGCCCGGGCCCAGCGCGGAGATACGACGCTTGTGGGTCACTTCGGAGAGCGGGTTGTTCTGGTCCATAAACTGGGACAGCTGGCTGGAACCAAAGAACTCTTTGACTGCGGCGGAGATCGGCTTGGCATTGATCAGATCCTGCGGCATCAGGGTGTCCAGGTCGCCCAGGGAGAGACGCTCCTTGACCGCACGCTCGACACGCACCAGACCGACGCGGAACTGGTTTTCAGCCATTTCACCGACAGAACGAATACGACGGTTACCCAAGTGGTCGATATCATCCACTTCGTCGTTACCGTTACGGATGTCGATCAGGCGCTTCATCACATCGACGATGTCGTCTTTGGTCAGTACACCAGCGCCAGTCTCGTCTTCACGACCCAGACGGCGGTTGAACTTCATCCGACCTACGGTAGACAGGTCGTAACGCTCGGCGGAGAAGAACAGGTTTTCGAACAGCTGTTCTGCAGCTTCGCGAGTAGGCGGCTCGCCCGGACGCATCATGCGATAGATCTCGACCAGCGCTTCCAAACGGTTGGAGCTGGAGTCGACACGCAGGGTCTCGGACATGTAAGCACCGTGATCCAGTTCGTTGGTGAACAGAACCTCGAAATGCTTGAAGCCGGCTTGGGACAGGTTGGCGATCGCTTCCAGGCTCAGCGCCTGGTTGGCGGTCACGACCATCTCGCCAGTTTGCGGATGTGCGTAGTCCTTGGCAGCAACTTTGCCAACAACATACTCAACCGGTACCTCAATCTGGGTAACGGCATCTTTTTCCAACTGACGGATGTGACGCGCAGTCACACGACGACCGGTCTCAACCACCACGGCGCCATTGGCCACGATGTCAAAGGTCGCAGTTTCACCACGCAGACGCTCCGGCACCAGATCCATCATCAACTTGCCATCTTTTACTTCAAAACCGATGGTCTCGAAGAAGGTGGCCAGGATTTGTTCGGAAGTGAAGTCCAGGGCGCGCAGAATAATGGATGCTGGCAGTTTGCGACGACGGTCGATACGGACAAACAGGTTGTCTTTCGCATCAAACTCGAAGTCCAGCCAGGAGCCACGGTAGGGGATAACGCGAGCGTTATACAGTACCTTACCGGATGAATGAGTTTTGCCTTTATCGTGGTCGAAGAAGACGCCCGGGCTGCGGTGCAGCTGGGAGACGATAACCCGCTCGGTACCATTGATAACAAAGGTGCCGTTCTCGGTCATGAGCGGAATTTCGCCCATGTATACTTCTTGTTCCTTGATGTCTTTGACGGTGCCGGCAGCTGCTTCACGGTCGTACAGAACCATACGAAGCTTGACACGCAGCGGCGCGGAGTAGGTCACTCCACGGATCTGGCATTCTTTTACGTCAAATACCGGCTCACCCAGGCGATAGCTGACATACTGAAGCTCAGCACTACCGGAGTAACTGGTGATCGGGAAAACGCTACGGAAAGCGGCCTCTAGGCCATATTCACCTTCCGGGTCAGCCTCGATGAACTGCTTGAAGGAGTCCAGCTGAATGGACAACAGATAAGGCGTGTCCAGTACCTGGTCTCGCTTACCGAAGTCCTTACGAATGCGTTTTTTTTCGGTATAAGAGTAAACCATAGGGTTCCTCAGCTCGCTGATAAGTGACCCACTCTGTCCCGCGGGACAGCTCTGTCTCAACACCGTTTTGTGTTGGCCCGGACGAAAGAAGACAGTCCGGATTGCTGGTGCACCGAGAGTCGTAAACGGTGTGAAATGCTCTCAGTCTACAGCGCAAAAAGGCTGGTGAACAAAAATTCACCAGCCCTAGCCTGTTTTATCAGGCTAATCTACATAAATGCAGATTATTTGATCTCAACAGAAGCACCGGCAGCTTCCAGCTCTTTCTTCAGAGCTTCAGCTTCGTCCTTGGACACGCCTTCCTTCAGGTTAGCCGGAGCAGCTTCTACCAGATCTTTGGCTTCTTTCAGGCCCAGACCGGTAGCGCCACGAACGGCTTTGATAACGGCAACTTTGTTGGCGCCAGCAGCAGTCAGAACTACGTCGAACTCGGTCTTCTCTTCTACTGCTTCAGCAGCAGCCGGGCCAGCCATTACGGCAGCAGCGGCAGAAACACCGAACTTCTCTTCCATAGCTTCGATCAGCTCAACAACTTCCATTACGGACATGGAAGCAACGGCTTCGATGATTTGGTCTTTAGTGATAGACATGACAAAAATTCCTGATGTTGAATAAACTCAAACAGCCTAGATAGGCGAGAATCAAGCAGCAGCTTGTTTCTGGTCGCGAACAGCAGCGATAGTACGAACCAGCTTGCCAGCAGAGGCTTCTTTCATAGTCGCCATCAACTTCGCAATTGCTTCTTCGTAAGTCGGCAGCGTGGCCAGACGATCAATTTGTGCTGCGGCGATAAACTCACCGTTAAAAGCGCCAGCCTTGATTTCGAACTTTTGGTTCGCTTTGGCAAACTCTTTGAACAGACGAGCAGCAGCGCCCGGGTGTTCGTTAGAGAAAGCAATCAAGGTAGGACCGGTAAATGCGTCGTTCAGGCACTCGTATTCGGTACCTTCTACCGCGCGACGCAGCAGGGTGTTACGCACAACGCGCATGTACACACCGGCTTCACGAGCGGTTTTACGCAGGACGGTCATCTTGTCTACAGTTACACCGCGAGAATCGGCAACAACTGCAGAAAGAGCGCCTTTGGCAGCTTCGTTGACTTCAGCAACAATTGCCTTTTTGTCTTCGAGTCCCAATGCCATTGGCTTAACTCCTGGATTGAATCCGGGTCTATTGACCCAGTACTGACACATCCCCCCTACCTTTACAACAGAGGGGAACGATGCGGTAGCAGGATTCCAGAAGAGAAAGAATCTTTCTCGCTGGGTTTCCGGCACCGTCTACGCAGGAAACATTAAGGCTTTGCAGCCTCCTGCGGTCTTGGACGGAGGTCGAAACCCCCAACCAATCAAGGCGCAAAATTATAGATTAAATTTTGCGCCTTGTAAAACCCATCAATTAGGCCTGAGCTTCCAGAGAAGCTTGGTCTACGGCAACACCGGCACCCATGGTGGTGGAGATGCTGACTTTCTTGATGAATTGACCTTTGGCGGAAGAGGGCTTGCCTTTTTTCAGGGCAACCAGCAGAGCTTCCAAGTTTTCTTTCAGCTGAACTTCGTTGAAAGAAACCTTACCCAGAGTGGTATGGATGATACCATTCTTGTCGTTACGGTAACGAACCTGACCAGCCTTGGCGTTCTTGACAGCTTCGGCAACGTTAGGAGTTACAGTACCAACTTTCGGGTTCGGCATCAGGCCGCGCGGGCCCAGGATTTGACCCAGTTGACCAACAACGCGCATTGCATCCGGGGATGCGATAACTACATCGAAGTTCATCTCGCCTTTCTTAACCAGATCGGCCAGGTCATCCATACCTACCAGGTCAGCACCGGCAGCTTTAGCTGCTTCGGCGTTGGCACCTTGGGTAAATACGGCGACGCGTACATCACGACCGGTACCATGCGGCAGTACAGTAGCACCACGTACGTTCTGGTCAGATTTACGAGCGTCGATACCCAGGTTGACAGCAACGTCAACGCTTTCAACGAACTTGGCGGTAGCCAGTTCTTTCAGCAGGGCAATGGCTTCGTTGATGGAGTACTCTTTGGTACCGTCAACTTTTTCGCGAATAACGCGCATACGCTTGGAAAGTTTAGCCATTGTCTTAATCCTCCACTACCAGACCCATGGAACGAGCGGAGCCTGCGATGCAACGTACTTTTGCATCCAGATCGGCACCAGTCATATCCGGCTCTTTGGTCTTGGCGATTTCTTGCAGCTGGGCAACGGTCACCTTACCAACCTTGTCTTTGTTCGGCTTGGAAGAACCAGACTTGATGCCAGCAGCTTTCTTCAGCAGGAAGGAAGCAGGCGGAGTCTTGGTTTCGAAGGTGAAGGAACGGTCGCTGTAAACGGTGATCACGACCGGAGTCGGTGAACCTTTTTCCAGCTTCTCTGTACGAGCGTTGAACGCCTTACAGAATTCCATGATGTTAACACCGTGTTGACCCAGTGCAGGACCAACGGGAGGAGACGGGTTGGCTGCACCAGCAGCAACCTGCAGCTTGATATAAGCTGTGACTTTCTTAGCCATTAGGAAAATACCTCAAAAATGGGTTCTAGCGCCTCGGAGACTTGCTCCTGCAAACGGCTCCCCAACTAATAAAGGGGCAGCGAATTATAGAGATATTCGCTGCCCCTGACAACCGTTAAACGTACAGAATTCGATCAGCCCTTTTCGACCTGACCAAAATCCAGTTCAACAGGAGTAGAACGACCGAAGATCAGTACAGAGACCTTCACGCGGCTCTTCTCATAATCGACCTCTTCAACGGTACCGTTGAAGTCGGCAAACGGACCATCGGCAACCCGCACCATTTCACCCGGTTCAAACAGGGTTTTCGGACGCGGCTTGTCGTGGGCATCCTGCAGACGGTTCAGGATGGCATCAGCCTCTTTGTCGGAGATCGGTGCCGGACGGTCGGAAGTACCGCCAATGAAGCCCATGACGCGCGGTACGTTACGCACCAGGTGCCATGTGGTTTCATCCATGATCATCTGGACCAGGACATAACCCGGGAAAAACTTGCGCTCACTCTTGCGCTTCTGGCCAGCACGCATCTCGACCACTTCTTCGGTCGGGACCAGTACTTCACCGAACATGTCTTCCATGCCATGCATCTTGATATGTTCACGCAGGGACTTGGCTACACGGCCTTCATAGCCGGAAAAAGCCTGCACGACATACCATCTCATACGTTGTTCACGTTGTTCAGTCATGGCTTATCCTTACACACCGGTAATCAGGTTGACCAACCAGACCAAGGCACCGTCCAGAACGAACAGCAGCAGCCCCATCACGGCGGTCACCGCCAGCACAATCAGGGTTGTCTGAATGGCTTCCTGACGGGTCGGCCATACGACCTTGCGGACTTCCAGGCGAGACTCACGGGCGAATGCCAGTGTTGCCTTTCCCTTGGTGGTTTGCAGGGCTACTGCACCAGCAGCAGCAATGACAACGACCACACCCAGGGCGCGGACGGCAGCGACAACATCGTTGAGCAGGTAATTACCCACTACAGCGGCCGCCAGGATAATGAAAACCAGGCCCCAAAGCAGGGTATCCTTGCTTCCGCCCTGGCTCTCAGAACTAACACTCATACAACCCACCTGTATCTGACGTAACCAAAGACACAAAAGCCCCGTACGAGACGAGGTATATGGCAGGGGCGGCAGGACTCGAACCCGCAACCATCGGTTTTGGAGACCGCTGTTCTACCAATTCGAACTACGCCCCTACACAAGAAAGCCCCTATTATAGGGGCTTTGCTTTATTTATGTAAGCCAAAGATTAAGCGATTACGCTGGCTACAACACCGGCACCTACGGTACGGCCACCTTCACGGATAGCGAAACGCAGGCCGTCGTCCATCGCGATCGGAGCAATCAGGGTAACAACCATTTTGATGTTGTCGCCCGGCATTACCATCTCTACGCCTTCCGGCAGTTCGATGGTACCGGTCACGTCGGTAGTACGGAAGTAGAACTGCGGACGGTAGCCTTTGAAGAACGGGGTATGACGACCACCTTCTTCTTTGGACAGTACGTACACTTCAGATTCGAACTTGGTGTGCGGCTTGATAGAACCCGGCTTGGCCAGTACCTGACCACGCTCTACGTCTTCACGCTTAACACCACGCAGCAGCGCGCCGATGTTCTCGCCTGCACGACCTTCGTCCAGCAGCTTGCGGAACATTTCAACACCGGTACAGGTGGTAGAAACGGTATCTTTGATACCAACGATTTCTACAGTCTCACCTACTTTAACGATACCGCGCTCTACACGACCGGTAACTACAGTACCACGGCCAGCGATAGAGAATACGTCTTCGATAGGCATCAGGAACGGCTGGTCAATCGCGCGCTCCGGCTCCGGGATGTAGGTATCCAGGTGGCCAGCGAGCTCGATGATCTTCTCTTCCCACTGAGCGTCGCCTTCCAGCGCTTTCAGTGCGGAACCACGAACTACCGGCAGGTCATCACCCGGGAAGTCGTACTCGGTCAGCAGTTCACGAACTTCCATCTCAACCAGTTCGAGCAGCTCTTCGTCATCAACCATGTCACACTTGTTCATGAACACGATCATGTACGGGATACCAACCTGACGACCCAGCAGGATGTGCTCACGAGTCTGCGGCATCGGGCCGTCAGTCGCTGCTACTACCAGGATCGCGCCGTCCATCTGGGCAGCACCGGTGATCATGTTTTTAACGTAGTCGGCGTGACCCGGGCAATCTACGTGGGCGTAGTGACGGGTAGCGGTGTCGTATTCTACGTGGGAGGTGTTGATGGTGATACCACGCTCACGCTCTTCCGGTGCCTTGTCGATCTGGTCGAAGGCGAAAGCTTTACCACCGAAGTGCTTGGCCAGCACGTTGGTGATAGCTGCAGTCAGGGTGGTTTTACCGTGGTCAACGTGGCCGATGGTACCCACGTTAACGTGCGGTTTATTACGCTCAAATTTTTCTTTAGACATGATCGTCCCTCTAAACTAACGCTGAGTACGCGGTGGCAAGCTAACCACAGAACAGTTTATATGATGGATTTGAATCTGATGGGAAAGAGAGAGGTACTGATGGCTGGTTCGCTTGCCGAACTCACCCTAGGGTGCGGCTCTGCTAACGCCTGAGCCATATCAGCATCTTGGAGCGGGCAGCGGGAATCGAACCCGCATCATCAGCTTGGAAGGCTGAGGTAATAGCCATTATACGATGCCCGCATTTCTCTAACCCAAAGAACTCAAACCGCAGAGAAATATGGTGGAGGGAGAAGGATTCGAACCTTCGAAGGCAGAGCCGTCAGATTTACAGTCTGATCCCTTTGGCCGCTCGGGAACCCCTCCAGACGCCAGATTGTCACAACGGTAATTCTGCTTGCACCCGTTGTGTTTATCGCTTTTGCACGGCAAATAGACGACAGACAGTCAAGCGTCGCGCATTTTATTGTAAGGTTTTGGGGGATGCAACCATTGAACCCGGCAAAATATGCTTTATTGCTGGGAAGTTTGCAAAAAAGCGGGGGCAAACAAGCCAATCCTGCTGCGTCCCTTGTCGCTCCCCCACCCTTGGTGTATGGTCGCCGTGCCCAAGAAACAGTGATGACACCATGACGACAGAGCATAACCCCTATCTGCAATTCACCCGCGAACAATGGGCGTTATTGCGCGATTCGGTCCCCCTGACCCTGACCGAACACGATCTGCAGACCCTGCGCGGGATCAACGAGAAGGTGTCATTGCGGGAAGTGGAAGAGATCTATCTGCCTCTCTCCCGCCTGCTCAATCTCTATGTCAAAGCCAAACAGCGTCGCAGCCGGGTGCTGGAGCAGTTCCTCGGCCAGTCCCGTGGCAAGGGCACCTATATCATCAGCATTGCCGGCAGTGTGGCGGGGGGCAAAAGCACCACGGCCCGTATTCTGCAGGCCCTGCTGGAGCGCTGGCCGGAACACCCGCGGGTGGAACTGGTCACCACCGACGGCTTCCTCTATCCCAACAAGGTACTGGAAGAGCGCGGCCTGATGCGCCGCAAGGGGTTCCCGGAATCCTACGACATCCGCCATCTGGTGGAGTTTGTCGCCAATATCCGCGCCGGTCACGAGAAGGTCGAAGCGCCGGTTTACTCCCACCTTATCTACGACATCATTCCCGATGAGAAGAAGGTGGTGGAGCAGCCGGACATTCTGATCCTGGAAGGGCTCAATGTGCTGCAAAGCGGCATGGATTACCCTCAGGAGCCCCATCGGGTCTTCGTGTCGGACTTCGTCGACTTCTCCATCTATGTGGATGCCGATGCCGAACTGCTGCGTACCTGGTATATCGAACGCTTCCTGAAATTCCGCAGCGGCGCCTTCTCGGATCCCGACTCCTACTTCCATAACTACGCCAAACTGGCGGAGAGTGAGGCGACCCAGATCGCGAGCAACATCTGGCAAGATATCAACTATCTGAATTTGCAAGAGAATATCCTGCCAACACGTGAGCGTGCCAACCTGATCATGACCAAGGGCCATGAGCACGCCATCGAGCAGATCAAGCTGCGCAAATGATGACGTCGGTTGCCGGATAACGAAGAGGGGGCCCGCGGGCCCCCTCTTCTTGTTTGGTATCATGAGCGGCCTTACTGACCCTCAGTCGCCCCGGCGCAGGGAGAGTTCGCCCCCCAGATAGAATTTGATCCCTTCACCTGTCTCCAGTCGCAGGGCGCCGCGATCGTCGATGCCACGGGCGATGCCGCGGATCTCCTGATCCCCCATCAACAAGCGCACCGGGCGACCGGCAAAGTGATCGAGCCGGTTCCAGTCATCGACAAAGCTTGCCAGCCCCTGTTGCTCAAAGGTGTGCAGCGCCCGCTGCAGATGGACGATCATCCGGGCCGCCAACTGATTACGATCGACCAGTTCCGGATTGATGTGACGCAGCTCAGCCCAGGCCTGATCGATCTTCTCACCTTCGCGGGCAGGCATCGCCAGATTGAGACCGATGCCGATCACCAGATGACAGCTGGCCCCGGCGCTACCGCTCATCTCTACCAGAATGCCCGCCAGCTTGCGGCCCTGATAGTAGAGGTCGTTCGGCCACTTGAGCTCGACCCCCTGATAACCAAGGGACTCCAGCGCTTCAACCACTGCCACGCCGACCGCCAGACTCAGCCCCATGGCCGCCGCCATGCCTTGTTCGAGTCGCCAGTACATGCTGAGGATCAGCTGGCAACCGAACGGCGAAATCCAGGGTTTGCCACGACGACCGCGCCCGGCTGTCTGACACTCGGCCAGACAGCTCTCACCGGAGCGCAGCTCATTAACCCGATCCAGCAGGTATTGGTTGGTCGAGCCAATGACCGGAAAACAGTGCACCGGCGCCATCGGGGCCAGTGCCTGCAGCTGCGCCTCGTCATAGAGCGCCATCGGCACCGCCAGCCGGTAACCCTTGCCGGTCAGGCTAAAGAGATCCAGCCCCAGCTCCTTGAGCGCCGCCATGTGTTTGCTCACCGCCGCCCGGCTGATGCCGAGCTGCTCGCCCAGCTGTTCGCCGGAGTGAAACTGGCCGTCACTAAGCAGGGTGATCAGGGTCTGTCTGATGGGAGTCAACGTCATGAGAGCACCTCGTCGAGCCAGGTTTCACCGTGCGCACCCATAAAACGCACCTCGTGCTCCAGCACCACGCCAAACGTCTGCTCCACGCTGTCACGGACATGAGCCGCCAGCGCGATCAGCTCCATGGCACTGGCGCCCCCCAGATTGACCAGCACCAGCGCCTGCTCCTGATGAACAGCGGCACGGCCAATGGCAAAACCTTTCAAACCGCACTGATCGATGAGCCAGCCCGCCGCCAGCTTGGCCTGCCCTTCTCCGGCCGGATAGCAGGGCATCTGCGGGTAGCGCGCCTTGAGCGACTCCGCCAGCGCGGCAGGCACCACCGGATTTTTGAAGAAGCTGCCCGCATTGCCGAGCACCGCAGGATCCGGCAGTTTGGCCATGCGGGTGGCACAGACGGTATCGAAGATGGCCTGCGCCGAAGGCGCGTCACCGAGCGCCGCCAGCGGGCCATAGCCCAGCACCGGTTGCCACGCCTTGGGCAGTTTGAGCCCGACTGCAGTGATCAGGTGGGAATCCTGATACTCGTGCTTGAAGATGCTGTCGCGATAACCGAAACGGCACTCTGCCGCCGCGATCCGTTCAATCTCGCCACTCTGCCAGTTGAACGCCTCGACATAGGCGCAGAAGTCGGCCAGCTCAACGCCATACGCACCGATGTTCTGCACCGGCGCTGCACCGACCGTACCGGGAATGAGCGCCAGATTCTCCAGCCCGAACCAGCCCTGTTGCAAGGTATGGCGCACCAGCTGATGCCAATCTTCACCGGCCGCCACATGGAGCAACCAGTGATCGCCACCATCTTCAGCGGTAATCCCCTTGAGCCGGTTGAGCACCACCAGACCGAGAAAATCGGTGGTGAAGAGCATGTTGCTGCCGCCGCCCAGATTGAGGCGAGGCAACTGGTTGAGCTGCGGATCGGCACGCAGGGTTGCCAGATCGGCAACCTGCTCTACCTCGGCCAGCCAGAGGCAGTACGCATCGAGGGCAAGGGTGTTGAGCTTCAACAAGGAGGCGTTGGCATTCAGTTTCATCGGTCTATCCCGGCTTGGTGCAAGGGCGCAGTCTACCTCAAGTTACCCCATGACGAAAAACCCGAGCCCTTTTCGGGGGAATAGCAGTGGTTTAGAGTAGGCGACTTCAACTGCTGAGGAATAACTCATGAACAACCAGTTTGCCGTCATCGGCCTGGGCCTGTTTGGCAGCGCGCTGTGCGAAGAGCTGCAACGGCAAGATGCCGAAGTACTGGCCATCGATATCGACGAGAGCAAGACCCGGCAAATCGCCGCCCTCTGCAATCACGTCATCGTGGCCGACGCCACCGACGAGGCCACCGTGGCCGAGCTGGGACTGGCCAATTTCGATATCGTCTTCGTTGCCATCGGTGACAACCTGGAGACCAGCATCCTCACCACCCTCGTCTTGAAAGAGGCAGGCGTGAAGAAGGTGTGGGTCAAGGCGCGCGACAAGTTCCACGCCAAGATCCTGCAGAAAGTGGGCGCCGACAAGGTGATCAACCCGGAGTGGGACATGGGCCGCCGGGTCGCCCAGAGCATGCTGGACAACCGGTTGTTCGACTATCTGGAGCTGGGTCACGACATGGTGCTGACCGAGTTCGTGATTGGCCTGCAACAGAACGGCCGGGAACTGGGAGACTTCCACCTGCTGCAACAGAGCGATTTCCAGCTGCTCGCCATCAAGCGTGGTGATGTGCTGCACAACGTGCTGACCGGCAAGATGGAGCTGCAACTGGGCGACATCCTGATCCTGGCGGGCAACAAGCACGCCATCGACCACTGGCTCGAAACCCTATGATCAACTGGCGCAGCAGCTACGCCTTCGCCCTCCATCGGGAGCAGGACTCTCGCTGGAGCGAAGCCCGGCTGATCCTCGGCAGCTTTCTGATCATTCTGCTGATTGGCACCATCTTTCTGGTGCAACCCTCCAGCCACAATGGCGAGGTCACCTTCGTCAACGCCCTGTTTACCGCCACCTCGGCCATCAGCGTGACAGGTCTTGGCGTGGTGGATACCGGCACCGCCTTCACCCTGCAGGGGCAGATTTTCCTGCTGATGCTGATGGAGATCGGCGGTCTGGGCCAGATGACCATGACCCTGCTGCTGATCGCCATCTTCAGCAAGCGGGTCGGTCTGCGCCAACAGGTGCTGGCCAAGGAGGCGCTGGGACAGGAAGGCTCGGTCAACATCATCCAGCTGGTCAAACGGATCGTGCTGTTCGCCTTTATTGCCCAGCTGATCGGCACCGGCATCATGGCGATCCGCTGGGTGCCCGAGATGGGGTGGGTGCACGGCCTCTATGTCAGCTTCTTCCACGCGGTATCAGCCTTCAACAACGCCGGGTTTTCGCTCTTTGCCAACAACCTCATCGACTATAGGGACGACCCCATCATCAGCCTGACCATCGCCGGTCTGCTGATCCTGGGGGGGATCGGCTTTACCGTCATCGTCGATCTGGTGCGCAACCGCCGCTGGCGCAAGCTGAAGCTGCACAGCAAGCTGATGTTGCTGATGACCCCGGCGCTGCTGCTGGCCGGTACCTTGATGTTCTGGCTGCTGGAACACAACAACCCGGGCACCCTCGGCAAGGCCGGCCTCGGTGGCCAGCTGCTGGCTGCCTTCTTCCAGTCTGCCAGTGCCCGTACCGCCGGTTTCAATACCATAGATATCGGGCTGATGACCCCGGCGGCGTTGCTGTTTCTGATGATGCTGATGTTTATCGGTGCCGGTGCCACCTCGACCGGTGGCGGTATCAAAGTCACCACTTTCGCGGTTGTGCTGCTGGCGACCAAGGCGTTTCTGACCAAACGACCTCATGTCACCGCTTTTGGCCGCACCCTGTCGCCCCAGATCGTGACACGCTCGCTGGCCATCATCATCGTCAGCACCATGGTGCTGATGCTGGCGATGTTCCTGCTGATGGTGACCGAGGATCTGCCGTTCGACAAAATCATGTTCGAGACCATCTCGGCGTTTGCCACCGTCGGCCTCTCCACCGGCATCACCGCCTCCCTGAGCGAGCCGGGCAAGCTGATCCTGGTGCTGGTGATGATCTGCGGCCGTCTCGGCCCCCTGACCCTGGCCTTTATGCTGGCCCGCCCGGTCGAGACCCGCATCCGTTATCCGGAAGAGAACGTCTATACCGGCTGACCGGTTATGAAAACGGGGCAGCCACTGGCTGCCCCGTTTTTTATTCGGCTTGTTGCTGCGCCTTGAGCCAGCGCCCCGGGCTCACCCCCAGCTCCCGCTCGAATGCCCGACCAAAGGCAACACTGCTGCTGTACCCCGCCCCCAGCGCCACCTGCACCATGGGTTCCCCCGCCAGCAGTTGCTGGCAGGCTCGCGCCATGCGCCAGTGGGTCAGATAACCAAGCGGCGCTTGACCAACCCGCTCCTGAAACCTCGCGGCAAAGCGGGCTCGCGACATGCCGGCCTCCCGCGCCAGCGTGGCCACCGTCCAGGGTTCATCCCCACGCTGATGCATCACCGAGATCGCCTTGGCCAACTGGGGATCGGAAATACCTGCCAGCATCCCCTGCTGACACACCCCTTGCTCGACCAGATGACGCAGCAGCAGGATCAACAGTACCTCCAGCAAGCGGGAGATCAGCGGATCCTGCCCGTAGCGGGGGTGAAACGCCTCGTCAAACAGCTGGTTCAGCACCGGCGTCAGGGCAGGCAACTCACGTAGCGGCAGCACCAGCGAGCCCGGTAATGCCAGCTGCAACGGCGATGCGCCCCCCTTGCCGAATGCGACATTGGCGCACACCAAATCACAACCCCCCAGCGTTCTGGGTTCAAGCTTGTGAGGACGTCCCCGAGGGAACAGGATCAGGGTCGGCTCCTCGAGCAGCAAGCTTGCTCCCCCCTCTTCACGCAACATGACGACGCCACTGCGCAGCAGATGAAGATGTCCGCCACTCGGATAATCATCACTGGAGGAGTTCTGGCACAGGTTGCCGGCGAAGAAGATCTTGGCTTCGGGGGAGGCATGAACCAACAGGGCAGAGAGCGGATCCATATTTGAGACGAATAGTATTTATTTGCAGACGATGAGTGATAAACCGTATCACAAATGACGGCACACTGTCTCCCGTACCTTCACTACCACAGGAGAAGATCATGAGCCGTATCCAACCCGTATCCCAACCGCAACCCGCAGCCGCCCCGACCCTGGCCACCCTGCAACGCAATCTGGGTATGGTGCCCAACCTCTACGCTACCCTGGCCCACTCGCCAGCCCTGCTCAATGGCTTCCTGGCCTTTGCCGAGGCGCTTGGCAAGGGGCGTCTCACTGCCCCACAACGGGAGTTGCTGGCACTGGCCATAGGTCAAGCCAACGCCTGCCAATACTGCCTCTCTGCTCACACACTGCTCGCGGGCAAGGCCGGATTCTCGGCCCAGGAGATCCGGGCTGCCCGACTCGGCCAGGCCTCGGCTCCCCTTGATCACGCCCTGCTGCAACTGGCAACGGCGCTGGTCAACCAGCGCGGGGTGATCAGTGACGAGCAGCTTGCTAGCGCCCGTGCCGCAGGCGTAGATGACGAGCTACTGCTGGAGGTGCTCGGCCAGGTGGTGGTCAATACCCTGACCAACTATGGCAACCACCTGGCGGCGACCGAGATCGACTTCCCGCCCGTCACTCTGACCCCTTAAACAAGGAGCCCCCATGCAGCAACATGACAAAGGCTTTCTGGTCGCCCTGGCGGGCGTGGTATTGACCCTGCTCTGGATCGGCGTCTTCAAGTTTACCCCGACAGAGGCAGCCGCCATCAAACCACTGGTAGCCAGCCACCCCTTGATGAGCTGGCTCTATGGCCCCCTGTCGGAACAGAGCGTATCGAACCTGATCGGGGTGGTCGAGATAGTGATCGCCATCGGGCTGGTCGTGGGTCTGTGGCAACCTCGCATCGGTTACTGGTGCAGCATGGGGGCTATCGTCACCTTCCTGGCGACGCTGAGCTTCCTGCTGACCCTGACAGGTGTCTGGAAGATTGTTGACGGCGTGCCAGTCACCGAGTTCTTCCTGTTCAAGGATCTGGTGTTTCTCGGTGTGGTTCTGCACTACCAGCACAGGATCCGTGCCAGCTTGTCCACTCAGGCAGCCTGACAACAATGCCTTTGGCGCCCGGGATGGGCGCCTTTTTTCGTTATGCCGCCCTGGTCTGGCGCTTGCTGGCCGTCTTGCGCGGTCGGGGCCCGCCAGTCGTGCTGGCCGCCGGACTCTTGCGCCTGGTAAAACGCCGCTTGCCGACACCCGGCGCCTCCTTGGGCAGGGTGCTGAAGCTGGCGCCGGAATCCTGTCGCGCCCCTTCAATCAGACCGTTGAGCTGCTCGGTGAGCGGCCCCATAAACTGCTGGTAGCTGCCGTGGCGCTCGGCGATCTGGCCGAGGCTCTGCTCCCACAGCGCCGTCATATCCGGCGTGGTAGCGGTGGCTGGCAACGCCTGAACCAGCGCGCGCCCGGTCGGGGTCGCCTTGATGCTCTTGCCCTGACGCACCAGAAAGCGGCGCTTGAACAGCAGGTCGATAATGCCCGCCCTGGTCGCCTCGGTGCCGAGACCGTCGGTATCGCGCAGGGTCTTGCGGATCTCGGGATCCTGCACATAACGGGCGATGCCGGTCATGGCCGCCAGCAGAGTGGCATCGGTGAACGATTTGGGCGGCTGGGTCATCTTTTCCAGCAGTTCGCCCCGCTCGCAGAGCAGTTGCTCTCCCTCTTTCAAGGCAGGCAGCGTGCCCGCCTTCTCTTCGTCGTCATCCTCCTCCACCCCGAGCAGCGCCTTCCAGCCCGCTTTGAGAATGCGCCGTGCCTTGGCCTGAAACAGACCACCGGCGATGCGCAGCAGCACCTTGCTGTCGTTGTATTCGAACGGGGGATAGAACTGCAGCAGATACTGGCGGGCAATCAGGCCATAGAGCTTCGCCTCGTCGGCACCCAGCGTAGCGGGGTTGCCCTGTTTCTCGGTGGGGATGATGGCGTGGTGGGCATCCACCTTGCTGTCGTTCCACGCTTTGCTGCGGATCTTGCCGTCCGCCTCGGCAACTGCCTTGGCCAGCGCAGGCGCTGTGGCGGCGATGGCGCCACGCACCTGCTCGGCCCGCTTGAAGTGGTCGGTCGGCAGATAGCGGCTGTCGGAGCGCGGATAGGTGATGAGCTTGTGACGCTCGTAGAGGCTCTGGCAGATATCGAGCACCCGCTTGGCATCCATGCCGAAGCGCTTGGCGGCATCGATCTGCAGACTGGAGAGGTTATAGGGCAGCGGCGCCGCCTGCTTGCGGGCCTGCTCCTCCACCGATTCAACCTGAGCGGGCTGGCCGTTGATCCGGCTCACCACCTTGTCGGCCAGCGCCCGATTGAGCACCCGCCCCTCCTCATCCTGCCACGGCAGGCAGGCTTCGGACGGCAGCCACTTGGCGGTGAAGCGCTCGTTGCTATCGGTCAGCAGATGGGCCAGCACCTCGTAGAAGGGTTTGGGCACGAAGGCCTCGATCTCGAGATCCCGCCGCACCACCAGCCCGAGTAGCGGGGTCTGCACCCGACCGACCGAGAGCAGCTCGCTGCAACCGGCCTTGCGCCCGAGCAGGGTATAGGCGCGGGTCATGTTGATGCCGTAGAGCCAGTCGGCCCGACTGCGGGCCAGTGCGGAAACCGCCAGCGGCACGAACTCCTTGTTATCCCTCAGTTTGTCTAGGGCACGGCGCACTGCAGGCGGGTTGAGATCGCTGATGAGGCAGCGCTGCACCGGCTTGGTTTTCGGGTAGCCGAGAAAGTCGATCACCTCATCCACCAGCAGTTGTCCTTCCCGGTCCGGGTCACCGGCGTTGACCACACAGTCCGCCTGCTTGATCAGTCGCTTGATGACGGTGAGCTGGGTTTTGGTCTTGGGCTTGGCCACCAGCTGCCACTGGGCGGGGATGATGGGGAGATGCTCCATCCGCCACTGCTTGAAGGCGGCGTCATAGGCATCGGGCTCGGCCTGCTCCAGCAGATGGCCGATGCACCAGGTGACCACATCCCCCTGGGCTGTTTCGATAAAACCGTCGCCCTTCTTGTGGGGCTTGGGCAGGGCATCGGCAATGGCACGGCCCAGCGTGGGCTTCTCGGCGATAAAGAGTCGCATCGGTGGCTACCCGCAATACTGTATATGCAGACAGTATACAACTGCCACCGCGAAAGCCCAACTGCCTCTACTCGTCGAACGGGTGATCGTGGATGGCGGCAAACAGCCGCGCCTGATTGAGCAGCGGCGCATAGTGGAAGGCATTTTCGCCATCTTCCGCCAGCAGGTAGTCGGTCAGCTGTTCGCGCACCGCCTCTTGCAGGGTCTCCAGCTTCCACGGCTTGGCAAGGTAGTAGTGCAACCCGCCGCGATTGACCGCCTCGACGGTGGCCTCCAGCCCCGCTTGTCCGGTCAGCAGCAATTTGCGGCTGGCCCGGGTGGAGGCTCGGCGGTTCAGCTCCACCAGAAAATCGACCCCCAGGGTTCCCGGCATGATGTGGTCACAGAGGATCAGCGCCAGCTTGTTGCCGTCGCTCTCCCACTCCTCCACCACCGCTCGCGCCTCATCGACGCTCTCGGCGGCTTCCAGTTCGAAGTGGGAACGGAACGGGGCGAGATCGTGGATCACCGCATCCAGCACCTCACGCTCATCGTCCACACACAGGATCAGATAGTGTTTGTTCATTGCTCCTCCTTGGCGACATGGTTTGGCACGCCGCGCGATTGATGCTGGCGACGGCTCAGGCCGCATGCTCCTTGTTGTGATGAGGTTCGCCCCCGTAACCGGCCTGCCCCATGCCGTCCAGCGGCAGACAGACCCGCATCCGGGTGTAACGGCCCGGTTCGGAGGCCACCTCAATCCGGCCGTGGTGCTGTTGCACTATCTGCAGCGAAACGCTCAGACCAATCCCGAGGCCGAAATGGCCCTCCCGCTTGGTGGTGAAGTTGAGATCGAAGATCCGCTGCCACAGCTCGGGCTCGATGCCGCAACCGCTATCCTCGATCTCTACCATGACCCACTCGGGATCCAGCAACCCGGTGCGAATGGTGAGTCGCCCCGGGCCGCTCATGGCATCCAGACTGTTGGCGATCAGGTTGGTCCACACCTGCTGCAGGGTGATGGGGTGACAGCGCACCAGCGGCAGCGGCTGGTACTCCTTGCAGAGCTCATGCTGCTTGAGGCGGTTTTCGAAAATCATCAGGGTATCTTCCAGCCCCTCGTGCAGGTCTACCAGCGAGGGCTCGGCCCGATCCTGCCGGGCATACTGCTTGAGGCTCTTGACCAGATCGCCGATGCGACGGGCACACACTTCGATATTGCGCAGGAAGCTGCCGGTCTGCTGGAACAGCTCCAGCCGGGAGAGCAGCGCCTCCCGCTCGTCGGCAGTGCGGCTGGCAAACCAGCGTTGCCAGTTCAGCTCGTCATCCAGATTCATCTGTACCGCCAGCCGCGCCTGCTGGCGATCACCAAAGCGCCCCTCAGCCTGCCGGGTCTTGTCACGGATCTCGCTGGTCGAAACCGGCTGGGAAGAGAGCGCCTGACAGAGGGTCTGGTTGCCCAGCCCCTTGATGGAGGCGGGCAGTTCGAGATTGACCAGATCGGGGATGGCGGCCCGCAGGGTCTCGCTGCCACGGATAATGGCCGCCACCGGGTTGTTCAGCTCGTGGGCGACACCGGCCACCAGCTGACCCAGCATCGCCATTTTTTCGCTCTCCACCAGTTGGGCGTGAGCGGCATCGAGGGAGTTGAGGGTCTGTTGCAGCCGCATCTCGGTGCGGATGCTGTTTTGCAGGCGACGGTTGAAGTGGCGCAGCAGCAGGTTGGTAAAGGAGGGGAGCAGTTCGCTGCGCGCCTGCATCACCCGGGAGAATTGCAGCTTGTCGAGCTTGATCACCTCGGCGCCGGTCAGGGTCACGCCGGTGGTGAAGGCGGGTTCGCCGGTGACGAAGGACATGCCCCCCACCAGCGAGCCGGTACGGTAGTGCACCACCTCCTGATCGATCCCCTGCTCGTCCCGCTTGCGCAGCACCACCTCCCCCTTGGCAATAAACCAGAGAAAGCTGTTGGGCTCCCCCTCGCGGGTCAGCACATGGCCCGGGCTGTAGTGGCGGCAGACCCGCTCCTCGTCATTGCACTCGAAAAACTGATAGAGGCCGTCGATCACCACCCGGGAGAGTTCTTCATCGCTGCAGTGGGTGTAATCCATAAAGCCCTGCCGATAGGCAGCCAACTGGCGATCGACGTGGGCTCGCAGCAGCTTCTGGTTGTCGAGCACGGCGGCATAGCTCAGCAGGTCCGCCTCGGGACGCTGCAATACAAAGTGGCTCGCCTGCTCGATCACCGCCCGGCGCAGGCTACCATCGCGCCAGGGGCGTTGCAGGTAGTAGTCGAGACGACCGAGGTTCACCGCCTCGATGATCGATTTCATTTCCGGCTGGCTGCCCAGCAGGATCTTGCGGCACGCCTCGTGACGACTGCCGAGACGGATCAGAAAATCGGCCCCTCGCCCATCCCCCAGCTCGCTGTCACACACCACTACGGCGGGTGGCTGCCCCTTGCGATCCAGCTCGTCCAAGGCCAGCTCCGCCGACCCCTGACCGACCACCACCACCAGCGCGAAATGGCCGAGCAGCGGAGCCAACTCCTGTTCGAATTCGGCCAGCAGTTGCACGTTGGCGGCGACACACAGCAGTGAGAAAGGGCTCATCAGCGACACTCCGTTGAGGCTCACTGCTCACTATATCAGCGAATCTTGTGGGGTTTTGCGAGGGGGCTAACAGCTGTCGCGGAAAGTGCAAAAATAGATAAAACAGAAAACAACTGAACTTAATTCGATAAATCTGTCAATAATAAAACAAAAGACAAAATGTGACAACAATCAAAAATATAAACCATGATGGAGGTCAACGCCTTATCCCTATCATTACTACTACTATTGGACTAGTACTATGTAGGTAATTATTGACCGTAGGAAAACGCCGCCATGATTGGAAAACTGATAAGAAAAACCTGGTTCTGGCTCCTGCTGCTCGGGGCCCTGCTGGGTGTCGCGGCACTGGGTGTCACCGTGACTGTGCTGCACAAGACCAGCTCCACCGAATTCTGCGTCTCCTGCCACTCCATGCAGACTCCGCTCGCCGAGTATCAGGGCAGTGTCCACTTCCAGAACACCAAGGGGATCCGCGCCGAGTGCGCCGACTGCCACATCCCGGGCGACCCCACCTCCTACCTGTGGACCAAGATCCGCGCCGTGAAGGATATCTATCACGAGGCGATCGGCACACTGGATACCCCGGAAAAGTATGAAGCCCACAAGCTGCGGATGGCCCAGTCCGTCTGGGACGAGCTGAAAGCCAACGACTCCGCCACCTGCCGCAGCTGCCACAGCTACGAGGCGATGGACATTCTGGCCCAGCGCCCCAATGCCCGTGCCGAGCACCCGGTCGCCATCAAGGAAGGCCAGACCTGTATCGACTGCCACCGTGGTGTCGCCCACATCATGCCTGACATGAGCGGCCTGGCTGCCGCCGGTGCCAGCGAGCTGGCGCAGGCTGCGGCCCAGACCCCGGCCAACGTCACCACCCGTTACGCCATCGCTACCACCCCGCTGTTCCTCGATGCTGCCGCCAAGACCGACGAAGGCACCCTGATGCCCTCCACCAAGGTGGAAGTGCTGGCCAACGAAAACGGCCGCGCCAAGGTGCAGATCGAAGGCTGGCAACAGGATGGCGTGAGCGAAGTGTTCTACGCCGCACCGGGCAAACGGATCCTCAGCGTACTGGTCGGCGATGCCGCCAAGAAAGCACTGGTCACCGGCCAGAGCGAAACCGACAGCGCCACCAACCTCACCTGGCATCAGGTCAAGCTGACCGCCTGGGTCGACCAAAGCCAGCTCATCGGCGATCAGGGCAAGCTGTGGCAATACGCCTCCACCCTGATGTCCAACAACTGTACCGGCTGCCACGGCCTCACCGCGCTGGATCACTTCAATGCCAACCAGTGGATCGGCGTCATCAAGGGGATGGAATCTCGTACCTCCCTGACCCCGGAACAGGCTCGCATGTTGACCCAGTATGTCCAGAAACACGCCAGTGACATGAGCGCGGCCCACTAAGGCTGGCACAGAGGATAACCGTTATGACTTTTTTCAATGACAAGAAGACCAATCTGTCCCGCCGCAACCTGCTCAAGGGGCTCGGCGCCTGCGCAGCCCTGCCCCTGCTCGGCGGTATTTTTCCCAAGAGTGCGCTGGCGCAAGCCATCAGCACCGCATTGAGTCAGTTCCCGACTCTGGTGCCCGCCCAGAAGGGCATTCTAACCGGCGCCCACTGGGGTGCTTTCGAGGCGATCGTCGAAGATGGCCGCATGGTGCGCGTCCAGCCGGTGGCCGATGATCCGGCGCCGAACGATCTCATCGACATGGCGCCGTTCCAGGTCCACGCCAAGAACCGCATCAAGTACCCCATGGTACGCAAGAGCTGGCTGGAGCATGGCCCGGGCGCCAAACCCGAGCTGCGCGGCGCCGACGAGTGGGTGCGAGTGAGCTGGGAAAAGGCGATCGAACTGGTGGCCGGTGAAATCCAGCGCGTCCAGTCTGATTTCGGCCCGCAGGCGATCCACGCCGGTTCCTACGGCTGGAAGAGTGTCGGCATGTTCCACAACAGCCGCACCCTGCTGCACCGCCTGATGAACCTCTCCGGCGGCTTCACCGGTTATGCCGGTGACTACTCCACCGGCGCGGCCCAGGTGATCATGTCCCACGTGATGGGTTCCATCGAGGTGTACGAGCAGCAGACCGCCTGGCCCAACGTGGTGGAGAACGCCGAACTGGTGGTGCTGTGGGGGGTCAATGCTCAGGTGACCCTGAAGAACAGCTGGAACATGCCGGATCACGAAGGTCAGGCCGGCTTCATGGCGCTGAAAGAGAAGGGCCCCCGCGTCATCAGCATCGACCCCATCTACAACGAGACCGCCAAGATGGTCGGCGCCGAGTGGATTGCGCCGAACGCTTACACCGACGTGGCCATGATGCTGGGTGTGGCCCACACCCTCTACAGCGAGAAGAAGCACGATCAGGCCTTCCTCGATCGCTACACCGTCGGCTTCGACAAGTTCCTGAACTACCTGCTCGGCAAGGATGACGGCCAACCGAAGAGCGCCGAATGGGCGAGCACCGTCTGCGGCGTCGATGCCAAGGTGATCCGCCAGCTGGCCCTCGACATGGCCGCCAAACGCACCATGATCATGGCCGGTTGGGGGATGCAGCGTCAGCAGCACGGCGAACAGCCGAACTGGATGCTGGTGACGCTGGCCTCCATGCTGGGCCAGATCGGCCTGCCGGGCGGCGGCTACGGCTTCAGCTACCACTACTCCTCCGGTGGCAGCCCCACCGCCAAGGGCGGCATTCTGGCGGGTATCTCCGCCGGCAACGCACCGAAGAACAGCCCGGCTCCGATCCCGGTGGCCCGCATCGCCGACTGCCTCGCCAACCCGGGCAAGACCATCGACTTCAACGGCCGCAAGGTGACCTATCCGGACATCAAGCTGGTCTACGTGGCAGGCGGCAACCCCTTCCACCACCATCAGGACACCAACAACCTGCTGCAGGCGTGGCGCAAGCCGCAGACCGTGATCGTTCACGAGCCTTACTGGACCGCCACCGCCAAGCACGCCGATATCGTGCTGCCGGTCACCACCAGCTACGAGCGCAACGACCTGGAGATGGGTGGCGACTACTCCCAGCGCTATGTGTTCCCGATGCATCAGTGCGTGCCGCCCCAGTTTGAAGCCCGCAACGACTTCGACATCTTCAGCGCCATCGCCGCCAAGCTGGGCGTGCAGGAGCAGTACACTGAAGGGAAGGATGAGATGCTGTGGCTCAAGCAGATGTACGACGGCATGGCGGCGCAGGCCCGCGGCGCCCGCGTGGCGCTGCCGCCGTTCAACATGTTCTGGGAGTCCAACAACTACATCCGCTTCCCGATCCCCGAGGCCAACCGCCAGTGGATCCGTCACGCCGATTTTCGCGAGAACCCGCTGCTCAACCCGCTCGGCACCCCGTCTGGCAAGATCGAGATCTTCTCCAACACGGTGGCGGGGATGGGTTACGCCGACTGTGCCGGCCATCCCAAGTGGTATGAGCCCAAGGAGTGGGTGAAGAGCGAGGTGGCAGCGCGCTATCCGCTGTCGCTCAACACCTCCCACCCGACCCAGCGGCTGCACTCCCAGCTCGACAACACCCCGCTGCGGGACAAGTTCGCCATCGCCGACCGCGAGGCGATCATGATCCATCCGCTGGATGCCAAGGCCCGTGGCATCGCCCAGGGGGATCTGGTGCGCGCCTTCAACGAGCGCGGCCAGATCCTGGTAGGCGCCCTGCTATCCGAGGATGTGCGCCAAGGCGTGGTGCGGATCTGCGAAGGGGCCTGGTATGACCCGGCCAAGCCGGGCGAAGCGGGTAGCATCTGCAAGAACGGCAACGTCAACTGCCTCACCTTCGACGAAGGCTCGTCCAGCCTGGCGCAGGGCAACTGCGGCCACATGGCCCAGCTGCAGATCGAGAAGTACACAGGCCCGGTGCTGGCCAACACCGCCCACGCGGTACCGGCCAACGGCTAAGGCGATTGCCACCCAATAAAAACGGCGCCATCAAGGCGCCGTTTCTTTATCTGTCTGCCAAAGCTCAGGCATGGGGATGGGTTTAGAACTCCCCTTCCTCCATATACTCCTGCGCGCACTCCACCAATTGCGGCCACAGCTCTTCCGGCACCCATGCGTCCGGGTCATCTTCGTCCCCGTCGTACTGGCTCCAGAAATAGCGGCGCAGGCCGGAGGCAAAGTCGTCGCTGATCTCGGCCAGCTCCGAGAGCGGCCCCAACCAGGCGATGCGGCGCAGGCCGGAGGCGAGATCGTTGATGGCATCCATCAGGGTGCGATCGTCAAAGCTCTGCTCCACCAGCAGGGTGAAGCGCTCGCGCGCCTGCTCGGTCTGCTCCTCGTCCAGCTCGCCCACATCGGCCAGCAAGTCGACAAAATCTTCCAGAAGGAACGCGGTCAGGCCATCCCTGTCTTCAAACCACTGGATCTGGGCGCCCTTGACCCCCAGCACAGAGGCATCAAACGAATCGTCAAGGTGACACAGTGCCCACGGATCGTCGGTCATGCTTCTCTTCCTCAGGCTAAAACAAATGCCATATGTTATGCCTAGCTCTCGACTCTTGCCACCTTGGGCAACGAGAGGGAGGCGGCCAGACCGCCCAGTTCGGCGCGGCCCATGATGAAACTGCCCCGATAGGCTTCCGCCAGATCGGAGACGATGTTGAGACCCAGGCCCGAGCCCGGCACCTTCTCGTCGAGCCGCACCCCGCGCAGCACCGCCTTGGCGATCTGATCCTCGCTCATGCCGGGGCCGTCATCCTCGATACGCAAGGTGATCCAGCCTCCCAGCTCGGCGCTGGAGATGCGCAGCTCGCTGGCAGACCACTTGAAGGCGTTCTCCAGCAAATTGCCCACCATCTCGTCGAAATCCTGCTCTTCCACCCCGACTGCCAGATTGGCGGGCACCTGCAGGTCCACCGTCTTGCCCGGATAGAGGCGGGAGAAGGCGCGGCAGATATACTCCACCCGCGCCCGCACCGGGGTCGAGACCCCGAGGATCTTGGCGGCGCCGGTCACCCGTGCCTTGCCGAGGTGGTAATCGATATGGCGCTGGATCTGGTCGAGCTGCTCGCCGATGGCGGCCTGATCCTCCGGCGGCAACTGGGCCACCTGATTGCGCATGATGCTGAGCGGCGTCTTGAGGGCATGAGCCAGATTGCCGGTGTGGGAGCGCGCCCGCTGAAGCAGCTCGCCGTAGTGGTGCAGCAGCCGGTTGATATCCTCCACCAGCGGCTGGATCTCCAGCGGATAGCGCAGCCGGAACCCCTCCTGATGACCCTCGTGAACCCGCCCCAATTCGCGGCGCAGCAGGTGCAGCGGCCGCAAGCCGTAGACGATCTGGAACATGAAGCCGAGCACCAGACCGGCGGCGGCAAAGCCGAGACCGAGGAACAGGCTGATGCGGGTCTTGTTGAGGGTCTGGGTCAGGGCGCTACTGTCCTTGGCCATCACCAGAGTGAAGACCCGATCCGAACCGGGCAGCAGCACGGTACGGGTCATGATCAGCAGCGGCTCCTTGTTGGGCCCCTTGCCGACGAAGAGGTCTGGATCGCCAAACGCCGACTTGAGGCCGTCGCTCTTCAGGTTGGTATCCCACAGGGAGCGGGAGCGCCCCACCACATCGCGGCCCAGTTCCAGCTGCCAGTAGTAGCCGGAGTAGGGCTGATTGAAGCGGGGATCGGAGAGGGAGCCGGTGACCACCGGCAGGCCGGTTTTGGCCACTTCCAGCCGGGAGAGCAGATCATAGAGCTGCAGGCGAAGGCCATCGGCCTCCGCCTCCTGCCAGTAGTTGCGCATCATGGTCTGCAGGCTGAAACCGGTGGCGAACAGAAACAGCCCGCACCACACCAGCGCGATGGCGACCAGCCGCCCCCGCAGGGTTCTGACCAGCCTCATTCGTTGATCCGGTACCCGAGGCCGCGCACTGTCTCAATCAGATCGGGGTTGGTTTTCTTGCGGATCCGGCCGATGAACACCTCCACGGTATTGGAGTCACGGTCGAAATCCTGAGCATAGATGTGGTCGATCAGCTCGCTGCGCGACACCACCTTGCCCCGATGCTGCATCAGGTAACCCAGCACCCGGAACTCGTGGGCGGTCAGCTTGATGGGGGTCCCTTCGTACCACACCTGCGACGCAGCCATGTCGAGGCGCACCCCGCCAATCTCCAGAATGGAGCTGGCGTTACCCGCCGCCCGGCGCACCAGCGCATGGACCCGCGCCACCAGCTCGGCTACCTGGAACGGCTTGGTGAGGTAGTCATCGGCACCGGCGTTGAGCCCCTCGATCTTCTCGTGCAGCTGGCCACGGGCGGTCAGCACCAGCACCGGGGTATCGATCCCCTTGCTGCGCCACTCCTTCAGCACACTCAGGCCATCGCGCCCCGGCAGGCCGAGGTCGAGAATGATGGCATCGTAGGGTTCGGTCTCACCGAGGAAACCGGCCTCGTTGCCGTCGTGGCAGAGGTCGGTGACAAAGCCGGAGAGGCGCAGCTGTTCGGCCAGCTGGCCAGCCAGAATTTTTTCGTCTTCAACAATCAGAATTCGCATGAACAGGCTTCCACACAGGGGTTATTCATCATCCTCGACCGGGGGCTTTGGCGGTTCGAACAGCCGCTCCAGATGGTGGCCCTTGGCCCACACCAGCTCAAGGTTGTCAGCCCGATAGGCTACCTTGATCACGCTGTTTTCCCGATCGATGACTCGCAGTTCATAGAGCCAGATACCATCCTCTTCCCCCAGATCCACCCGCAACACCCGCACCGGCAATCTGGCCGCCACCTCCATCATTTCATGGAAGGGCCGAACCCGTCCCTCATGGACAGCTTGCTGCAGCATGGCTTCATCAGGCGTGACCGCCTGTGCCAGCAACGGCAGCAATAACCCAAGCAGAGGGAGCGCTCTATTCATGGATGATTCATCTCCAAAAACCTAACATAATGGCGTTTATAGTCTGCCAGCCATGAATCCGGAATGAATATGATCCCGCGCAGTTTCCTGCTGATCCTTTGCCTGTTGAGTGCCACAAGCTGGGCGGCCCAGAGCCGTCTCGACATGGCCGGGCTGGTCAAACTGTTGCTGGCGCAAGGGTATCACGACATTCGGGAAGTGGAGCTGGAAGGGGACAAATTCGAGGTCAAAACCCTCAATCGCCAGGATCAGAAGGTGCATCTCATCGTCGATGCCTACACTGGCGAGATAAAACAACAAGAGGCCGATTAGGCCTCTTTTGCATTCCAGCGTCCCCGCATGGGGCGCAGCAGTTTCTCCCGTCTCGGCCAGAGCAGGGCGCAGGCCAGCAGCAGGTAGATGAGGGGCTCACCCCAACCGCTCTTGAGCGACCACCAATAGTGCACCGGCACCAGCAGGGCGATGGCATAGACCCAGTTGTGCAGCTTCTGCCATGCGGCGCCCATGCGGCGCTGCAATGCGGGCAGCGAAGTGATGCTGAGGGCGGCCAGCAGCAGCAATGCCACCATCCCCACCACTATATAGCTGCGCTTGACCAGCTCGCCGCCAATCAGCCCCCAGTCAAACTGCAGATCCAGCCCCAGCCACGCCATGAAGTGGAGCAGCGCCCAGGCAAAACACCAGAGCCCGAGAGGGCGGCGCAGCTTGATGAGCTGCCCCTGCCGCCAGCGCTTGGCCAGCGGCGACACCAGCAGGGTGAGCAGCAGCAGATTGAGCGCCCCCTTGCCGAGGTAGTGGATAAGCTCGGGCACAGGATCGCCCCCCAGCAGACCTGCCGGAATGGCAAAAACCAGCCAGAGCAGGAAGCCGAGGGAGCCCAGATGCACCAGCGCCCGCAAGCCGCTGATATGGGCCGGTTTCAATCTCAGTACCATTGGCGCAGATCCATCCCCTGATAGAGCGAGGCGACTTCGTCACCATAGCCGTTGAACATCAGGGTCGGCTGACGCTTGGCACCAAATACTCCACCCTCGCCAATAAAGCGCTCGCTGGCCTGACTCCAGCGCGGGTGATCCACCTGCGGATTGACGTTGGCGTAGAAGCCATATTCGTTGGGAGCCAGCAGGTTCCAGGTGGTCGGCGGCATCTCCTCCACCAGCCGGATCGAGACAATGCTCTTGATGCTCTTGAAGCCGTACTTCCACGGCACTACCAACCGGATCGGCGCGCCATTCTGGGCGGGCAGGCTCTTGCCGTAGAGCCCCATCGCAAGGAAAGAGAGAGGGTGCATAGCCTCGTCGATACGCAGCCCTTCGACGTAGGGATACTCGATGCCGCCCCCCAGACTGGAGGCCTGCCCCGGCAGCTGTTTCGGATCAAACAGGGTTTCGAAGGCAACAAACTTGGCGCGACTGGTGGGCTCGGCACGGCGGATGATCTCCGCCAGCGAGATGCCGTTCCAGGGCAGCACCATGGACCAGGCTTCGACACAGCGCAGTCGGTAGATCCGCTCCTCCAGCTCGCTCTTGTTGATGAGGTCCCACACATCGAGGGTAAAGGGCTTGGCCACCTCCCCCTCCACCTTGAGGGTCCAGGGTTCGGGCTTGAGGTAATGACCGTTGCGAGCCGGGTCGGACTTGTCGGTGCCCAGCTCATAGAAGTTGTTGTAACTGGTGGCCTTCTCTTCCGGTGTCAGCACCAGATTGGTCGGGCGCTCGGCAGGCTTGCTGTTGAGCGGTTTGGTGGCTAACTGGGGGGCATCCTCTTTACCGCGCAGCAGATCGAGTACACCGGCCTGAGTGGGAAACGCCAGGGTGGCCGCGCCCAGACCCAGCCCCTTGAGAATAAGGCGGCGGTCCTGATAGACGGCTTCCGGGGTGACATCCTGTTCGGTGAGGGGGTGGGCGGTACGACGCTTGATCAACATGAAAAACTCCCGGGGCTGAGTGAGGCAGTATGGATAAGACCCGCCCCGGCAGATTTTTATTTCACACAAATTTACATCATGTGGTGCAGGGGCAGTGCCTTGGCCATGGTGCCGACCAGAAACAGGACTACGAACACCAGCAGGGGAACGATCACATTTGGCGCCATCAGACTCACTCCATGAGCAGGACAGGGCCTCTAACTATGGCCGACTGTCAGGCCGGTCACCAATGAATTTTTTTCGCGAGCGCAAGCGTATTCCTGAGTTGAAAAGGGTGATGAAGATCACACACAATTCGGCCCCCGCTTGCCGCCCCGATTACCGGGGGTAGGCTGCCCATTTTGCGAAGCCAACTGAAGAGTCGCCCCATGAGCCCACTGATCGCCATCGCCATCACCACTGGAATTCTCTCCGCCGTCTGGGGCTGGATTGCCGTCGCGTTCGGCCTTATCTCCTGGGTCGGCTTTCTCGGCTGCACCAGCTATTTCGCGTCAAGCGGTGGCTACAAGGCGCTGCTGCAGACCATCTTCTGCAACACCAGCGGCATGCTGTGGGCACTGCTGCTGATCCATGGCGACAGTCTGTGGGGAGCGGGTGTGGCGGGTTATGTGATGACGGGGGTGGTCGCCACCCTGATGTGCGTACAGGCCAAGCAGCAGTGGCTCGGCTACATTCCCGGCACCTTTGCCGGTTGCTGTGCCACCTTCGGGGCGGCTGGCGAGTGGCGGCTGATCCTGCCCTCCCTCATCATTGGCGCCTTGTTCGGTTACCTGATGAAGGCGAGCGGCCTCTGGCTCTCCCATAAAACTCAAAAAGCCGATGCCGCTCCGGCGGTGGTTGATCCCGCCTGATTTATCCCTTCGATTTGAAGTTTGCTGCTTCAATACCGTGCCGATTCAATAACTTGTAGAAATCGGTACGGTTTCTGCCCGCCATGTTGGCCGCCAGGGTCACGTTGCCCTCGGTGGTGCGCAGCAAACGGATCAGATACTCCTTCTCGAATTCGGCCCGCGCCTCGTTGAACGAGGGGATGCCGCCGCCACCACCGCTCAGGGCGGACTCCACCATGGAGACCCCGATCACCGGACTGCAACAGAGGCTGGCGAGCTGCTCCACCACGTTGCAGAGCTGGCGCACGTTGCCGGGCCAGGCAGCGGCCGCCAGCATCGCCAGCGACTCGGGCGAAAAACCCATGGCGGCGCAGTCGCTGTGGCGGCTGCGGTAATCATCGAGCGCCTGACGGGCCAGCAGGGGGATATCCTCACTGCGGGCACTGAGAGACGGCAAGGTGATATTGGCAACGTTGAGACGATAGAAGAGATCTTCCCGAAAGCGCCCCTCCTCCATCGCCTTGACCAGATCCTGATGGCTGGAGCTGAGCACCCGCACCTCCGGCGTACCCTGACCATACTCCTCCATCACCTGCAGCAGCTTGGCCTGCAGGGATTCGGAGAGACTGCCAATCTCGTCGAGAAACAGGGTCGCCCCCTTGGCCTGCTCGAACAGGCCGGACTGGCCATCTTCACCAAACAGCTGCAAGTCGAGTGACGCCCACGGAATGGCGGCGCAGTTGATGGTATGAAGCGGCTTGTCGCGCCGCTGGCTGGCCTGATGCAGCGCCTGCGCCATCGCCCCCTTGCCGGAGCCTGACGGCCCCATGATCAGCACCGGCACCTCCATTGTGGCAATGCTGTGGGCCTGGATCAGCAGCTGTTCCAGCTGGGGATTGCGGGTCAGGATCAGCGACTGCCACTCCTGCTGCTGTTTCGGCCGGGTCAGACTCAGCGCATGTTCGATGGTGGCGAACAGCTCATCCTTGTTGATGGGTTTGGTCAGGAAGCTGAATACGCCGGAGCGGGTCGCCTGAATGGCGTCCGGGATGGTGCCATGAGCGGTCATGATGATCACCGGCAACCCCAGCCACTGGGCCTGGATCCGCTCGAACAGCGCCAGACCGTCCATGCCGGCCATCCGCAGATCGCTCAGCACCAGATCGGCCCGTTGCTGACGCAACCGGTCGAGGGCTCCTTCCGCACTGTCGGCAGTATCCACTTCATAACCCTGACTGCGCAGCCGCATGCTCATCAGTTTGAGCAGGCTGACGTCGTCGTCCACCAACAGGATCCGGCTCATGGTATTACCTCACGATTCTCGTTCAGCTTGCGCTGGTTGAGCTGGTCGTCGATAGCGGTCAGCTGCTCGATCTGGCGGCGCAGCCGCTGGATCTCCTGACTCTGGTCATCGCGACGGCTGTCGCGAGCCAGCAACTGCTCGCCGAGGGCGATCCAGCTACGTAAAAAGGCCTGCGCATCGAGACCCAGTTCGGGCAACATCTGCTTCAGGCGCGCCAGACCGGCGGTGCGATTGGCCACCGACTCGGCGGGGTGGGAGTCCACCATCGCCAGACTGACCCGACTCTCAAGATCGTCGGCCCCTTTCAGACGCTGACGCTCCTGCACCCGTTGCTGGGGGTGACTGGCCAGCAGCCAGTCGGAGTATTGCAGACGCACCTGCATCTCCTTGTTGGCAAAATCCATTCGCTTGGCAAAAGCGATATCGGAGGACTCCCGCTGTGCCTGTTGCGGCAGCAAGGAGCAACCCGCGAGCAGCCCTGCCATCAGAGCTGGAAATACGCGTTGTATCTTCATAGTCCTCATTTCAACGTCAACCTGAAGCAGACATCCGCCTGTTCATCCTCTACCAGAACCAGTTCCCCCCCCAGGCTGTTGGCAGACTCGCGGGCGATGGAGAGGCCCATGCCCGAGCCTTTCAAGAGACCTTGCCGCACAGTGCTGCCCTGCTCGAAGGGTTCAAAAATGCGTTGCTGATCGGCCACGGGGATCTTGGGCCCCTCGTTGGCCACTTCCAGCCAGCTTATCTGTTCATTCTGCCCTGCCCTGATCCAGATATTGCCTCCGCTGGCGCCGTAACTGACGGCGTTGGAGAAAAGGTTATCGAGGATCAGTCGTAGCCGGTAGGGCTCCGCCCACAGGGTAACCGGCACGGTCGGCAAGTGTACACGGATCTGCTTGGACTCCAATGCCAGCCGGTACTCGGCAGAAAGTTCCGACAACATCGGCAGCAGGGGGACGGGCTCCAGTTCGAAGGCCTCCTGCTGACTGAGCCGGTTGAAGTCGAGCAGCCGCTCGATCAGGGTCTGCAAACGCCGACTGTTCTCGTCGAGCATCTGGCAGATCTCCAGCTGATCCGGCGTCAAAGGCCCGACCAGCTGCTCGCAGAGCAGATCCGTCCCCTCCCTCAGCACCGCCAGCGGGGTCTTCAGCTCGTGGGAAACATGACGCAGGAACTGGTATTTCTGCAGCTCCAGCTCCTTGAGTTTGTCGTGCAGCCAGACGATCCGCTCCCCCAGCAATACCAGCTCGGCAGGGCCGTCAACCGGCTTGGGATCGGGTTCGACCCCGGCCCCCAGACTCAAGATGCGCGACTCAATCTGTCGTACCGGGTGGATGATAAGGTAGGTGAAGATAAAGACCATCAGCAGGCTGAGCGCCGCCACCGCTCCACTCACCCACCAGAGCTCGCTGGTCAGTCCGGCGATGGTGAGCTGCACCCGATCCATGTGTTCGTCAACCCGGCTGCGGGTGACTATTTCGAGCTGCTTGTTGGCATCGTTGAACTGCTCGAGCTTGTCTCCCGCTACCGCCGCCCGGGCCAACGCGGCATCCTGCAGGCTGTCGAGCCAGGCCAGCCCCTGATCGAGCCCGCTGTAGAGCTGGCCGTCGGTGATGGAGTTGCGATGTTCCGCCAGCAACACCCGATACCCGTCGAGTTGCTGCTGGTAGCTGGTGAGACTGCGGCGATCCCCCAACACCGCGAAGCGGCGCAAGGTGCGTTCGATATCGATGGCTTGCGCCGTCAGCAGGGTGGCGCGGCGGGTATCTTTGACCGCCCGCTCCATCTCGTCGCTGGTGAGCTGACTGAGGTGGGCAAGGGAGGTGCTGTTGTGCCAGATCATGCCGCCCAGCGGCATCAATACCAGCACAAATCCCATCAATACCACCTGCAGCAGGGAGCGTGGGCGAACCTTGGTCATCATCTCTTCTCTTGCATTCTCACCGGTGCGCCAGCATAGCCGCACCGCCCCAAAAAACAAAACCGGCCAACAGGCCGGTTTGTATTATCTGGATTGTGGTGATTCACGCCAACGCGACAGAGGCCAGACAGATAATCATGATCATCGCCAGCGCGCCCGAGGCGGTCAACAGCGCCCATTTCAGCTCCACACTCATGCAAACCTCCTTTCTGCCAATCAGTGCCGGATCACAATAGATAAGACAATGTTAAGCCATAGTTAATCCGATAACCGTGAGCTGCGTATACATTTCAGATGAGCCCAACCCCGGGAAGGTGAGCATGTTCTATCTGTGTAGCATTGGTTCCAATCTTGACCCGCATATCCATGTCAGCCGGGTGCTGGCCGAGCTGCTTGCGAACGTCGGCCCCCTGCGGCTGAGTTCGGTGATCCGCACCAAGCCGGTGGGAATGCACTCCAGCCACGACTTTCTCAACTGCCTGCTGGTGGTGGAGAGCCCGCTCGATGCCGCCCGCCTCAAGCAGTACTTTGTCGCCCTCGAAGTGGCTCACGGCCGGGATCGCAGCGATCCGCTCTGCAAGGTGCACGACCGGCCGCTCGACATCGATATTCTGGCCAGCAACAGGAGCGGTGACTTTGCCTCGACAGAGGTCGATTCCTATCTTGCGGAGCTGCTGGCCGAGCTCTATGGCCATGGCGAGGTGCATGACCCCAAGGTGGCGCTGCAAGTGACGCTCTCCGCCCCGTCGGGCAAGCTCAAACCCGGCAAAGGCTTGCTGACACGGCAGGTCGGGCTGGAGCCGTTGGTGCTTGGCAAATCTTCAGAGAGTGGCCAGCGCGCGTCCGCCATCTACCTTGATGCTGGCCCCCGTCATATAACTGTTCCCCATCAGTAACTGCACCGCCTGCCAGATGGGCTCCAGTCCCCCCTCCCGCGCCAGCGGTGTTTTCGCCAACACCTGCTGGCGCCATGCCTCGTCATGCTCGTCGAGAAACAGGATGGGGCCCGGCTCTATGGTGTTGACCCGGATTGCCGGGGCCAGTTCGCGGGCAAAACTCATGGCCAGCGAATGGGCTCCCGCCTTGGTGGCCACATAGCTGGCAAAACGGGGGGCCGGGGCATGGATATAGATATCGGTGATGTGAATGATGCTGGCGTTGGGATTGCTGGCCAGCCGGGGGGCCAGCGCCCGGTTTAGCTGGAAGGGGGCCGCCATGTGCACCCGGTAGAACTGTTCGAACTGGGCCAGTTGCGCCGCCGGATCAGTTGCCTGCGGCTCGAAGGCCGAAGCGTTGTGGATCACCAGCGCCAGATCCTGATGGGCTGCCAGCAGAGCGATAAGCTTGCCAACGTCCTCTTCCCGGCCAAAATCAGCCTGCACCAGTTCGACCCCCAATGCAGCCAGCGTGGCCAGCTCCGGCCGCTCGCTGCGATAACTGCCCGTCACCTGCCAACCCGCCGCCACCAGCTGTTCACAGAGATAAAATCCGAGTCGACGGCCGCAACCCGTAACCAATGCACGCATACGATCTCCTTTCCCTTTCATGGTCTTGCATGAACGAAGCCCGCCTGCCAGCGGATCACCGCCGATGGCTTGTGCCTATCAATCCCTGCGGCACAAGCCATTGGTCGCGAGCTACCCGCCCGCGTCATAGTGGCGGCATCCCCCCCCCTCTTGCGGAGTCACCACAATGCTGAAAGTACACCACCACATGGGTCGCCTGACCCACTCCCTCACTGCTGGACTCGGCCTGGCAGAAGCGCTGGATCGCCTGCATCAATCGGGTCTTGGCGGCCTGCCGGTGCTGGATGAGCAGAAACGGCTGATCGGCTTTCTTTCCGAACAAGATTGCATCCCCAGCCTGCTCACCGGCAGCTACCACTGCGATACCCGCACCCGGGTGGAGGATCTGATGAACCGTTCGCCCCTCTCGGTCGGGCCGGATGAGAGCATTCTGGATCTGGCTCGCCAGATGGCCGATGCCAAGCCCAAGATCTACCCGGTGCTGCAACAGGGCAAGGTGATCGGCATCATCAGCCGCCGTCAGGTGATGCAGGCCCTCAACCAGCAGATGAAGGTGTGCCAGCAGACCTAGATCTGGTAACGCCCCTTGTCACCGATATCGAAGTGCAGGGGCATCCGCCACTTGGCCAGCGCCAGCAAGGTCAACAGGGCGCCGCAGACCAGCGCCACCAATGCGGCGGCCCACTCCACCCGCAACCACTCCAGCAGCCATAACGCCGGCAACAATACGGGCACCAGCTTGATGCCGGGAATGGCGAAGCAAAACTGCTCCTTGAACGCCAGCCCGGAGAGGGTCGCCAACGCCGCCCCCAGCACCAGCGCATCCGGTGCCCCCACCGCTGCCAGGGCCAGTGCGCCCCAACCAAACCCCTGCAGAATCAGGCGAATCCGCTTGTCGTAGATATGCAGCGAGAAGCCGCAGATTGCGCTTGCCACTGCAAGTGACATCAACCATTGTGCCGACGGGAGCAGTGCCATCCCGCTCAGCAGCGCCGCACCGCGGCAAAGCAGCAACAAGGCTGCCGCACTCAAGCCAAGGCGGTAGAGCGAGACGGTCAACTTGTCGATCCCGTCCAGCGGGCTCTCGATTTCAGGATTTGCCATAACGAATCCCCCCTTACTTATGATGCACAACCCAATATACTGGGGCCCGACGATGCAATAGGCATAATGGATTCAGGAGAGGTAGTTTGCGTGTGATCCAGCGATTGTGGCTACTCTTTCCACTCTTGTTTCCGCTCGCCCTATCCGCCAAAGAGCTTGTTCTCTGTGGCATCCCCGAGCCTATCTTCAAGTATCTTGATGCAGACAAACAGCCCCGCGGCCTCGATATCGACATCATCACCGCCATCTTCGGCAAGCTGGGGATCCCTGTCCGAATCGAACTGATCGACTCCGGCGCCCGCCTCACCCGCAATGCCGAAACCGGTCTCTGCGATATGGTTCTGACCCACTCCTACAATGCCGCACGCGAGCGCTATCTCCTCTACCCCCAGCAGGCCCACGTTCGCCACAGCTGGCACTTCTTTGTACGCAAGGCGGACCTGATGAAGATCCGCTACGAAACGCTGGCCGATCTCAAACCCTGGCGCATCGGCGTGACCAAGGATTTCTCCTACACCCCTGAACTGGCAGCGGCCATGACCGACCCGGCCTATCAGTTTCAGGAGATCACCATGAACCAGCTGCAACTGCGCAAACTGCTGGCCGGACGGATCGATACCGTGCCGATGCCGCTGGTCACCGCCTTCACCCAGATCAAGGAGGAGGGGCTGACAGGCAAGGTCGATTACCTGCCCAAACCGCTCAAGAGCAGCCCCTACTTCAACACCTGGGCCCGCGCACGAGCGGATGCACAGACCCCAGCCCTGATGGCGGCCTACGATGCCGAACTGCTGCGCATGAAGCGAAACGGCAGCCTCAAGGCCCTCTACGACAAGTACGCCATCCCCTATATCGAACCCTGATCAGGGGTCAGGGTTTCACATCCCGCAGGATAGGGTTTTGCAGCGAGATCAGGGTTTCAGTGGACTGGATCTCGTCGATGGTCTGGATCTTGTTGATCAGCACTATCTGCAGCTCGTCGATGGAGCGGGTCATCACCTTCATGAAGATGCTGTAGTGGCCCGTGGTGTAGTAGGCCTCCACCACTTCGTCCAGCGCCTGCAGCTTGGCCAGTGCCGAGGGGTAATCCTTGGCACTCTTCAGATTGATCCCGATAAAGCAGCAGACGTCGTAACCCAGCTTCTTGGGGTTAACCTGCACCCGTGTCCCCTCGATGATCCCCGCCTGTTTCATCTTCTCCACCCGCACATGGATGGTGCCCGGGCTGACCGCCAGCTGCTTGGCCAGTTCGGCATAAGGAATACGCGCATTCTCCATCAGAGCGGAGAGGATGGCTTGATCGAGATTATCGATCCGGTAATTTTCCGGCATTTTTTTACCCTCCCGTTAGCGATACGTCATTAAAAACATCCTTATTTTGAAGAAAAAAACGAACAAAGCCTATTTCTATTATCGAATATTGAATTTAGTTGGCAATCCGTTGAAGAATCACCACATCCAACGGGGTTTGAAACAGGAATTCAGCATGAAACAGCACTACATTCGCAGCCAACAGCAGATCAGCTTCGTCAAAGAGATGTTCTCCCGCCAACTCGCCCAGCAACTGGGTCTGATGGAGGTGCAAGCCCCCATTCTGAGCCGGGTCGGTGATGGCACTCAGGACAACCTCTCTGGCCATGAGAATGCAGTGCAGGTCAAAGTAAAAACTCTGCCGGATCACAGCTACGAAGTGGTCCATTCACTGGCCAAATGGAAGCGCCAGACCCTGGGTCGCTTCGGTTTCGGCCCGGGCGAAGGGATCTACACCCACATGAAGGCACTGCGTCCGGATGAAGACAAGCTCACCCCCATCCACTCCGTCTACGTGGATCAGTGGGACTGGGAGAAGGTGATGCCGAGCGAGCGCCGCGATCTGGCCTATCTGCAGGAAACCGTGCGCGGCATCTGGGCCGCCATCAAGGCCACCGAGCGCGCGGTCTGTGCCGAGCATGAGCTGACCCCCTTCCTGCCAGCCGAGATCCAGTTCCTGCACAGCGAAGAGTTGCTGGCCCGCTACCCGGATCTCGATGCCAAGGGGCGCGAGCGCGCCATCGCCAAAGAGCTGGGGGCCGTGTTCCTGATCGGTATCGGCGGTGCGCTCTCCCACGGTGAGCGCCACGATGTGCGCGCCCCGGATTACGACGACTGGAGTAGCCACAGCGAGCTGGGTCTGGCGGGTCTGAACGGCGACATTCTGGTGTGGAACCCGGTGCTGCAAGACAGCTTCGAGATCTCCTCCATGGGGATCCGGGTCGATGCCGAGGCACTGCGCCGCCAGCTGGCCATCACAGGCGACGAGGATCGCCTGCAGTACGACTGGCATCAGGATCTGCTGGCCGCACGGATGCCGCAGACCATCGGCGGCGGCATCGGCCAATCCCGTCTGGCCATGCTGTTGCTGCAAAAAGAGCACATCGGTCAGGTCCAAGTCGGCGTCTGGCCAGCCGAGATGAAAGCTGCCGTGCAAGGCATGCTGTAACGAATGAAGGCCATGCCGGCGCCATCTCAGCCGGTATGGCAACAGGCAGGTGGCCGTCGGGGTTGAGCGAGCGCATCCCCGGCAGGCTGTAAGACGCAAGGCCGTAAGCGGCTTTGTTTCGCAATCGGGGGCTTGCCCCTGCGACCCGCTCAACCCACGTCAGGTCGCTTCACTACATTCCTCCCGGCAATCTTCGGATTGCCGTTTTTTTGCGCCCGAATCCCCGCCACCAGATACGACAACGCCAGCCCGAGGGCTGGCGCTGCAAATATAGATGCGAGACTAGTTACTGGGTCATGGTCAGGCCGTTGTTGTCGGCCCCCAGCAGCAGTTTTTTGCCCGGCACAATGCGGCCGGAGAGCAGGGCCTGCGCCAGCGGGTTCTCCACCTTCTGCTGGATCGCCCGTTTGAGAGGCCGCGCCCCGTAGACGGGGTCGAACCCGGCATGCACCAGCTTCTCGAGCAGCGCTTCGCTCACCTCCACCTCGTAACCCTGAGCCTCCAGTCGCCCCATCAGGCTCTTGAGCTGGATGCGGGCGATGGACTTGATGTGATCCTCGCCAAGCGGATGGAACACCACCGTCTCGTCGATCCGGTTGATAAACTCCGGTCGGAAACTGCGGGTCAGCACATCCATCAGCATGGCCTTCATCTCGTCGTAATCCTTCTCGGAGTGGTGCTCCTGAATCAGATCCGAACCAAGGTTGGAGGTCATGATCACCACCGAGTTGCGAAAATCGACGGTGCGACCCTGGCCATCGGTCAGGCGGCCATCATCGAGCACCTGCAACAGGATGTTGAAGACATCGGGATGCGCCTTCTCCACCTCGTCCAGCAGGATCACCGAGTAGGGACGACGGCGCACCGCCTCGGTCAGATAACCACCCTCTTCGTAACCCACGTATCCGGGAGGCGCCCCCACCAGACGGGCCACACTGTGTTTCTCCATGAACTCGGACATATCGATCCGCACCATGGCATCCTGGGTATCGAACAGGAACTCCGCCAGCGCCTTGCAAAGCTCGGTCTTGCCCACCCCGGTGGGTCCCAGGAACAGGAAGGAGCCGATGGGGCGATTCGGATCGGAGAGACCGGCACGGGAGCGACGAATGGCGTTGGAGACCGCATCGACCGCCTCCTCCTGACCAATCACCCGGCTGTGCAGCTGATCTTCCATCCGCAGCAGCTTGTCGCGCTCCCCTTCCAGCATGCGGGCGACCGGAATACCGGTCCAGCGGGCCAAGACGTCTGCAATCTCCACGTCGGTGACCCGGTTGCGCAGCAGGCTGGTCTCCTGCATCTCGGCTTGGGTGGCGAGATCCAGCTGTTTCTCCAGCTCCGGAATGCGGCCGTACTGCAGCTCGGACATCCGGCCCAGGTCGCCTGCCCGGCGCGCCACGTCGAGATCCTGACGGGCCTGCTCCAGCGCAGCCTTGATATGCTGGGTGCCGGCAAGGGCGGCCTTCTCGGCCTTCCATACCTCGTCCAGCTCGTTGTATTCCCGATCCTTCTCGCCAATCTCCTGATTGATCAGCTCCAGACGCTTGCGGCTGGCGTCATCGTCCTCCTTCATCAGCGCCTGCTGCTCCAGCTTGAGCTGGATGATGCGCCGCTCGAGACGATCGAGCGCCTCGGGCTTGGAGTCGATCTGCAACCGGATGCTGGCTGCCGCCTCGTCGATAAGGTCGATAGCCTTGTCCGGCAACTGGCGATCCGCGATATAGCGGTGCGACAGCTGGGCCGCCGCCACGATGGCGGGGTCGGTGATCTGCACATGGTGGTGCAGCTCGTAACGCTCTTTCAGGCCGCGCAGAATGGCGATGGTGTCCTCCACGCTCGGCTCTTCCACCAGCACCTTCTGGAAACGGCGCTCCAGCGCAGCATCTTTCTCGATGTACTGACGGTACTCATCCAGGGTGGTGGCGCCGACGCAGTGCAGGTCGCCGCGGGCCAGCGCAGGTTTGAGCATGTTGCCCGCGTCCATTGCCCCTTCGCCCTTGCCGGCGCCGACCATGGTGTGCAGCTCGTCGATAAAGAGGATGACGTTGCCCTCCTCCTTGGCGAGATCGGTCAGTACGGCCTTGAGCCGCTCTTCAAACTCGCCGCGATACTTGGCACCGGCCACCAGCGCCCCCATGTCCAGCGACAGCACCCGCTTGTTCTTCAGCCCTTCCGGCACTTCACCGTTGATGATGCGCTGGGCCAGCCCCTCGACGATGGCGGTTTTACCGACACCGGGAGCACCGATCAGCACGGGGTTGTTCTTGGTACGGCGTTGCAGTACCTGAATGGTACGGCGGATCTCGTCATCACGGCCGATCACCGGGTCGAGCTTGCCGATTTCGGCCCGCTCGGTCAGATCGATGGTGTACTTCTCCAGCGCCTGACGGTTCTCCTCGGCGTTGGCATCCTCCACCTTCTTGCCACCACGCACCTTGTCGATGGCCGCTTCGAGTTTTTCCTTGGTCAGCCCTTGGGCGCGCAGCAGCTCACCCAGCGTTCCCTTGTCGTCGAGGGCAGCCAGCACGAACAGCTCGGAGGAGATGAACTGATCCTTGCGCTGCTGGGCCAGTTTGTCGCAGACGTTGAGCAGGCGGCCGAGGCCGTTGGAGAGCTGCACGTCCCCTTCCACGCCGCTGACGCGCGGCAGGCGATCCAGCTCCTCACCGAGACGGGAGCGCAGGGCGTTGATATCCATCCCGGTCAGGGTGAGCAACGGACGGATGGAGCCGCCATCCTGATTGACCAGTGCGGTCATCAGATGGACGGGTTCGATAAATTGGTGGTCACGACCCAGCGCAAGAGACTGGGCATCGGAAATAGCAATCTGGAATTTGCTGGTAAGGCGATCGAGGCGCATTGCACTCCCCCTTCAAACAGGCAGACGCCGCTTGCGCGGCAAACAACATAACTTTCTGAGATGAAAGATGAGGCCCGTACGGGCTATTTCAAGGGGCGATACTGGTTATTTTTTCTGCAAGAGGGGGCGAGAGCAGGATCCCCGCCCTTGCCAGATGCAGGGCGGGGAGCGTCATCAGGACGCCAACCAGATGATGGAGGCCATGCGGCCGGTCTGGCCATCGCGACGATAAGAGTAGAACTGCTCGCTGTCGCTGAAGGTGCAGTATTCGCCACCATAGACAGCGGTGACGCCGGCACGGACAAGGCGCAACCGCGCCAGCTGGTAGATATCTGCCAGCCATTTCCCCTCATTGGACGAGGGGACGAACGCCGCTTCTGCTTCAACCTGCTCCGCCATAAAGGCCTCGCGCACCTCTCCCCCCACTTCAAATGCAGTGGGGCCAATGGCCGGGCCCATCCAGACCAGGACCTCGCCCGGCTCGCAGCCCATGGCGGCGATGCTCGCCTCCAGCACGCCCTCTTTCAGTCCACGCCAGCCTGCGTGGGCGGCGGCCACCACGGTACCGGCCCGATCGCAGAACAACACCGGCAGACAGTCGGCGGTCATCACGATGCAGGCCAGCTCCGCCTCATGGGCGCAGGCGGCATCGGCATCCGGCGCCTGCTCATAATGGCTGCTGACTGGATGAACCACGGTGCCGTGCACCTGATTGAGCCAGTTAAGGGGCCCCGGGATGGCGGCCGCCTGCTGCAGCCGGGCCCGATTGGCCTCGACTCGCACCGGTTCATCCCCCACATGGGCGCCCAGATTGAGACCGGCAAAGACCCCTTCGCTAACACCACCATCCCGGGTGGTCGACAACGCCCTGACACACGCCGGGGCTGGCCAGTCGGGTTCGATCCATTTCATCTGTGACTCCTTCAATTCACCGATATAAAAACGGGGCTCCTGCAAGGGAACCCCGTTTGGCATCTGTTCGGGCCGGATGACGCCAGAAACCGACGCAGCAGGCCCTATCACATCAGTTCCAGACCAGATCATCCGGATTGGCGAGAGTATCCGCGCGCAGCACTTCCATCAGCTCCACCATGTCTTGCGGTGTAGCTGAGTGCCACTGCATCACTTCCCCCGTGATGGGGTGAGCCAGTTGCAGCATAGTGGCATGCAGCGCCTGACGGTTGAAGTTGCGCAGTGCCTGAGTCAGCTCGGGGGTCGCGTTGCGCAGCGGGCGCAGACGGCCACCGTAAGCGGGATCACCCACCAGCGGGTGTTTGATGTGCGCCATGTGGACACGGATCTGGTGGGTACGGCCGGTCTCCAGACGCAGACGCAGACGGGTGTGGCCACGGAACTTCTCGTGAACCCGGTAGTGAGTCACGGAAGGACGACCATTGGGCACCACGGCCATATGGGTACGCTGGGTCGGGTGACGGCCTATGGGCGCATCAACCGTACCACCTGCGGTCATGTGACCGATGGCGATCGCTTCGTACTCACGGGTGATCTGGCGCGCCTGCAACGCTTCCACCAGATGGGTCTGGGCGGGTACGGTTTTGGCAACCACCATCAAACCTGTGGTGTCTTTATCCAGACGGTGCACGATACCGGCGCGAGGTACCTCGGCAATGCCGGGGTAGCGGTGCAGCAGGGCGTTGAGGATGGTGCCATCCGGCGTACCTGCGCCCGGGTGAACCACCAGACCGGCCGGTTTGTCGATCACCAGAATGTGTTCATCTTCGTAAACTATGTTGAGCTCGATATCCTGGGCATCCCAGCGAGTATCATCTTCCAGCTCGACATTCACATGCACCTGCTGCCCGGCGAGAATCTTCTCGCGCGGGGTGTTGGCAACCTGACCGTCCAGGGTCACTCTGTCCTGTAAAATCCACTCCTTGATGCGGGTGCGGGAGTAGTCTGGAAACAATTCGGCCAGGGCCTGGTCGAGTCGCTGCCCGAATTGGTGATCCTGGAATTCGCCTGTCAGTTCAATATGCTGGCTCATGTATGGTCTCTTGAGCGGGGGGTATCAATTCGAAATAATCCGGGTATTCTAGCTTTTCTTTTAGCCAAGCATAACGGATACTTTGCCAATTTCGTGGAAATGGACCGGATGTTGTTGATGGGAAAGAAGTCTCACCTGCTGATGTCGCTCGCCTTGGTCGCTACCTTGATCACAGGCTGTTCCAGCACCAAACCCAAGGTACCCGACGAACCGCCGGAGACCCTGTACCAGAAAGCACGCCTCAAACTGGACGTTGGCAATTACGTGCAAGCCACTGAATTGCTGGAGGCTTTGGACTCTCGCTACCCGTTCGGTGCCTACTCCAATCAGGTGCAGCTTGACCTCATCTATGCCTACTACAAGCAGGATGATACCGCTCAGGCGATCGCCAATATCGACCGTTTTATCCGCCTCAATCCGGCGCATAAAAATATCGATTACGTCTTCTATATGCGCGGCCTGACCAACATGGCGGCGGATTACAACTTCTTCCAAAGCCTGTTCGGTATCGATCGGGACGACAAAGACCCTGCTTATGCCCGTCAGGCATTCCAGGACTTCAAGACCCTGTTGCAGAACTACCCCAACAGCGTCTATGCCGCCGATGCCCGTGCGCGCATGATTGGCCTGAAGAATCGTCTGGCCCGATATGACCTGAGCGTGGCCGAGTATTACGTGAAGCGTGATGCACTGGTCGCGGCCGCCAACCGGGCCAAGCTGATTGTCGAAACCTACCCCGACACAGCCGAAACCGAGAAGGCACTGGAGATCATGGTCGAGTCTTACGACTCTCTGAAGATGCCGCAGCTGGCCAAGCATGCCCGCGAAGTGCTGGCCAAGAACTACCCGGAGAACCGCCTCGGCCGTGGCTGAGTGATACGGATAAACCGGTAATAAAAAAACCGATGCCTTGGCATCGGTTTTTTTATCGCTGCAATTTACCCTCAGCTATTACCCGCAGATTGCTCTGCAGAGCAGAATCTGCGTAACGACGCAGTCATCGCAACGCTTACTTCGCGACGTTACCCGCCACGTTCAGGGCATCCCAGGTGCGGGAGAAGGGCGGCGCATAGGCAAAGTCCAGCATGCCGAGCTGCTCAGTGGTCACCCCCATGGTGATGGCCACCGCCAGCGCGTCGATGCGGTGTACCGCCCCCTTGCGACCGAGGATCTGACCACCCAGCAGCCGCTTGCTGCCCGCCTCATAGACCAGTTTGACGTGAATGTCGGACTGACCCGGGCAGTAGTTGGTGTGGCACTTGTCCTTGATCACCACGGTGCGATAGTCGATGCCCATCGCCTTGGCTTCCTGCTCGGAGAGGCCGGTACGGCCCGCCTCCAGCCCCAACACCTTGAGCGCCGCAGAACCGAGGGTACCCGGGAACTCCTGCTCGGCCCCCGCCAGGTTCTCGCCCACCATGCGCCCCAGCTTGTTGGCGATGGTGGCGAGCGGCACATAGACCTGCTGCTGCTTTACGCTGTGCCAGACGCTGGCACAGTCACCGGCCGACCAGACGTTGGCGAGCGAGCTGCGTCCCTGACGATCCACCTTGATGGCGCCGTTGCCGAGCCGCTCGATGCCGGTATCGGCCAGAAACTCGGTATTGGGCTTGACCCCGGTGCAGACCACCACGATATCGGCCTCGTACTCGCCCTGGCTGGTGCGCACGCCGGTCACCCGACCATCCCCCAGCAGTGCTTCAACTCGCTCACCCAGATGGAGAGAGACCCCCTGCTCGCGCAGTTCGGTTTCGATGTGCTGGGTGATCTCGCCATCAAACGCATCGGGGATGACTCGATCCGCCAGCTCGATGAGACGCACCTCTTTGCCCTGATGGACCAGCGCCTCGACCACTTCCAGCCCGATAAAGCCGGAGCCAATCACCACTGCGCGGCGATTGTTCTTGTCTTGCACCGCCGCCTTCAGCGCCAGTCCGTCGGCCATCCGGCGCAGACCGAATACCCCTTGCTGCTGCAAACCGGGGATGGGGGGCATCACTTCGCGGGCACCGGTGGCAATCATCAGCCGATCGTAGCGATCGGTGAAGGTGTCGCCGTTGTGCTCCACCTGCAAGGTCTGGGCAGCTGCGTCAACGCTCAATACCCGATGGCCAATCTTGACCTCGATCCCCTTGGCGGCGAACTGCTCGGGGGTGAACTCGGCCATGTAGCCAGGCTCCTGAAACTCGTCGCCGACGAAGTAGGGCAGGCCGCAGGCACCGAAAGAGATCACCTCGGAGGCCTCATACACCACGATGTCGGCATCTTTGGCCAGACGGCGGGCCTTGGCCGCCGCACTCATACCGGCGGCTTCGCCACCGATGATCAGAATTCTCATTGTTTTTCCTCTCAATGGCGCAGGGAGGGCATGCCCTCCCTGCGGTCTATGACGGGAAAGGGTCGCCCCTTTCCACAGGCAGATCAACCGACGCAAATCAGACGGTGGACTCTTCGCCGTCCAGACTCACTTCGTGATCGCTGTTGAACACATGCATGTCGGTCTCGCCCATCAGGCGGCTGGTGACAGTCCCTGCGGTGATGGAGCCGGAGACGTTGAGCGCGGTACGACCCATGTCGATCAGCGGCTCGATGGAGATGAGCAGACCGGCCAGCGCCACCGGGAAGTCCAGCGCGGAGAGCACGATCAGCGCGGCAAAAGTGGCGCCGCCGCCAATCCCGGCCACCCCGAAGGAGCTGACGGTGATGATGGCGATCAGGGTCATGATAAAGCCGGGATCCATCGGGTTGACCCCGACGGTCGGGGCAATCATCACGGCCAGCATGGCCGGATAGATACCGGCGCAGCCGTTCTGGCCGATGGTGGAACCGAAGGAGGCGGCGAAGTTGGCGATCCCCTCAGGAATACCCAGCGACTTGGTCTGGGTCTGCACGTTCATCGGAATGGAGCCCGCACTGGTGCGCGAGGTGAAGGCAAACGCCAGCACCGGCGTGATCTTCTTGAGGAAGCGCAGCGGGTTGATGCCGACCATGCTCACCAGCAGCAGGTGCACGACAAACATGATGGCGATGGCGCCGTAAGAGGCCATCACAAAGCTGAGCAGGTTGAGGATGTCAGCATAGTTGGAACCGGAGACCACCTTGGCCATCAGCGCCAGTACGCCAAACGGGGTCAGGCGCAGCACCAGAGTCACCATCCGCATTACGATGGCATGCGCCACGGCCACGAAGTGGCTGAAGCTGGCGAAGATCTCCGGCTTCTTGCGGGCGATGCCGGTGGCAGAGAGGCCGATGAAGATGGAGAAGATCACCACGGCGATGGTGGAGGTCTTGCGCGCCCCGGTCATGTCGAGGAAGGGGTTGGCAGGAATGAACTCCAGCATCATCTTGGCGAAAGACATGCTCTCGACGCTGCCGAGGGTGGTCTGTAGCGCGGCGCCACGGGCGCTCTCGGCGGCCCCGGAGGTGAGCCCTTCAGCGGTCAGGCCAAACAGGTTGGACATCAAGATGCCCGCCCCGGCGGCGATGGCGGTGGTGAAGATCAGCACGCCTATGGTCATGGCACTGATCTTGCCCAGCGCGGTGCCGCCATTGAGCTTCAAGATAGCGCTGATGATGGAGACCATGATCAGCGGGATGATGATCATTTGCAGCAGCTTCACATAGCCGCTACCCACGATATCCAGATAGTCGATGGTCTGAACAATGACGGGCGAGCCTGCACCGTAAAGCAGTTGCAACGCGGCGCCGAACAGAATACCGAGCCCCAGACCGGCAAATACCCGGCGGGTGAAGCTCACATGTTTTTCCTGTAACCGGTAGAGAAAGAACAGCAAGATGGCGGCGATGGCCAGATTGCCGATAACGCTAAATGTCATGGTATGACTCCCCAAAAAGCGGGCTTGCGCCCGAGAAACAAGAGCAAGCGCCATGCTTGCCCTGACAACCGTGTCAGACGGTCTTCGCCGTCGTGACAAGAACAAGGGGGTCTATCGCCCCCTTGTCACAGATTCACTGCTTCTGCTGTTTCGCTCGCATGATGTTGATGATTTCGATGTCGGTATCCAGCATCCCCTCTTTGGAGAGGCGGCCCAGATTGGCGATGGTCTGGTCCACATCGTCGGAAACGATCCCCTCGCTCTGGGGGACATGCAGGTTGTTGATGGCCATCAGCGAGGACTTTACCGCCGCTGAGGTGGAGGTGGAGACCTTCATGGAGCAGGCGCTGCCCGCGCCGTCGCAGATGATGCCGGAGACATCGCCAATCATGTTGTTGATGCAGTGGCTGATCTGCTGATACTGGCCGCCCAGCAGCCAGGTGATGGCGGCACCGGCCCCCATGGCGGCGGTACTGGCGGCGCAGAGGGCCGACAGCTTGTTCTGATAGGTCTTGATGTAGATGGCCACCAGATGGCTCATCACCAGTGCCCGGGTCAGCTGCTCGTCACTCGCCTTGAGGAAGCGGGCAGCCGCGACCACCGGCATGGTGGCGGCAATGCCCTGATTGCCGGAACCGGAGTTGGACATGGCGGGCAGCATGGCACCATCCATCCGTGCATCGGAGGCAGCGGAGGAGAGGCGCATCGCCAGCGTCATCAGGTCATCGGAGAGCAGCTTGCGCTCCACCTGTTCGGTGAGGATCTTGCCGATCTTCAGGCCGTAACCCTGTAATCCTTCATCTGCCAGCGCCTGATTCATGGTGGCGGCCTCGCGGATAAAGTCGATCTCCGCCAGCGGCACTTCCAATGCAAAATCGACGATCTCCCGCAGGGTCATGGCCGGTTTGGCGGATTTGGCTGGCTGGATCTGCACACCGGGGGCACTGGCCTGCTCCATCAGCACCTCGCCATCCTTCTCCATCAGGATGATGCGGGTGTGGTCGGTACAGATCACCACCCGGGCACTATGACCCCTCACTTCGGCCAGCACCTCGGCGTAGAGCACATCCGGCACATCCTTCACATCCACCTTGATCACCGGCAGCAGCGCCTTGGCCGCTTCCACCTGTTCTGGCGTGAGGGTCTTGAGCACCTCCAGCCCGGCATCGGGATTGCCGCCGGTGATGCCGACCGCAGCGGCCACCGGCAGACCGATCATGCCGGTGCCCGGCACCCCGACTCCCATGCCGTTCTTGAACAGATTGCCACTGACCCAGACGCTGATGCGGGTCGGGGTCTCCCCCAGCAGCTTGCGGCAGTTGGCCGCCGCCAGCGCCACCGACATCGGCTCGGTACAGCCCAGGGCCGGCACCACTTCACGCTTGAGCAGGGTAATAAAGTCGGTCCATTGTGCTTTCATCGCAGTGTTTCTCATGTTCAGGGTGCCCGCAGGCAGTTATTGCTTGTTCAGATCCGCCTTGTGATTACGGATATGCAGATAAACAGTATGACGGGAGATGCCGAGCATCCGGGCAACCAGCTGGGCCGCCTCCTTGATCTCGAAGATCCCCATGTCGAAGAGCCGGGTCACTATCTCCTTGTTGCGCACCGTGCAGGAGAGCGAATCATCCCGATCCACCTTCTCAATCACCTGGGTCACCAGATCGTCCACCGAGCTGGCAAAGGTCTCGTTGTTGAGCGGCGCCGGTGCCGCTGGCAACGCAAAGGTATCGAGCAAGCTGCCAAGGGAGGTATCCAGACTGAAGTTCACGCAGAGCATGCCGATGGGCTTGCCCTGCCGGTTGCTGATAGTGATGGAGGAGGACTTCATCAGCGTCCCGTCGCGGGTACGGCTGAAGTAGCTGCTCCACTGGCTGCCCGCCTCCCCCTGCAAGCGGTTGAGGGCAAAGTCGGTGACCGGCGCCCCCTCCCGACGACCGGTGATATGGCCGTTGGCAATCTTGATGACCGATGCATCCAGCGTATCGAACGCATGCAACACCACCTCGCACCCTGCGCCAAACAGCGCGGCCAGCGCCTCGACCGCGGGCTCGAAACTGGCGATCAGATGACGTTCTTCATCCGTTAACGAATTGATCTGGTCAGTGGTGGCTGCTGTGGACATATATGAGTAACTTTGAGTAAACCGCAGTTGATTCTACTATCAACAAGATCAACTAATGTTGAGCGGCATCCCCTTTTTGCTCGCCATTATGCCCACCTTTTAACAAAGTGCGACAAATTGTGAAGCGGCGCACAGCCGGGCGGCAACTCAGAGGTGATAGCGAGCCAGCAGCTGCTTGTAGGCGGGGGTCTGTTTGAACGCCTTGAGGGCAGAGGAGAAGCGGATAGCCAACTGGTCGTGGCCGGGCTTGTGGGTAAACGCGAGGAAGTTGCGGTTGTCGTCGGTCAGCAGGCGCGAGCCGTGGCTCACCTGATCCTGCAACCCCTGGGTATGCAGCAGATAACGACCGACCCGCTCGTTGAGCACTACCCCGTCCAGCCGACCTGCCATCATCAGATGCAGCTGTTTGATGGCATTCCCCTCCCCCGTCATCGGCATCCGGATCACCCCGGGATCGATCAGAAAATCGGGACTGTAGGCATAATCTTCCTGAATACCTATCCGCAGACCCTTGAGGTCGGAGAGCTGTTTGAAATCCACCGGACGGGCCGATGGATAGAAGAGCACTTCGCCGCTGTAAGAGAGCGGCTCTTCGGGGTAGTGGAGCCAGTGCTGGCGGGAAGGTTCAAAGAAGACATCGAGCACCGCATCCCCCTGCCTGAGACGGGCCTGCTGCAGAACCCGCTTCCAGGGCAGCACCCTGATTTCAGTGCGATAACCCATCTGGCGCAACACGGTACAGGCCAGATCGAGATCGGCGCCGGCCAGCTCGCCATTGTCACCACGCATCACATAAGGGGGCCACAGCTCGGTCAGCAGCGTCAGAGTCGGCGGCTCGTCTGTCGCCACAGCCGAACCAGCACCAAACAGGGAGGCCAGCAGCCAACCGTACAACCCGATCCTTCGCCAACCCTGACACCACATCATGGAGATCCCTCATGGTCCGTATGGATTGAGGATATACAAGGGATGAGCAATAAAAAAGGAGGCCGAAGCCTCCTTGATATCCAGTCTCTGAATGGCACTTACAGTGCTTTCAGGATTGCCTCGACGCTGGCCTTGGCATCGCCAAACAGCATCTGGGTATTCTCTTTGAAGAACAGCGGGTTCTGGACACCGGCGTAGCCAGTGTTCATGGAGCGCTTGAAGCCGATGACGTTCTGCGCTTTCCACACTTCCAGCACCGGCATACCGGCGATCGGGCTGCCCGGATCTTCCATCGCGGCCGGGTTAACGGTGTCGTTGGCACCAATCACCAGCACGGTGTCGGTATCGGCGAAGTCGTCGTTGATCTCGTCCATTTCCAGCACGATGTCATACGGGACTTTCGCTTCCGCCAGCAGCACGTTCATGTGGCCAGGCAGACGACCGGCAACCGGGTGGATACCGAAACGCACCTTGACGCCGCGGTCACGCAGCTTCTGGGTGATTTCAGCCACCGGATACTGGGCCTGTGCCACCGCCATGCCATAGCCCGGGGTGATGATGACGGAGCTGGAGTTCTTCAGCAGGTCAGCCACTTCCTCGGCGCTGGTTTCGCGGTATTCACCCATCTCCTGATCAGCCGTGGAGGCCACGCCATCGGAGCCGAAGCCACCGGCGATCACGGAGATGAAGGAGCGGTTCATCGCCTTACACATGATGTAAGAGAGGATCGCACCGGAGGAACCTACCAGCGCACCGGTGACGATCAGCAGGTCGTTGGAGAGCATGAAGCCCGCCGCCGCTGCCGCCCAACCGGAGTAGGAGTTCAGCATGGAGACCACGACCGGCATGTCTGCGCCACCGATGGAGGCAACCAGATGCCAGCCGAAGGCGAAGGCGATCAGGGTCATCACCAGCAGGGCGAAGGTAGAGCCGCCCGCGTTGACGAAGTAGACCATCAGCGCCAGCGAGGCGACCACGGCCAGCAGGTTCAGCTTGTGGCGATGCGGCAGCATCAGCGGCTTGGAGGAGATGAGACCGCGCAGTTTGCCGAAGGCAACCACGGAACCGGTAAAGGTTACGGCACCGATGAAGACGCCCAGGAAGATCTCGACCAGGTGGATGTTCAGCATGGCGCCGGTCAGGTGCTCGACCTGGGCGACGCTATTGGCCTGCTCGAACGCCGCACGGGCGGCTGCCAGAGTGGCATCCAGATTGGAACCGACGGAGACGACGACCTCAGCAGGTGCAGAGGGGTGCAGATCGATGAAGCTGTTGAAGCCCACCAGTACTGCCGCCATACCCACGAAGCTGTGCAGCACGGCCACCAGCTCGGGCATCTCGGTCATCTCGACCTTGAGTGCCAGACGCACGCCGATGGCACCGCCGATCACCATGGCCAGAATGATCCAGTGAACGCCACTGGTCTCCGGGTTGAATACGGTGGCGAGCAGGGCGATAGCCATACCCGCGATACCGAACAGGTTGCCATGCTTGGCCGTTTCTTGCTTCGACAGTCCCGCGAGACTGAGGATGAAGAGCACGGCGGCAACGATATAGGATGCTGTTACCAGTCCTTGAGACACGTTAAACCCCCTTAATCCTTACGGAACATCTTCAGCATGCGCTGAGTGACGGTGAAGCCGCCGAAGATGTTGATACTGGCAATCAGCACGGCGATGAACGCCAGCGCGGTGACCAGGGTCGACCCTTGCCCGATCTGCAGCAGGGCACCGACCACGATAATGCCGGAGATGGCATTGGTGACCGACATCAGCGGCGTATGCAGGGCGTGCGAGACGTTCCACACCACGTAGTAACCGACCACACAGGCCAGGATGAATACGGTGAAGTGGGAGAGGAAGGCTGCCGGGGCAACGGAGGCGATCCAGCCGAAGGCGGCGATGCCGAGGGCACCGAACACGAACTTCTTGTTGGAGGGCTTGGCCTCTTCCTTCTTGGCGGCCGGTTTGGCGGCGGCCGGTTTCTGCGGAGCGGCAGAGACGGAGATGGCGGGCGGCGGGAAGGTCACTTCACCGGCCTGGATCACCGTCATGTTGCGCTGAACCACGTCTTCGAAGTCGATGGCAACGTTGCCGTCCTTCTCCTTGCACATCAGCTTCATCAGGTTGACCAGGTTGGTACCGTAGAGCTGGGAGGATTGGGCAGGCAGGCGACCCGGCAGATCGGTGTAACCGATCACCTTGACGCCGTTGGCAGTGACATGCAGTTCGCCCGGCACTGTGTATTCACAGTTACCGCCAGCCTGAGCGGCCATGTCCACAATGACGGAGCCCGGCTTCATGCTGTCGACCATCTCTTTGGTGATCAGCTTGGGAGCCGGCTTGCCCGGGATCAGGGCGGTGGTGATGATGATGTCCACCTCTTTGGCCTGCTGGGCGAACAGCTCCATCTCGGCCTTGATGAACTCATCGGACATGACTTTGGCGTAACCATCGCTGGATGCACCGTCTTCGCCACCGAAGTCCAGCTTGAGGAATTCCCCACCCATGGATTCGATCTGCTCGGCCACTTCCAGACGGGTATCGAACGCACGCACGATGGCACCGAGGGAACCGGCAGTACCAATGGCAGCCAGACCGGCCACACCGGCACCGATCACCAGTACCTTGGCAGGCGGCACTTTACCGGCTGCGGTGATTTGACCGGTGAAGAAGCGACCGAACTGGTGCGCAGCTTCAACCACGGCGCGATAGCCACCGATGTTGGCCATGGAGGAGAGGGCATCGAGGGACTGGGCACGGGAGATCCGCGGCACCATATCCATCGCCATCACATTGATGTTGCGCTCGGACAGCTTCTTGACCAGCTCAGGGTTCTGGGCAGGCCAGATGAAGCTCACCAGAGTGGCGCCATCTTTAATTTGTGCGATCTCGGCATCGGTCGGCGCATTGACCTTGAAGATAAGGTCGGCTTGCCAGACATTCGGCACCACGCTGGCACCGGCAGCCTCGAAGGCGGCATCATCGAAGCTGGCCGACAGGCCTGCGCCGGTCTCGATGGCGACCTCGAAGCCGAGCTTTTTCAGCTGCTCGACGGTAGCCGGGGTCGCTGCGACCCGGGTCTCACCGGCGAGACTCTCTCTCGGTATTCCAATCTGCATGACTATTCCCTGATGGTTAATAAACAATCGCTGCCCAGTGTCTCACTTCTGACGAAACAAGACATGACCAAAGTGCAGGTCCAGGGCTCTTTGTTATGAAAATCAGTAGGCTTTACCTCAACCTCCTGTCATGGTCAGGCCCCCGCTTTTCAGGCGCGAAGGTGATTAGTATCAAATTTTGGAGTTTTATTACAACCGCAGTCCCGACGGCACTCGTACAGAATTCAGCCCATCCCTGGCTACGATTAAAAAAAACAAACCAAATTAGAGGCTTATACCAGTAAAAACGGCTGAAAAAAGTGATCCAACCAGTCAAAAAAAATGTTTTACCGGCCCTCTATCTTAGCGTTTTTTGTTCTTACGAAATCCGCTTTCGTCTCACTTCTCGCAGCGAAACGCCGAAAAGTAACATTTTCCCAACAAAAGCGGGGCCACTCAGCCGCCAGAAGGCGGGAGAGGGCCCCGACAATTCAATCGTTTCGCCCGTTTGGCGCCGATTGGCGGCCCTTACCAGGCCGCTTCATAAATATGCTGGCTCTGCACCAGATCGATATCGCTGTGCTCGCCCAGACGGGTCATGCCGTGCTCACCCAGCTTGCCGATCAGGGTGTCGATACCCAGATCTTTGAGACCGTAGTCGCGCAGTCGGGTCTTGACCCCCATCCGCTCGAAGAAGTCGCGGGTCGCAGCGATGGCATCGTCGATGCGCTCCGCTTCGCTGCCGCTGTTCAGACCCCACACCCGCTCGGCGTATTGCAGCAGCTTGGCATGTTTCTGTTTGCGCTTGGCCTGCAGCAGGGCAGGCAGCACCACCGCCAGAGTCTGGGCATGGTCGAGGCCATGCAGGGCGGTCAGTTCGTGACCCAACATGTGAGTGGCCCAATCCTGCGGCACACCGGCGCCGATCAGGCCGTTCAACGCCATGGTGGCGCTCCACATGATGTTGGCGCGCACCTCGTAGTTGTGCGGCTCGGCCAGCGCCTTGGGGCCCTCTTCGATCAGGGTCAGCAGCAAGCCTTCGGCGAAGCGATCCTGCACCTTGGCATTGACCGGATAGGTGAGGTACTGCTCCACGATGTGGACGAACGCATCCACTACCCCGTTCGCCACCTGACGCTCGGGCAGGGTGTAGGTGAGCACCGGATCCAGCACGGCGAAGCGCGGCATCACGAACGGCGAGAAGAAGTGCACCTTGTCGCCACTGCTGCGACGGGTGATGACAGCACCCATGTTCATTTCGGAACCGGTCGCCGGCAGGGTCAGCACGGAACCGAGCGGGATGGCGGAGCGCACTTCGCTGCCGACGGTCTCGAGAATGTGCCAGGGATCCTTGGCCAGATCGTAGTGCGCGGCAGCGGCGATAAACTTGGTACCATCGAGCACGGAACCACCACCAACGGCGAGCAGGAAGTCGACCCGCTCGGCACGGGCCAGCTCCACGGCCCCCATCAGGGTCTCGTAGGCCGGGTTCGGTTCGATGCCGCCAAATTCAAACAGGGTCATACCAGCCAGCTCGTTGCGGATCTGCTCCAGCAAGCCGCTGCGTACCACGCTGCCGCCGCCATAGGTGATCATGACGCGGGCATCGCTCGGGAACTGCTCGCGCAACTGGGCGATCTGCCCTTGGCCGAACAGGATTTTGGTCGGGGTATGGAGAGTAAAGTTGTTCATCGACATTGCCTTCTTCTGATAGTCAGGGCGGCCTGGCCGCGAAATCGTGATTGCATTTTTCTCCAGAAGCATCCTACCATCAAGACAACATCCTGCTTGATTCTTGCCTATTTCTACAAAGCAGCAAAAACCGGAACTATCGAATCAAAGAGCACCCATGCAAAACCGTTACAGCGACCTCGCCGCCAGATTGACCTGCCACGTCACCGCACCCGGCATCACCCCATCACCGGTGAAACAGGTCAACCTCATCTATACCACCGAGCACCATGGCCGCACCCCGGTGCTCTACCAACCGCGGATGATCGTTATCCTGCAGGGACACAAGGTGGGTTATCTGGCGGATCAGGTGTTTCGCTACGACCCCAACCACTACCTGCTGATGACCCTGCCGCTCCCCTGCGAGTGCGAGTGCTTCGCCTCCCCCGAGCAGCCGCTTATCGGTTTTACCATCGAGATCGATCTGGTAACCCTGCAAGAGCTGCTGCTGGAGCTGGGCGATGCCCTGCCCGCCCCCGCACCACAAAAGAGCGGCGTCCACTCGGTCCCCCTGTCGGAAACCATGTTTTGCGCCGCCGAGCGACTGATCGAGCTGATGGACAACCCGCTGCACGCCAGGGTGCTGGGACCGCAGACGGTGCGGGAAATGCTGTTCCACGCTCTCACCGAAGGGGGCGGCCCGGCGCTGCAGGCGCTCGCCAATCGCCACAACCATGTGGGCCAGATCGCCCGGGTGCTGCGTATGATAGAGTCCCGTTATGCCGACAACCTCACCATGGAGGAGCTGGCGCGGGAGGTGAACATGAGCGTCTCCGCCTTTCACCACCACTTCAAGGCGGTCACCGCTACCTCGCCGCTGCAGTACATCAAGTCGTTTCGCCTGCACAAGGCGCGGATGATGATGCTGCACGACGGCATCAAGGCGGGCACCGCGGCGGCCAGAGTCGGTTACGAGAGCAACTCCCAGTTCAGTCGGGAGTACAAGCGCTTCTTCGGCAGCACGCCGACGGATCAGGCCTCCCGCTTCCGGGATGGCCAGCTGCGCATCATCGAGGGATAACAAGAGAGGGATTATTTATGCGTTCACTGCTTTGCCTGTTCACCGCTTTGCTGCTGACGGCCTGTACCGGGATTGCCGACGGCATTCGCCCCGTTACCGGCTTCCAGCTCGATCGTTATCTCGGTACCTGGTACGAAATCGCCCGCCTCGACCACAGCTTCGAGCGGGGGCTGGAGCAGGTGAGCGCCACCTACAGCCTGCGGGACGATGGTGGCGTCAAGGTGCTCAACCGCGGCAAGCAGAGCGATGGCAGCTGGCGCGAAGCCGAGGGCAAGGCCTACTTCATCGATAGTCCTGACGAGGCGCGGCTCAAGGTGAGCTTCTTCGGCCCCTTCTACGGCGGCTACAACGTCATCGACCTCGATCCCGATTACCAGCTCTCGCTGGTGACCAGCTACAACCACGACTATCTCTGGATCCTCTCCCGCTCACCCAACCCGCCCAAGGCAAAGGTGGATGCGCTGGTCGCCAAGGCGAAGTCGCTGGGCTTTGCCACCGACCAGCTTATCTGGGTCAAGCAGAACCCTTAAGCCAGTCGTGAAATGACAAAGGGCAGCCCGCGGGCTGCCCTTTTTCATGGAGAGTAGGCGGAGGATCAGAGCCGGAAGCGGCCGATCTCCTGCTCCAGCCGCTCGGTCAGCGACTTGAGTTCGGCCGCCTGCGCCGCCTCGTTGCCCGCCTGCTCGGCAAGCTCTTGCGAGACGTGGCGGATATTTTCGGTATTGCGGCTGATCTCACCGGTCACCGAAGTCTGCTCCTCGGCCGCCGCGGCGATCTGGGTCGCCATGTCGCTGATGGAGCCGATCGCCTCGTTGATCCGGGCAAGGCTCTGGTTGGCCGCTTCCGCATCCTCGACGCTGGTACTCGCCAGCTGACGGCTGGTCTCCATGCCAACCACGGCGCGGCGGGTGGTCTGCTGCAGGGTTTCGATCATCTGCTGGATCTCGTCGGTGGAGTCGTGGGTACGGCGCGACAGCACCCGCACCTCGTCCGCCACTACCGCGAAGCCGCGGCCCTGCTCACCGGCCCGGGCCGCCTCGATGGCGGCGTTGAGCGCCAGCAGATTGGTCTGCTCGGCGATGCCGCTGATCTTCTGGGCATGGCTGTCGAGCTCGTTGATGATCTGGCTGGCATCGGCCACTTCGTCCGCCAGACCGGTAATGCTGCGCTGACTCTGGCCAACCTGAGATTGGCCGGCGACCGCCAGTGCGACCGCATCGGTGGCGGTGGTGGCGGCAAACTCGGCGTTACCGGCGATCTCCTGAGTGGCGGAGGCCATCTCGGTCACCGCGGTCGCCACCATCACGATCTCGTCCTGCTGCTGACGCACCCGCTGGCTGCGGGAGTGGGCGCCGGCCGCCTGAGCACGGGACTGGGCCGCCAGCTCGACGGTGACATCCCGCAACCGGCTGACGATACCGTGCAGCCGCGCCACGAACTGGTTGAAGTTCTGGGCCAGCTGACCCACCTCATCCTTGCTGTGGGTGTTGATGTGAACGGTGAGATCCCCCTCGCCGTGGGCAATATCGTGCAGGGCGTGCGCGACCCGGCCCAGATCGGCAAATAGATACTTGAACATGGCGGTGAGCAGGGCGCTGAACACCAGCATAAGCACCAGCGTCAGCCCCACCAGCTGCCACAGCAGGGAGGCGAGCGGTGCCTCCAGCACGTCGCGATACATCACCATGGCCAGCAGCCAGTCGGTGCCCGGCACCGGCTGTACCGCCAGCAGCACGTCGCGCCCGTCGAGGGTAGCGGCGTGCAGCTCGTTGTTTTCGCGGCCCCACTGCTGGAAGGTGGCGGCAGAGAGTCCCGGCGCCAGCTCGGCGATGGGCTTGAGTGCAAGATCCTTCTGCGGATGGCCGACGATGAGGCCACTGCTGTCGAGCAGCATGGCGTAGCCCTCACCCTGCACCTTCATCGCCAGCACTTCGTCAATAAGCTTGTCGAGCGCCAGGTTGGCCCCCACGGCGCCGACCAGCTCGCCCTGATGGCGTACCGGCTCGGAAAGAGTGACCACCAGCTTCTGCATGGTGACGCTGACATAGGGGGCAGTGACGATGAGCTGCCCCGCCTTCACCGCATCCTGATACCAGGGGCGCTCGCGTGGGTCATAGTTGCCGGTGTTGAGGGAGGGATCCTGCCGGGTCATCACCCCCTGCGCGGAGCCAAAATAGGTGAGCCCGAACCCACCGGAGGTGTAGGCCTGCTTCAGGTGCGGCACCAGCTCGGCTTGGGGGTTATCGCTGATCAGGTTGACCAGCGCATGGACGGTGTTCTTGCGATCCGTCATCCATTCGCCGATGGCGACCGAGTAGGCGTGGCCATAGTTGACCGCCTCGCTCTGGATGGCGCTAATGGTGCGGGATTTTAGGGTGTGAAAGGCAACGATGCCGAGCAGTGATGCCATCAGCAGCACTACGCCAAGACTGGTGGCCAGCAGCTTGCCGCGCAGAGAGAGGGTCATGACGACGAATCCTTGTTGTTGTGTCAGGCAGGGAAAACCCTGATGTATCAAAGGCTATCGGCCGCAATATGAACAGACTTTAGTGAATCTGTATATTTTCCCATCTATCAACAACAGAACGCGCTATTCGTGTGAACCAGATCGCTATTCCATGCTACTGACTCTTGTAACAACAAAGCAGCAGGCCGCCCGAAGGCGGCCTGTCACCTACCCCTGATATGCACCGGCGGAGTAGGTCAGCTCATAGCTGTGGCTATAGATCTCGACGATATTGCCGAAGGGATCTTCCATGTAGACCATGCGGTAGGGCTTCTCGCCCGGGTAGTACTCGCGCACCGGCATCCGCTGCTTGCCGCCCGCCGCGACGATGCGCGCCGCCAGCCCCTCGACATCCGGATCCTGCACACTGAAGTGGAACACTCCGGTCTTCCAGAATTCGAAGTTGTTTTCGCGCTGCTCGCTGTTGGGGAACTCGAACAGCTCGATGCCAATCTTGTCGCCGGTGGAGAGGTGGGCGATGCGGAAGGAGCCCCAACCCGGGCCAAACACGTCGTTACACATCACGCCGATGGCAGAGTCATCCTCGGTGATGGTGGTGGCCGGCATGATGAGATACCAGCCCATCACCTTGGTATAGAACTCGACCGCTTTGTCGAGGCCAGTCACCGTGATGCCGATGTGGGAGAAGTTGCGTGGATAGGTCATACGTCACCTTGAAATTGTGTGTGGGAAACAGGTGACATGATAGGAAGGGGCGACATAATGAAAAATAAGGTCAAACTAATGGAATGCATAAATTAAATTTATGGTTAATCCACTCTGGCTCCACACCCTGGTGGTGGTGCATGAAACCGGCAGCTTTACCCGCGCCGCCGAGCGGCTGGATCTCACCCAGGCCGCCGTCAGTCAGCATATCTCGCGTCTCGAGGCCGAATTTGGCCCCCTGCTGCTGCGCAAGCCGCGTCAGCTGGAGCTCACTCCGCGCGGGCTGGTGCTGCTCGACTTCGCCCGCCAGCAGGCGCAGGCCGCCGAACAGCTGCGGGCGCGCCTCTCGGACGACGACCCTCACCACGGCGCCATCACCCTGTCCACCCCGGGCAGCATTGGTCTGCTGCTCTATCCCCTGCTGCTCGACCAGCAACAGGAGCACCCCGGACTCACTATCCAGCACCGCTTTGCCCCCACCCCCGACATAGTGCAGGCGGTACTGGCAGGGCGTAGCGATCTGGGACTGGTGGATCAACCGCCGGAGCACCCCAGCATCGCCGCCGAGCCCTTCGCCCGCGAACCCCTCTGTCTGGTGGTGCCCAACGACGGCGAGGAGCAGAGCTGGCAGCACCTCTGTCAGCTCGGCTTTATCGACCATCCGGATGGCCGCAGCATGGCACAACGCCTGTTGGGACGACGCTACCCCGGCCAGCGCGTTGACGAGATCCCGCTGCGCGGCTTTACCAACCAGATCGGCCTGATCCTGGAGCCGGTCGCCCGCGGCCTCGGCTTTACCGTGCTGCCCCGCTTCGCCGTCACCGCCTTTGCCCACCAGGAGAAGATCCGGGTGATCCAGAGCAGTATTGAGGTGATCGACACCCTCTGGCTGATCTACCGCGCCGAGTGGCCGCTCCCCGCCCGCCACCAGCGGCTGGTCACCGTCCTGAAACAGCGGGTTGCTGCACACTGAACGCTCTTGCGGCAGACATCGAGATCAATGTGGCCACAGTCACCGAGGGCTAGCGGCAAGAAGGAGAAGAGAAAGGAGAGGTGGATAAATGGGCGAACGCCGGAAATGCGAAAGGCCAGCTCAATGAGCTGGCCTTTCTGAAAATGGCAGGGGCGGCAGGACTCGAACCCGCAACCATCGGTTTTGGAGACCGCTGTTCTACCAATTGGAACTACGCCCCTGCAACAAACGAGGCGTAGTATACAAAGCGGGTTTCAAAGGTAAAGGCTTTTTTCACACTTTTAATGCGATTGCACAAATCCCGAACAAGTCGCGCCGATTTGTGCAGCAACGAGGGGTAACTTGCTGTATTTCCAGACTCAGCGGGGTAGGAATGGGGCATAAATGGGGGTAGGGTGAAATCAGGTACCGGGAGGCCACTTATGCTCAATTACCGACTGCTCCAACAACTTGCGCCCCTCAACTTCAGGGACGAACGCAAAACAGAGTCCCTGCCCGACTACCTGGCCCGGGTCGCCCCGCTGGTGCCCTTCATCCCCGAAAATGTGCTTTCCCAGTGGATTTACCGTCATTGGCGCGGTTTTGAGTCCAACTGGAGCTTTATCGATCTCGCCAGCCACCAGTTCGCATGCGAAAGCTGGCCCACCGCGCAGATTATCGAGCAGATAGACTCCCGCCATATGGAGGTGATCGAGCGCTGGGGCGAGATGCTGCGCAGCAACCGCTATGTCCGCCGCTCCTGGCTCGGCGAGAAGATGCTAAACGACGGCACCTGGCCCGAACCTGTCATCGTGCTGGTGCTGGAAGAGGGAGCCAGCTACCCGAACGGTCATCCCCTACCCCGCCCCTACTGCCTGCTGGAAGGACACCACAGACTCGGTTATTTGCGCGCCATGGCCCGCGATGGGGAATCGCTGCAAGAGACGCACAAGGTGTGGATTTGTCGTCATGTTTCCGTCACTTAAACGTTTTTCATGCTGAAATTGGCATCGTAAATAAAATTTTGACAATTAAAAAAGCGGCCCTATAATCTGTCCGGTTTTGAAAAAGGTCGGGACGAAACGATGCAGTTTTTGATTCAGAAAACAGCCTTGCAGACGGGTGGTGCGCACCAGAGCGGCCCCGTTGTTTCCGGTTCCCACCCCAAAGATCCCCAGTTATTTTTAAAAAAAGCCCCTGTTTCAGGGGCTTTTTTTTGTGCCCGAAAAACCTCCAATGATGTCAAAGGGAATGCAGACGATGACCAATCCACTCTATAAGAAACATGTCATCTCCATTTCGGACCTGACCCGGTCAGAAATGGAACTGGTAGTCTCAACCGCACAACGGTTGAAGGCTGAACCTGACACCAGCCTGTTGAAAGACAAGCTGGTTGCCAGCTGCTTCTTCGAAGCCTCCACCCGCACCCGCCTCTCCTTCGAGACCGCGGTACAGCGCCTTGGCGGCAACATCATCGGCTTCGCCGACGGTGGCAACACCAGCGCCAAGAAGGGCGAGACGCTGGCTGACTCCATCAAGATCATCGGCTCCTACTCGGATGCGGTGGTGATGCGCCACCCGAAAGAGGGTGCGGCCCGTCTAGCCTCCGAATTCTCCCGCGTGCCGGTCATCAACGGCGGCGACGGCTCCAACCAGCATCCGAGCCAGACCCTGCTCGACCTGTTCACCATCCATGAGACCCAGGGCCGTCTGGACAACCTCAACGTTGCCTTCGTCGGTGACCTGAAATATGGCCGCACCGTGCACTCGCTGGCCCAGGCCCTCAGCCTGTTCAACTGCCGCTTCTTCTTCATCTCCCCGGAAGCGCTGGCGATGCCGGACTACATCTGTGAAGAGCTGGAAGAGAAAGGCATCCAGTTCAGCGTCCACCAGACCATGGAAGAGGTGATGCCGGAGCTGGACATCCTCTACATGACCCGCGTCCAGAAAGAGCGCTTCGACGAGACCGAATACAAGCACATGGCTGCCAAGTTCATTCTGGAGCTGGCGACCTTGGAAGGGGCCAAGCCCACCATGAAGATCCTGCATCCCCTGCCCCGCGTCGACGAGATCGATGTAGCGGTCGACAAGACTCCCCACGCTTGCTACTTCCAGCAGGCGGAGAACGGGGTCTATGCACGCCAGGCGCTGCTGGCACTGGTACTGAACGAAACTGTCTGAGCTTAGGGGAATATCATGTCTGACAAGAACCAACTGCAAGTCGAAGCCATCCGTCACGGCTCCGTCATCGATCACATCCCCGCTGGCCAGGGCATCAAGATCCTCAAGCTGTTCCAGCTGGTCGAAACCCAGGAGCGGATCACCGTCGGCTTCAACCTGAAATCCGGCGCGCTGGGCAAGAAGGATCTCATCAAGATTGAGAACACCCGTCTGACCGAGCAACAGGCCAACCAGCTGGCGCTGTTCGCCCCGAAAGCGACCGTCAACATCATCGAAGACTTCAATGTGGTGAAGAAGCACCAGCTGGAGCTGCCGGAGTTCATCGCCGGGGTGTTCCACTGCCCCAACTCCAACTGCATCTCCCACAACGAGCCGGTGGACAGCTACTTCCGGGTGCGCGAAGTGAAAGGCGTGGTGCGGATGAAGTGCAAATATTGCGAGAAGTCCTTCACTCAGGACATCGTCAGCGAGCGTTACTGATATCTGATTGGGCCCTGCGGGGCCCATTTTTGAACCCTGTCACATCACCGAATTTCCAGTCAGCTATAATTTGCCATCACAAGATGGTAATGCCCGTTCATTCCCTGCATATAGATGGATTATCAGTGTTTTTGCCTGATAACTGACTGCTATGGCAGATATCGCGCGTTTACCTCCGGTCATCATCAAAGGAATTCGCCGTGGTCAAAACCCTCAGTCGTCCCGTTGCCCAAGAGCCCGATCTGGCCCAGCTGGATGCCTGTCGCCAGATCATCGGTCAGCACTGCTACAGCACCCAGGAAGAGATCCGCCGCGAGCTGTCGGAGCGCGGCTTTGCCGACATCAGCCAGTCCACCATCTCCCGCCTGCTGCGCCGCCTCGGCGTCGCCAAGGCGCAGAATGCCAACGGCAAGAAGGTCTACACCTTGGTCGATGAGCAGCTGGAACCCGCCGGCAGTACCCGCTCGATCCACGACATGGTGCGCGAAGTGGTACACAACCAGCAGATGGTGCTGATCCACACCACTCCGGGGGCCGCCACCGTGGTGGCTCGCCTGCTGGATCGCAACGCCAATCCCGAGATCATGGGCGCCGTCGCAGGCAATGACGTGGTGCTGGTCGCGCCGCGCCATATCAGCCGTACCCGTCAGGCCCATGCCGCCGTGGTGCGCACGCTGGCGCAGGCACGCTAAGCTATTTCCCCTAAATACATCGAGGCGACCCGCGGGTCGCCTTTTTGTTGCTTGCTATTTTGTGTTCATCACTTCTTGCGCCCATAAAAAACGGGAGCCCACAGGCTCCCGTTTTATCTTGCTTGTTATCCCTCAGGAGAGCACAGCGCCCAGGCTCAGGCAGACCACGATCAGCACAGTCAGGATACCGAGCAGCGGAGCCACCCACTTCAGCCAGCGCACATAAGGCACCTTGGCGATGGCCAGACCGCCCATGACCACGGCGGAGGTCGGGGTCACCAGGTTCACCAGACCGGAGGCAGACTGGTAAGCAGTCACCACCAGATCGCGGCCCACGTTGGCGAAGTCGGCCAGCGGCGCCATGATCGGCATGGTCAGTACGGCCAGACCGGAGGAGGACGGCACCAGGAAGGAGAGCACCACTTCCAGCACGAACATCACGTTGATAAAGACGATGGTGGAGAGGCCAGTCACGATCCCTTCTGCACTGTGCAAAATGGTGTGAGTGATCATGCCGTTATCCATCACTACCACGATACCGCGGGCGATACCGATGATCAGCGCCACACCCAGCAGGTCGCGGGCACCGTCGATAAAGTTGGAGGTCAGCTCCTCCTCGCTCATGCGGGAGATAAGACCAACGATGATGGCGGCAGCCAGGAACACGCCGGAGATCTGCGCCATCCACCAGCCCAGCACGGCCACACCGTAGATCATCACGGCGAAGGCGGCGACGAAGATACCCAGCACGATTTTACGGGTCAGGGTGAACTCCAGCATCTGGTCACTCTTGTTGCCAAGGAAGTGGGCACGGTTCTCTTCCCACTTGTCAGCCACCAGAGATTTGCTCGGATCGCTGCGCACCATCTTGGCGTAACGCATGACGTAGGCAACACAGAGCAGCCAACCGGCGACCAGCATGGCAACGCGCAGCCAGATACCATCGGTGAAGGAGATACCGGCGGCGTTGGCGGCAATCACTGTCGCAAACGGGTTGATGGTGGAACCGAGAGTACCGATACCGGCGCCCAGCAATACGGTTGCCGCTGCCACCACAGGGTCGAAGCGGGCGGCCATCATCACCGGCACCAGCAGGGTGTAGAAAGGCAGCGACTCTTCGGCCATGCCGTAGATGGTGCCGCCTGCGGCGAACAGCGCCATCAGGATCGGGATCATCCACTCTTCACGGCCACGCAGACGGTCGGTCACACGTTCGATACCGGCATCGATGGCACCTGTCTTGGTCACAATGCCAAGAAAACCACCGATGATCAGGATAAAGAGGGAGACGTCGATGGCGCCTGCCTCATAGGTGTCGTGGTTGTAGAGGCCATCGATAGGTGCCAGCAGCACGTCGACGATCCCCTGGGGATTCCCCTCCACCAGTTTGTAGGTACCCGCCACCGGCACTTCTTTGCCGAGGGCTTCGTTCATGGTCATCTCGTATTTGCCGGCCGGCACTATCCAGCTCAGGGCGGCCACCAGGGCGATCAGCACAAACAGTATCGTGTAGGCTGACGGGAACTTGAATTTGGTCATGGTCCAGCTTCCTTCTGTGGGTGTGGTATCCATGCAGGCTGCGGGTTGTAGGGTTAGAGGTATTATGCCGCTGTCACATGGTCGAAAAGCCGGGGGTCGCCCCCCGGCACCACTACTGCGACCTTAGTCGCCCAGCGTAGCAACCATCACTGCCTTGATGGTGTGCATCCGGTTTTCGGCCTCGTCGAACACGATGCTGTGCTCGGATTCGAACACGTCCTCGGTCACTTCCAGGCCTTTCATGCCATATTTGTCAGCCACTTCCTTGCCCATGGTGGTCTCGTCGTTGTGGAACGCCGGCAGGCAGTGCATGAACTTCACATCCGGGTTCTTGGTGGCGTTGATGACATCCATGTTGACCTGATACGGGGTCATCAGTTTGACGCGCTGATCCCAGGCTTCTTTCGCTTCACCCATGGATACCCAGACGTCGGTGTAGAGGAAGTCAGCACCCAGCACACCCTCTTTCACATCTTCGGTCAGGGTGATGCGTGCGCCGGTCTCTTCGGCGATCAGGCGGCACTTGGCAACCAGCTCCTCTTCCGGCCAGAAGGCTTTCGGCGCGACCAGACGGATGTCCATGCCCATTTTGGCGGCGCCGACCATCAGGGAGTTACCCATGTTGTTGCGGGCATCACCCAGGTAGGCGAACTTGATTTGATCCAGACGCTTGCCCTTGCCGTGCTCCAGCATGGTCATGAAGTCGGCCAGGATCTGGGTCGGGTGGAATTCGTTGGTCAAGCCGTTCCAGACCGGGACACCGGCGTAGGCACCCAGCTCTTCGACGATCTCCTGACCGTAGCCGCGGTATTCGATACCGTCATACATGCGACCCAGTACACGGGCGGTGTCCTTCATGGACTCCTTGTGACCGATTTGGGAACCGCTTGGGCCAAGGTAGGAGACTTGTGCGCCCTGGTCGAAGGCCGCCACTTCAAACGCACAACGGGTACGGGTGGAGGTCTTCTCGAAAATCAGGGCGATGTTCTTGCCGACCAGATGCTTGCGCTCGTAGCCACCGTATTTGGCTTTTTTCAGGTCGATGGCCAGGTCGATCATGTATTGGATTTCGCGCGGGGTGAAGTCCAGCAGTTTCAGGAAGTTACGGTTACGCAGATTAAAAGCCATGATGAGTTCTCTCTATATATGTTTCAGACCAGTTCGGGCAGTAGTGTTGACTACGCATTCTCAGTACAGATGTCGGTAATTACGCATGTACGGTGCGGGTGGCGACGATATTGGTGCCGGCTTCACCCTTGAGGATGGCGAGGCCATCTTCCAGCGAGCCGATGCCGACCATACCGCCGGTCGCTTTGACAAATTCACAGGAGGCTTCGACTTTTGGTCCCATGGAACCTGCATCGAACTTGACCCCGGCCAGCTCGTCCGGGCTGGTGACCCGCAGCGGGTGCTGGGTCGGTTTGCCCCAATCCAGATAGACGGCATCGGCATCGGTCAGGATCAGCAGGGCGTCGGCCTTGATCTGCTTGGCCAGATAGGCGGCAGACATGTCCTTGTCGATGACGGCTTCGATACCGGTCAGGCTCTGGCCATCCCAGGTCACAGGGATGCCGCCACCACCGGTACAGATGATGAGGTGGCCTTGGGCAATCAGGGTTTCGATGGCGTCGCCTTCGACGATGCGCTGGGGCAGCGGGGATGGCACTACGCGGCGGAAGAACTTGCCGTCAGCCTTGACCACCCAGTGCTTCTCTTCTGCCAGGGTGCGGGCTTCAGCCTCTTCGTAGACGGGGCCGATAAATTTGGTCGGGTTGGCGAATGCCGGATCCTTGGGATCGACCTGCACCTGAGTCAGCAGCGCGGTGACGTTGCGGCTCGGCATCAGGTTTTTCAGTTCCTGGATCAGCATGTAGCCGATCATGCCCTGGGACTCGGCACCCAGCACATCCAGCGGATAGGGGGATACCTTGGTGTAGGCGCTGTTTTGCAGGGCCAGCAGGCCGACTTGCGGGCCGTTGCCATGCACCAGCACCACGTTGTACTCCTGAGCGATCAGGGCGATGGTCTTGGCGGCAGTTGCAATGTTCTTGCGCTGGATATCCGCTTCCAGTGGCTCACCACGACGGAGCAGTGCATTGCCACCCAGAGCGACGACGACAGTTGGTTTTTTCATAGTGGTTAATCTCGAGTTTGGTTCTGTGTGGCGCCAGCTTCTGCCGGCGCCACGCCGTCTCATCAGATGCTGTCGCGTTCCATCGGGCAGCTCATGCAGCGGGCGCCGCCACGGCCACGGCCCAGTTCATCACCCGGGATGGAGAGAACTGTGATACCGGCCTTGTCGTACTTCTCGTTGGTGTAGGTATTGCGCTCGTAACCCACCACCACGCCGGGACGTACGGTCAGCACGTTGTTGGCGTCGTTCCACTGCTCGCGTTCGGCTTCGAAGCTGTCACCACCAGTGGTGATGATCTTCAGCTGATCCACGCCCAGCGCTTTCTCGATAGCGGTGACGAAGTAACCCTCTTCCTTGATGTTCATGCCGGTAGCGCCGCCCGGAGTCAGGCTCCAGCACTGCACGTCCTTGCGGATCACTTCCGGATAGACGGAGAAGGTATCGATATCCATGTGGGTCATGACGGTATCCAGGTGCATGCAACTGCGGTGTTTCGGCAGCTCCATGGCGATGACCTGTTTGGCCTGACCATGTTTGAACAGGCTACGAGCCAGATGCTCGACACCTTGCGGGGTGGTGCGCTCGGACATACCGATCAGCACGGCGCCGCGGCCGATAACCAGTACGTCGCCACCCTCGATGGTGGAGTTGTCGTAGTCACGCTCCTCGTCACCGAAGTACTTGATGAAGTCCTGACCGGCAAACATCGGGTGCCAGCGGTAGATAGCCTTCACATGGTTGGTCTCGCGGCGACGAGCCGGCTTGGCCATCGGGTTGATGGAGACGCCACCGTAAACCCAGCAGGAGGTGTCACGGGTGAAGAGGTGGTTGGGCAGCGGTTCGATGATGAAATCGGTCGGAGCGTGCATGCCCACTACCATGTTGACGCCGCTGTAGGGCATCTCGGAGTAAGTCAGGCCACCGGAGAGAATGCGGGCCAATTCGCGATGCGGCATGTCAGCCAGGAAGCAGCGCACGTCGTTGGCAAAAGAAGAGCCGAGGCGGTAGTCGGAGACCTGATGTTGCAGCAGCCAGGTTTTGGCTTCCGGCACATCCAGGGTTTCCGCCAGCAGATTGGTCAGCAGGAAAACTTCGACATTCTGATCGCGCAGTACCTGAGCGAATTTGTCGTGCTCCTGACCGGCGCGTTCAACTGACAGGACGTCATCGAACAGCAGATCCTGGCAGTTGGAAGGAGTCAGACGCTTCAGACTGAGGTTGGGGCGGTGCAACATGACACGGCGCAATTGGCCAACTTCAGAACCTACATAAAATTTGCTCATGATTATATTCCGTCTAGCAGTGGTCCCTGCGAGTGATTGAATAGATTCCTTCTATTCATGCTCGTGGCTAAGGCGGGATATTCTTTATGTAGGGTAATCGGCTTATGTTCTATCCTGCCCTTGCCTTTCGAGACCGAGGTTAGCCCTGCAAATCGCGACAAACTTAGACATTGATCACATTCACTCAGAACTGAATATATTCACCATCCAATCTATGACCCCGGTAGCAAATTGCGCATTTTCCAAACAAATAGCACCGAATAACCATGCAAAACCACCCTGCTATATTTCAGATTGATTCATTTTTTATTCATGCCAGTTCACTGGAGTGATTAAATGCAAATAACAAAAACCGTTAAAAATCATTACTGTAAATAACTTTACAAATAGAATTTGAATATTACTCCCTAGGTATTGAATACATCGCCGTGACGGGAGGAATGCGGGAGAAATAAATACTCACATCGACCACATTCACTGCATAAATCTTTTCTTGTTCCAGATCATGGCATTGATGCCAACCCCATCAGGCTCGGCCTTATAAGTCATCACCTCTTTGTGCAGTTCAACTTAATATGCACAAAGTCCGCATCAAGGTGGGCAGCCATCCTCGTCGGTCATCACAACGCCTTTTGATACTTTTTTCATTAATTGAATTTATTCGTCTCACCTTGCGCTGGCGCCAACCTCGACTTAACTCAGAAAGTGATCCAGATCACACAGGAATGGCACTACCAAGGAGTTGTTATGAAGATGAAACCCATGCTGTTGCTCGCGACTTTGCTGCTCTCTGCGCTCCCCACCCTCAGTCAGGCTGAAGGAGCCCCTGCCATGCCCATGGTGGTATGCCATGTCGACAAGGCCCCTCAAATGCTGGTGCCTGACTATGTCTGCCGCTGGCAGGGAGGCAGCGTTCATTACTAGTCGAAACAACGAGAGGAGCATCACTCCTCTCGCCTTGTGATGAGACTGGCCCCTCCTATACTGAAATCAGCGGTTTTCTCATGGATAGGGGAACGTCATGATCTTGTTGGTCGGTGGAGAGAAGGGGGGGAGTGGCAAGAGCTGCCTGGCACAAAATCTGGCGGTCTACCTCAGATCCCAATTTCAGGGGGAGGTGTTACTGGTCGACTGCGACCCGCAGCGCACCACCTCTGACTGGATTCAGGAGCGCAATGACAATCCGGAGCTGCCACAAATCAACTGCGTACAGCTCTATGGCAATATTCGCAACGACCTGCTCAGCCTGAAAAACCGCTACGACTACGTCATCGTCGATTGCGGCGGGCAAGACAACCGGGCGCTGCGCTCTACCATGGCTGTCGCCACCCACGCCCTGATCCCCTTGCGCCCGAAACGTCGCGACCTCAAGACCCTGCCCCACATGGAAGATCTCATCACCACCTGCAAGATGGTCAACCCGACCCTCAATGCAGCCGTAGTGCTGACCCAGTGCCCCGCCCTGCCCAATCAGGTAAAACGCATTCTGGAAGCGAAAGAGGTTTGCTCCTCGTTCGGTGTCGACGTCCTAAACGCCATCACCTATGGCCGCAACGTCTATGACGACAGCGAAGAGAAGGGACTGTCGGTGATGGAGATCGAGCCGGATGGCAAATCCGCCGAAGAGATCCGGGCCATCGCCAAAGAGTTCCTGCAAGTGGGGGTGTGAGATGGGTCTGGCCGATCTGAAGAAAAAGCACCAGTTGCATCACCAGAAGAAGTTCACCGTCGACGAATTTATCGAAGATGCGGAGTTCTACGCCAAGGGCAAACCCAAGGTGGTCAGCCTTGAACTGGGTCTGCATCGTGATGAAGCCTTGTCGGCGCTGGCCTTTATCGAGAGTGGCGAGCACCTGAAGCCCAGCTACAAAAAAGCCACTTTCTCCATGAGCACGGTGGCCATCGACGAGCTGGGTAATCTGACCCAGCAAGATGGCATGAACAAGTCCCTGTTGCTGCGCCTCTTTACCCATTACTTCTCTTCGCTGACTCCTGAAGAACGCCAGACCATCTATGAGCGGCTCAACCAGCGCTAATAATTTCTCCATTCAGCCGCTCTTTGTGTGCCTCGCCCACTCACCTCGAATGACCATCATCAGACGGCAAAATCTGTTTCTGAAGCAACCAAAACGCCGTGTAAGAGATCTGCCATTCCAGATGTAAGCCAACAGCCGAAAAGATCCCCGAGATAATCGGAAGATAAGATCTTAAAACATGAAGATGATTAACTTAACCAGCTGTTTATAAATGAAAAAATCGAAACCCATAACTTTCGAAATAGCTAATGACAAAAACGTTTTCCAATCTGGCGTTGTAGCCGGTTAGAAAATCCTTATAGTTACTCATGCACGGACGCAATGAAGTCGGTCAGGAAGGCTGGCTGCCAGGGTTGGGCAAATGGACTCACCACAGGATGTGGTAAAGGACACCTCCCAGGACGGAGAAAGTGCGACGGGACAGGATGACTCGTCAGGCCAAGATGGCTAAAGGACACCCCAAAGGATTGGGAAGGGGAAACCTAAAGGAAGAGGTAAACAGTCAGGGATTGCAGGGAGCAACTTCGTTCAAGGATCTGAGCGATACGACTACCGGGGGCGACGCAAGTCGCCCCCATCTTTTTATCTGCATTTCACCATCCCCTTGCTTGGCTCTCAATTGCTTGCCTCAGCGCAGAGACGTCTTACCAGAACCTTCCCGACCCGCTGCTTAAGCAAAAATACATATGAAAGGGGCGCCACAATGGCGCCCTTCTCTGTTTTCTAATCGGCAAACAAGCTTATATCACGCGAGAGAACTGCTGCTGACGCGCCTTGTTGCGCAAGTACACGTCGAAACACATGCAGATATTGCGGATCAGCAGCTGCCCCGTGGAGGAGACCTCCAGACCATCCTCCGTCATACGCACCAATCCATCGTTGATGAAGGTCTGCAGCAGCTTGAGATCGTCGGCAAAATACTCGCTGAAATTGAGACCGTGCGCCTGTTCGACAGCGGCAAAGTTCAGACGGAAATCACAGATAAGCCGCTTGATCACCTCACGGCGGATCAGGTCATCCTGATTGAGCGAGCAGCCTTTCCACTGGGCATGACCCAGCTCTGCAACCTGAGCGTAATAGGCCTTGAGCTCTTTCTGGTTCTGGGAGTAGGCATCACCGATCATGCTGATGGAGGAGACCCCCAATCCCAGCAGATCGCAATCACCTTGTGTGGTATAGCCCTGGAAGTTGCGGTGCAGCTTGCCCTCGCGCTGCGCGACCGCCAGTTCGTCATCTGGTTTGGCAAAATGGTCCATGCCGATGAACTGGTAACCCTGACCGGTGAGGAAGGCGATGGTGTCCTGCAGCATGGCCAGTTTCTCCTGCGGCGCAGGCATATCCACCTCTTTCAACTTGCGCTGGGCGGCAAAGCGGCTCGGCAGATGGGCATAGTTGAAGATGGAGAGGCGCGCCGGATCCGTCTTGAGCACCTCTTCCAGCGTATGGTGGAAGCTGGCACGATCCTGATTCGGCAGGCCATAGATAAGGTCGAGGTTGGTCGAGCGGAAGCCAAGTTCACGGGCCCGTTCCAACATGGCTTTAATAAAGTCGTTGTCCTGCTCGCGGTTGACCGCAACCTGCACATCCTTGTTGAAATCCTGCACCCCAAGGCTGATGCGGTTGAAGCCGACGTCTCGCAGCACATCCAGCATGGTAATGGCAATCTCGCGCGGATCGACCTCGATGCTGAACTCCCCCTCTTCGGCGAAATGGAAATGCTCACGCAGCATGGCCATCAGGCGGCGCGTTTGCGCTTCATCCAGATAGGTGGGTGTACCGCCACCCCAGTGCAGTTGGGTGACCAGACGGTGCTTGAAGAGCGGGGCTTGCGCCTTGATCTCCTGCTCCAGGTAGTCGAGATACTCGTCAGCCTTGTGCTGATGGCGGGTAATGACCTTGTTGCAGCCGCAGTAGTAGCAGAGCTTGTGACAGAAAGGGATGTGCACGTAGAGCGACAGATTGCGCTCGGGATACTGGCCGGCAGCGCGGACAAAATCCGGATAGCCGAAGCTCTCGTTGAACTCCAGCGCAGTGGGATAAGAGGTGTATCGCGGGCCACTGTAGTTATATTTTTCGATCAGGGCCTGATCCCACACAATCTGTTCTGCTTGCACGCTCGCTTCCTCTCTTGTTGTTATTGTTGGCTCACCGACCTAACTGAAAATCCTTCAGCTGGGCCACATCCTTGAGGATCTGAGCCTCCAGCTCGGCCTCGTAGCCGCTGCGTTCGAGATCCATCTTCATCACTTCATTGCGCTTGAGGGCACGTCTGGCCTCATGAGTCGGCATATCTTTCACCTTCTCATACAACCCATACAGACCCGGGAACTCGGCAACGAACGCCCGCCCCCCCTTGATCTGTAACGCATCCAGCAGATTGGTCAGCCGAATGGCGCCTTCGGAGTAATCGCACTGCCCCTCCTGCACCGCATGGGCAATGACCCGCACGCTCTCCAGAATTCGTTCATTGCGAGCTGTAATAGCCTGCAACTGCATCGCTTGCTGTCGTCTCAGTCTGGCCAGCAGCATGCCTGCATAGATGGCCAACCCTGACAAAATCAGGCCGCCCAACAGGGCGGCCAGCATCCATCCACTCATCACTTTTTCTTCGGCTCAGGCTTGGGTTCCGGCTTGAAATCGACCTGGTTGAAACGGTCCCACAACTCCTCTTCGGAGGCCGGTTTCTGCTCGTCGAACTCGGCATCATCGCCATCATCAAACGGCAGATCGTCATCTTCATCATCGTCATTATCGTCATTATCGTCATTATCGTCATTATCGTCATTATCGTCATTATCGTCATTATCGTCATTATCGTCATTATCGATGATGCCCAGCTCATCCATCAGCTCCTGATAACGGTCGACGCGCTGATCAACCCAGGCCTGCTCGGCCGCTTCCAGGGTTTCACCGGCATCAAGACGATCCAGCAGATCATTCAAGCGGTCATCGTTTTCGATGGAAGCCAGCTCCTGCTCGGGCGTCATCACCAGCTTCTTCTCTTTCACCGCCTTGGGGGCTGCCGGCTTCTTCTGTTTGTCATCAACCACCAGTACTACCGGCTTGCGGGAACCGATACGCGGATCTTTGGACTGGCTGTTGCCAGACTTGTTCTTCGGCTGTTCAACTTGCTGACGAGAACCAGCCTTCAGGCCTTTGCGCTTGGCAGCCCGTTTACGCTCACGGCCTTCCTGAGCACTGACATCAGATTCTTTGCGCTTGCCAGTAGGCTTGCGAGTGGGTTGTTTGGCAGACATGAATGGCTAACTCCGAAAATAACTGGTTTGACCCGTACCCGGGATGATTTCACCCGGTGGGATACGATGCGAGGAACAGTAAGGCTGGAACAAGAGCAGGATCCCGCACCAATCCGGCCCAATCAGGCCACTGAACACCGCAGGATCGGTATCCTCTGGGCATGTTGCTGGTATTTTGACACAGAATGGCTAATCGGGTTAATGACCCAAAAGAAAAAAGGCAGCCGAAGCTGCCTTGATATGTTCATGCGTGCGCCATCCTGAATGGCAAAACAATCTGTTTCGTCCTCTCCGTGACAACTTGTCGCCGCATCATATCGTTGTGTGGTCATCCTGACCTTATATTGGTCGTTCCTGAATGTGCGTGTGCCTGTTTGACCCGTCTCGACCGCATCCTGCCATCGTGCCGGGGAGTCTGCATCCCGCAACCCCATCCCGCTCCGGAGATGGTCACCATCCTGATCCTTCAATCCTTTGCCAGCTCATCCGAGCCCATGGCATCCCGCCACGCCAGCCATCCTCTGCTCACAATACCCTGTCGTGAAACCGCCACCCAATCCGTGGGTGAATCCATTAAGCCTACTGTACCAACTCTATAAAGCGGCTCAATCCACTCAAAACATTCTCAACATGTCGAAAAATATCAATATTTATATAATCTATTGATAAATAATGATTATTTAATATTTTATGCAATTTTATGAGCCTTGGCCTGCCTTGAGAATGGGAGATCTCTTACAGAACGGGGGGATTAAACCGAGAATTATCTGAAAGCCATAAAAACAACGGGGAGCCCAGGCTCCCCGTTTCAACTCAAATCGACCGTATCGACTATATCAGTGCAGACCCGCCACATATTTGGAGAGGGCTTCGATATCCTGATCAGTCAGTTTCTTGGCAACGTCCCGCATCATGCCATTCGGATCGTTGTCACGCGTCCCGGCACGAAATGCGGTGAGCTGAGCCTTGATATAGGCAGGATGCTGGCCGGACAGGTTTGGATACTTCGCCTGTTCGACACCCGAGCCACGGGGACCATGGCAAGCCGTACAAGCTGCCAGACCGCGACTCATGTCACCACCCATATAGAGTGCCTTGCCCGCTTCGACCACGTCGTCAGGGACAGCGATAGGGGTAACCTTCAGGCTGGAGAAATAAGCCGCCAGGTCATCCATGTCCTGTTCCGACAAAGGTAACGCCATCGGCCCCATCACTGGCGCAACCCGGCCAATTTGACCAGAAGCGGCAGCCTTCAGTTCAACTAACTGCTTTTTGATATATGATGCGTGCTGACCAGCAATTTTGGGGTACATATCAACCAGGCTGTTTCCGTCCGGTCCATGACAAGCCGCACAAACGGCAGCCTTGGTCTGTCCCGCAGCGGCATCGCCCTTGGCTTGTGCCATCCCCGTTACGCCAACCATCAGAGCAAGAGTAATGACTAGGTTCTTCATGGCGTTCCAACTTTTCGTTATTAGGCTTCCAGATCCCATGCCGCTGAAGGCATGTTAAAATAAACGCGTTTAAGCGACGCTATTTTACACCATTTTACAAAAAAGTAACTCTATAACCCTCTATCTCCATGGGGAATTTACGTTGGATACACAAACTCTGAATTTCAATAAGGTGCATTTTGTGACCAGCGCACCCGACATCCGTCACCTGCCAAATGATGGGGGTGTCGAGATCGCGTTTGCCGGCCGTTCCAACGCCGGTAAGTCATCTGCATTGAACACCTTAACCAAACACAAGAACCTGGCACGCACCAGTAAGACACCCGGTCGTACCCAGCTGATCAACCTGTTTGAGCTGGAACCGGGCAAGCGTCTGGTCGACTTGCCGGGTTATGGTTATGCGCAAGTTCCGCTGGAAATGAAGCTCAAGTGGCAAAAGTCACTGGCAGAGTATCTGCAGCGCCGTGAGTCATTGAAAGGTCTGGTGATCCTGATGGACATCCGCCACCCGCTCAAAGATACCGACATGAACATGCTGGAGTGGAGCTCGCACCGTCAGTTGCCCGTCATGCTGCTGCTGACCAAGGCTGACAAATTGAGCCCCGGCCCGCGCAACAACCAGGTGATCAAGGTGCGCCAGGCCGTTGCCAACCTCGGTTCCCAGATCCAGGTCGAAGCGTTCTCCTCCCTCACCAATATCGGTGTGGAGAAGCTGGCGCAAACCCTGACCGAATGGTACGTCAGTGGTGACGATACCGACCTGCTGGACGCTGATGAACAACAACCTGCCGAGGAGTAATCTACTCCTCGCTCTCCTTGCAATTGGCGGAGCACTCCTCCGCTGATTGAAAGGGTTTCAGATTGCCGCTTTCACCTGCCTCACGACAAATACCCCGCATTCGCCTCCCCTGCTATATCCAAGACTGCTTAAAGTTCATATAGATAGGCAGTTAATTCACAAAAATAATTAACTTAAGTAGGCGTTGATAGCGTTTTCAAATTCGTTCTTTCAAAACGAACAAGAATTACAAAAAGAGACAAGAATGAAATTTAATTACAAACTCTAACCGAAAGGGATAAAAATGAGGCCGGACGACAGTGATGCCATCCAGCCTGAAATAATAAGTTCAAAAAATTGGGAAGAAGCTGAATCTTGAGTACCAGACGACAGGTATTCCTCAAGAAGCAGCCTCATTCTATCAAATGCATCGCTAATTTAAAGCATTTACTCTAAATGATGCGCATAAAAAAACACCCCGACGAGAACCTCATCGGGGCAGCTATTCAGCCACATTCAATTACGTGAAATAAAAGGTCTGAAAGATAGAACATCTTACCTCTGTACCCTACGCAGACAACTGTACAGCAAAGCAGCAGAAAGTGAAAGTAATTTATGTAATTTAGTTTCACAACTTACAGACTAATAAAAAACCCTTTACTTTCATGTAGATAAAAAAATCCCCAGTACGAATACCGGGGAGTTATAAAGGTGACTAGCTAGCACTTCCTCAACTATCTAGTTAGTCAGCGCCATTTCAAAGTAGTTCCGCTACAAAACAAAAAAACTTTGAACAATCAGAGGTAGATAGCACCATCTTCAGCAAACTCTTGTTCTTCAATGAGTTTTTCAGCCAGATCTTCAATGTCAAAACGCACACTTTCAAAGGCTCTGACGATATCATCCTCCCTCGTCAGCGCCAGACCGGTCATTCTCTCCAGTCGCCGCTGGCTGATGTAACAATCTATCAGCGCCCCCATCTGCTGGGCAGGAAAACGCACCCGCTGTTCGTCAGCCTGCCACTCCATCAGGTCGGGAAACAGAATACCCTGGTTCATATCACCCCCAAGTTACGCTTCAACTCTCTCAATACCTGTTTAGTCCCGGGACGAATTCCGCGCCACACGGTAAACGCTTCGGCGGCCTGTTCCACCAGCATGCCGAGTCCATCCATGGTTTGACGGGCCCCATGCTGTTTGGCCCAACTGATAAAGGCCGTATCCGAGGCGCCATACATCATGTCGTAGATGGCAATATCCGTGTGGATCAGGGCGGGAGCCAACGGCGGCAGCTCCCCTTGCAGGCTGGCGGAGGTAGAGTTGATGACGAGATCGAATGACCCTGCCAACTGCTCATAGGTCTGGGCAGTCACATGCCCCAGATCGCAGAATTCGGCAGCCAACTGTTGCGCTTTTGCGTGGGTGCGGTTGGCGATCACCAGCTCGTTCGGCAACTCGGCCAGTAGCGGCGCCAATGCACCGCGAGCCGCGCCACCGGCACCCAGCAGCAGGATCCGGCTATCCGCCAGCGTCACACCATGGGACTTGAGATCGGCGACCAGACCGGCGCCATCGGTATTATCCCCCAGCAACACGCCATCATCGGTCAGCTTGATGGTATTGACCGCGCCCGCCCGCTTGGCCCTTGGGCTCAAGCGATCGACCAGAGTAAATGCCTGCTCCTTGAAGGGAACGGTGACATTGCATCCCTTGCCCCCTTGGTCAAAGAAGGTGCGCAGGGCTTGGGCAAACTCGTCGACGGCGGGTTCAGCCAGCCCATACTCCAGCTCTTGCTGGGTTTGTCTGGCAAACAGGGTGTGAATGAAGGGGGACTTGCTGTGGCGCACCGGGTGGCCAAAAACCAGATAACGATCCATCAAAGAGTTCCATCAGAGGGCAATATTCCGATTTAACGGGTTTTCACTCTCGGGAACAAGCCGAATAACGGCCAGTAAAAAGGGACCATCATGGTCCCTCGGGTCACAGCCATTCTCGCGGCCTGAGGTAATCGGTGTAGAGCAAGGCTTCAGGAGTGCCCGCCTCCGGCTGCCAGTCATACTCCCAACGTGCCAACGGTGGCATCGACATCAGGATCGACTCGGTACGTCCGCCGGTCTGCAGCCCGAACAGGGTGCCACGGTCATACACCAGATTGAACTCCACATAACGACCGCGACGATAGAGCTGGAACTCCCGCTCCCGCTCACCATAGGGCAGTGCCTTGCGTCGCTCGATGATCGGCAGGTAGGCATCGAGATAACCCCGACCTACCGCCTGCATAAAGGCAAAGCAGTCGGCAAAAGGCCAGCGATTCAGATCGTCGAAGAAGAGACCGCCCACCCCTCGCGTCTCGTTGCGGTGCTTGAGGAAGAAGTAGCGATCGCACCAGGATTTGAACTCGGGGTAGATCTCATCACCAAAGGGCTGGCAGAGATCACGGGAGACCTGATGCCAATGCTGGACATCCTCGGCAAACGGGTAGAAGGGCGTCAAATCGAAGCCACCGCCAAACCACCAAATAGGCTCTTCACCCTCTTTCTCGGCGATGAAGAAACGGACGTTGGCGTGGCTGGTCGGCACATAGGGGTTGTGCGGATGGATCACCAGCGACACACCCATCGCCTCGAACTTGCGACCGGCCAACTCTGGCCGATGGGCTGTAGCAGAGGCAGGCATGGCATCGCCATAGACATGGGAGAAGTTGACGCCCCCCTGCTCGATCACCGCGCCGTGGCGCAGCACACGGGTGCGACCACCGCCACCGCCTTCACGGCTCCAGGCATCTTCCACAAAGTGTCCACTGCCATCGGCCTGCTCCAGACCACGGCAGATCTCGTCCTGCAACTGCAACAGGAAGGCCTTGACCTGGGCCACATCCGGTTTGCTCATCTTGTCTCCAGTCAGGCAGGATCGTGAACGCCCTGTCCATTTTTATAGTTAAATCAATCAGACGAGCTCACCGCTCAGCGGATTGATAGCAAATCATGACGTATCCGCCTGCTCAGGAGGGGCGAATAATGGCGCCGGTTCGGGCGTCCTTGATCTCTGATGGGTTGGCTTGACCACCCACTTCACCGGGAAGGATATAGGCTAACTTGCTTGCCAGCCGCTCACCGATATCGGCTACCCGACGGGCAGGCACCTCACCAGTCAGGTTGGCGCTGGTAGAGACTAGCGGCTTGCCAAAGGCGCGACACAGCGCCTGCACCTGAGGATGAGCCGTCACGCGTACCGCGATGGTCTCGAACTGCCCGGTCAGCCAGGCCGGCGTCGTTGCACGGGCAGGCATGATCCAGGTAAAAGGACCGGGCCAGCTGGCTTCAACCCGAGCAAGTTGTTCACCGCTAAGCTGGCTCAGATCGATGTAATCCTGCAATTGCGTCAAATCGGCAGCAATCAGGATCAACCCCTTCTCTACCGGACGCTGCTTGATGGCCAGCAGTCGCTGCACCGCCACTTCGGAGTCGGGATCACACCCCAGACCAAACACGGCCTCGGTCGCATAGGCAATCACCCCTTCCTGTTGGAGGGCGGCAACTGCCTGTTCAAATTCATTTGGCATAGGAAAAATGCGGCAGCCTGGCTGCCGCCTCGTCACTTAGTAGCAAGTTGAATCCATACGGCGGCGACCACAACAAAGTGACGTTTTGCTGTAGCACAGGAAAAATACGACACATCCGGATCGCCACCCGTTCACTTACTTGAGTTGAGCCTGCAGGGCGGCATCCTTGGCCATCACCTCTTCGGCATTCTTCTGGCGTTCGGCCCGCACCTTGGCCGCCAGTTCATCATCGGCTACTGCCAGCATCTGGGCTGCCAGATAACCTGCGTTCTTGGCACCGGCTTTGCCGATCGCCACGGTCGCCACCGGTACACCACCCGGCATCTGCACGGTGGAGAGCAACGCATCCAGCCCCTTGAGCGGGCCACCATCGATGGGCACCCCAATCACGGGACGAGTCGTGATGCCGGCTACGGCACCCGCCAGATGCGCAGCCAGACCGGCAGCACAGATAAAGACCTTGCAGCCACGGGCCTCGGCATCGGTCACATACTGATGGGTCGCAGCCGGCGTGCGGTGCGCGGAGGTGACTTTGACTTCCACTGCGATATCAAATGACTTGAGCACCTCGAGGGTGGTCTGCATCACGGGGAAATCAGAATCAGAGCCCATCAATACGGCAACAAAGGGTTTATTCATGGTGGGAATTTCCTTACTCCAAGTGGGGGGTTGAAGTTCACCGAAAACGTTTCAATCCGGTTGCGGCGGCGGGATTATACCTGCTCACTTTGGTGGCCGCATTTCTTTTGCGGACAGACCCAACGCAGCGTTCCCCTCACTTTTTTCTCTACCATGATGCCCCAGCCACACGCGGGACAAGGCATGGGGATCGGCTTGTCGTTCACCACATATTTGCAATGGGGATAGCCATCACAGGAGTAAAACTGCTTGCCGTAGCGGGAGGTACGGCTCACCAGATGCCCCTTGCCGCACTCGGGGCAGAGGATCTGGGTATCATCGCTCTCCTGCAGGGATTCGATATGCTGGCAGGCCGGATACTGGGTGCAACCGACAAACAGACCGTAACGCCCCTTCTTGATCGCCAACGGCTCTCCGCAATCGGGACAGGCAGAGCCTTCGAGCACCTTTTCGATGTCGCGGCCGGATGGCGTCAGGGAGCGTATGTAATCACAGGCAGGATAGGCAGAACAGCCGAGAAAGGGGCCATGCTTGCCCTGGCGGATCACCAGCTCGGCCCCGCACTGCGGGCACGGCTCGCGCTCGAAGGCATGTTCGTGGGCTGAAAAGAGGTGATGATCGATTTTTGACATGGGCCGCGCCTTGAAATCCAGATGGCCTGAATTCTACCAGCGCGGCACCGGACTGTCAGTGAATGACGCCGTCTGACTCATCAAACACCAGCTCTTCCATCTGCTGGTAGGCATTTTCACTGCCCGGTACGTTGAACAGCACCATCATGACGACCCACTTAAGGTCATCCAGCTCGATATCCGGCTTGTCCAGTTCGAGCAGGCGCTCGATACAGATCTCGCGGGTTTCGGCATTCAGCACCTGGGCCTGTTCCAGAAAGAGCAGGAAGCCGCGGCACTCGGTGCTAAGGCGTGCCAGCTCTTGCGGAGCATAGATACGCATCGAACCTTGCGCGCTGGCGGTGACATAGACCTCCCGCTCGCTGTCGTGCAGATTGGCCAGTCGCTCCAGCCAGTCGAGCGCCTTGTCGATCTCTTCTTTATCGAAACCGGCCCGGCTCAACTCGTCGGTGAGCTCATCCTGCTCGACCATCACATCTGCATCGCTGTGGATGTAGGTCTCGAAAAGGTACATCAATACATCAAACATGATTCGCCCTCCTCGCTCTGACGTATCCACCGGCTACCGCCATCACTGCACCGGCCAGCTCCAGCTCTACCAACCTGCCCAATACTACTTCGACAGGAAGCTGGGCCCGCTCGGCAACGGTATCCACGCTCGTGGTCTCATAATCTACGTTATCCAACAAATCGGCATAAGGCAATTCGCTATTATGCGGTTGCTCAGATGATGTAACCGACGGATCTGGCCGTGCGACCCACTCTGGCAGCTCTTCCACTATATCGGCCGCACTCAGCACAAGTTTGGCCCCCTGCTGAATTAATCTGTTACACCCTATCGCCTGGGCATTTTGCGGGGCGCCGGGTACCGCAAACACTTCGCGCCCCTGCTCAAGTGCATAGCGAGCTGTGATCAGCGAACCGCTCTGCTCGGTCGCCTCCACCACCAGAGTTCCCAGCGACAGACCACTGATAATACGGTTGCGACGAGGAAAATGTTCAGCCAGCGGCCCTTTATCCGGCGCCAGCTCGGAGATAAGCAAGCCACCTTTCTCCAGAATCTGGCCTGCCAGCCCCTGATGGCGTTTGGGGTAGAGGCAATCCAGCCCGGACCCCAACACGGCAAGAGTGATACCGCCATCAGCCAGCGCCTGCTGATGGCAAACACCATCGATACCGAGCGCAAGGCCCGAAGTGATGGCTAACCCGCATCCAACCAGCTCGCTACAGAGGCGGGAGGCATTATCTTTGCCTGCATAGGTAGGATGGCGTGTCCCCACCATTGCCAGCTGGGGTCGCGATAGCGCAGCAAGATCGCCACGACAGTAGAGCAACAGGGGGGCCGCGGGAATTTCTCGCAACAAGGGTGGATAAGTCGGGTGATCTTGCGGAATAAGGAGATTGTCAGGCAAAGCGGCCCAAGCCAGGCTCTGCTCAACCACTGGCGAGGGCCAGCGCAGTTGTTTGATCTGCTCTGACGATAACCCCATACCATGCAGTTGCGCTTCATCGCTCTGGAACAGGGTCTCAATACTTCCCCCGGCCCGCTCCAACAGACGTGCAGCGGTCATCGGACCGATACCGGTGACCGCATCGAGAGTTAGCCAGAGCGCCAGACGCGCGTCGGGGTAGTTCACGTCAGAAGTGAGTGACCTGATAGCCCGCACTCACCATGTCGTTACTCTGCATGATGAGACCGTAACTCAGCTTGTCATACACCTTGAACAACATGACACGGGCAATCGCTTCAGAGGGCAGTGGTGCCTTCTTGTTACTGCTGTAAAACACCCGGTTAAAAACCGACGAGAGTTCCTTGTACTGTACATCGCCATTCTTGGTGACCAGAGCAGCACCGGGCCGTCTGACATCCAGTACATCCCCGGCGACCAATTGATCGCGGCCACCCCGGTTGATCAGCACCACATCAAACTTGCCACCGCCCCGGGTCTTGTTCGGCAAATCGATGATATAGCCCGGCGTGATGGCAGGTGCCGCTTTCGGTGTGAAGACGGCGGGCATGTTCTCCTGAGCGGGCAGCGGCATCACCTTGTCGCCCTGCAGCACTTCGCGCTGGTTATGAGTCAGAGTCACTTCGGTCCGATCGCCATCAAGACGCGCCACGGCCCGCACCACACCGGCAAAGATCGCCTCCTGGCCCAGCAGTTCACCGGTTTCGCGATCCTTGTAGACCACTCCAGGGTGATAAATGCCATAAACCTGCCCCGGCGTCAGGGAGCCCTGCACATAGAGGGTGTCCCCCTCCAGCATGCCAATATGTTTCTGATCCGACCCCAGCAGATAGGGCAAGGTTTTCTGCTGCTGGCTGTCAGCCAGAATATGGTCGGTTTGCAGGAAGGGGCCGATCTCGCTGATAGGCAGGGTCGGAATGGGATTGGCTTTGTTTTCGTAACGGGTTTTCGGGCCGAGACGGATAACTTGCTTGCTACCCTGCATCGCCTTGCCGAGCCGGGGTTCACCATTGACCCAGCTCAGATGCAGTACATCACCGGGGTAGATCCAGTGAGGATTGGCTATCTGCGGATTGATGTTCCAGAGACGGGGCCAGAGCCAGGGTTCGGAAAGATACTTGCCGGAGATATCCCACAGGGTGTCGCCTTTTTGCACTACATAGCTTTCGGGGTAACCCGCTTTCAGCCTCAGCTGATCGGCCAGTGCTGCCTGACTCACGGTCACCAGCAGGCAGGCGAGGATGGTTTGCTTCAGATACATAACACTCCCTGTTACTTCTGTACGCAAAGTGTTGCTGTTTTTTGTCGGCGTAAATGACTAGAATTACGCCAATATTGACTGCATTTATACGAAACTAAAGAAAAAACTATGGCCATTCTAGATGTATTGCGTTTTCCCGATGAGCGCCTGCGCACCGTTGCAGCCCCTGTCGAGACCTTTACACCCGAGTTACAACAGATTGTAGATGATATGTTCGAAACCATGTACGCGGAGGAAGGCATTGGCCTGGCCGCGACTCAGGTCGACATTCACCAGCGCATCATAGTGATCGATGTCTCTGAAAACCGTGAAGATCCTCTGGTATTGATCAATCCGGAGGTCATCGAGCAGTGCGGCAGCACCGGCATTGAAGAGGGTTGCCTCTCCGTGCCCGGCAGCCGTGCTCTGGTGCCTCGCGCTGAACAGATCAAAATCCGCGCCCTGGACCGCAACGGCAAGCCATTCGAGCTGGAAGCCGATGATCTGCTCGCCATCTGCATCCAGCATGAGATGGATCATCTGGTCGGCAAGCTGTTTGTGGATTACTTGTCCCCGCTCAAGCGCCAGCGCATTCGCCAGAAGCTGGAAAAGATGGCCCGTGAAGATCGCAAAGTCCTCTGAGGATCTGCCCCATTGAATAAGCTGAAACTGATTTTTGCCGGTACTCCCGACTTCGCCGCCCGTCACCTGGCGGCGTTGTTGTCTTCCGACCACGAGGTCGTTGCCGTTTATACCCAGCCGGACAAGCCCGCAGGCCGTGGCCAGAAGCTCACTGCCAGCCCGGTCAAAGAGCTGGCACTGGCCCACAACCTGCCGGTTTACCAACCGGCCTCTCTGCGCAAGGAAGAGGCGCAGGTCGAACTGGCCGCCCTTGGCGCCGACCTGATGGTGGTGGTGGCCTATGGTCTGATCCTGCCCAAGGTGGTACTCGATACCCCGCGTCTGGGCTGCATCAACGTCCATGGCTCCCTGCTGCCGCGCTGGCGCGGCGCGGCACCGATCCAGCGCTCTATTTGGGCGGGGGATAGCGAAACCGGCGTCACCATCATGCAGATGGATGTGGGGTTGGATACCGGCGCCATGATCCGCAAGGTAAGCTGCCCCATCGCCGCCGACGAGACCTCCGCCAGCCTCTATGACAAGCTGGCCGAGCTGGGCCCGCAGGCGCTGGTCGATACCATCAATGCCATGGCCGCCGGTGAAACTGCTGCCGAGGCGCAAGATGATGCGCTGGCCAACTATGCCGAAAAGCTCTCCAAGGAAGAGGCCCGCATCGACTGGTCGATGGAGGCGGTTGCCATCGAACGCTGCATCCGCTCGTTCAACCCCTGGCCCATCAGCTGGTTTGAAGTGGCTGACCAGACCGTCAAGGTATGGCAAGCCGCCGTCATTGACAGCGACCACGACCAACCTGCCGGCACCCTGCTCAAGGCCGACAAGCAGGGGATCGATATCGCGACCGGCAAAGGGGTACTGCGCCTGCTGACCCTGCAACCGCCCGGCAAGAAGGCGATGTCCGTTTCGGACCTGCTCAACTCTCGCCGCGACTGGTTTGAACCCGGCACGCAATTGAATTGAACTGGATTGAATTGACACAAGCGGGGCCCAGGCCCCGACTTGCGCATCTAAGGTAACTCTATGAAAACACGTGCACAGGCCGCTCTCGTTATTCAACAGGTGCTGGATCAGGGTCAATCCCTCTCCGCTGTTCTGCCTGCTGCCCAGGAGAAGGTCGCACCTCGCGATCGCGCTCTCCTGCAAGAACTCTGCTACGGCACCCTGCGCTGGCTGCCCCGCCTCGATGCGGCAGTCAACGAGATGATGGACAAGCCGCTCAAAAACAAGAGCCGCATTTTCCACTACCTCATCCTGGTCGGTCTCTATCAGCTCATCTACACCCGCATTCCGGCTCACGCCGCGGTGGCCGAGACCGTTAACGCCGTCAAACTGCTCAAGGGTACCTCCCTGCGTGGCCTCATCAACGGCGTGTTGCGCAACTTCCAGCGCAGCGCCGAAGTCATTCTGCTGCGTATCGACCGCGTTCCCAGCATTCGCCTCGGTCATCCGGAGTGGCTCACCAAGCGCCTGCGTCAGGCCTATCACGATGAGTGGGAATTCATCATGGAGGCGAACAACCAGCGCCCTCCCATGTGGATTCGCAACAACAGCCAGCGCCAGAGCCGCGATGCCATGCTGGCTCGCATGGCTGAAGTCGGCATCAATGCCGTGGCCGGTGAAGAGGGCGAGGATTGCATCCTGCTGGAGCGTCCTTGCGATGTGACCAAGCTGCCCGGCTTCGAGGTCGGTGACTGCTCGGTACAGGATGGTGCAGCACAACAGGCCGCGGCACTGCTCGACCCGCAACCGGGTGAGTGGGTGCTGGATGCCTGCGCCGCCCCCGGCGGCAAGACCGCCCACCTGCTGGAGCGTCAGCCCAAGCTGGCCGGAGTGGTCGCCGTCGATGCCGACGAGAACCGCCTCAAGCGGGTGCAGGAGAACCTGGATCGCATCGGCCTGACCGCCAAAGTGATCCACGGCGATGCCGCGGCACCGGAACAGTGGTGGCCGGAGGGCCAGTTCGACCGCATCCTGCTGGATGCCCCCTGCTCCGCCACTGGCGTCATCCGTCGCCACCCCGACATCAAGTGGTTGCGCCGTGATCAGGACATCCGCGAGCTGGCCGAGCTGCAGCGCCGCATTCTCAATGCCCTCTGGGGCAAGCTGAAAAGCGGCGGCACCCTGCTCTACGCTACCTGCTCCGTCCTGCCGGAAGAGAACCGCGAACAGATCCGCGCCTTCCTTGCCGCGACCAAAGATGCCAAATTGGTACCGTTGCACGAACAGGACACCCCGGACTGCCCGGGCCGCCAGTTCCTGCCGGGTGAAGCCGAAATGGATGGCTTCTACTACGCCAAACTGGTCAAGCTCTGAGCCGGGCATGACAAACCTCATTCGGGAGAGCCGCCTGCTCCGTTCTGGCGCTCCCCTTTACAGCATCAACGTGAGTAGACGTTCCCTATGAAAATCATCATTTTGGGAGCCGGCCAGGTCGGCGGCACCCTGGCCGAGAACCTGGCCGGGGAGAACAACGACATCACCATCGTCGATACCGACAGCGAGCGCCTGCGCGAACTGCAGGACAAGTTTGACCTGCGGGTGGTCAACGGCCATGGCGCTCACCCCAAGGTGCTGCGCGAAGCGGGGGCTCAGGATGCCGACATGCTGGTCGCCGTCACCAACAGTGACGAGACCAACATGATCGCCTGTCAGGTGGCCTACTCCCTGTTCAACACCCCGAACAAGGTGGCGCGTATCCGTTCGCCCGCCTATCTGACCGAGCGGGATCGGCTGTTCCTGCCGGAATCGGTGCCGGTGGATCACCTGATCGCGCCGGAGCAGTTGGTGACCGACTATGTGCGTCGCCTGATCGAGTATCCGGGTGCCCTGCAAGTGGTTGATTTTGCAGGTGGCCGCGTCGGTCTGGTGGCGGTCAAGGCCTACTACGGCGGCCCGCTGGTCGGCAATGCGCTCTCGACCCTGCGCGAGCACATGCCCAACATCGAAACTCGGGTAGCGGCCATCTTCCGTCAGGGCCGCCCGATCCGTCCGCAAGGTACCACCATCATCGAAGCGGATGACGAGGTCTTCTTCGTCGCCGCCGCGGGCCATATCCGTGCCGTGATGTCGGAGCTGCAGCGCCTCGAGAGCCCCTACCGTCGCATCATGATCGTCGGTGGTGGCAACATCGGCGCGGGTCTCGCCCGCCAACTGGAGAAGCGTTACAGCGTCAAGCTTATCGAGCGCAATCAGAAGCGGGCGGAGCAGCTCTCCGAACTGCTGGAGAACACTATCGTCTTCTGCGGCGATGCGGCGGATCAGGAGCTGCTGGCCGAGGAGCACATCGACCAGATCGACGTCTTCATCGCCGTGACCAACGAGGATGAGGCCAACATCATGTCGGCGCTGCTCGCCAAGAAGATGGGCGCCAAGAAAACCATGGTGCTGATCCAGCGCGGCGCCTACGTCGATCTGGTGCAGGGTGGCTCTATCGATATCGCTATCTCGCCGCAGCAGGCCACCATCTCGGCCCTGCTGACACACGTGCGTCGGGCCGATATCGCCAACGTCTACAGCCTGCGCCGCGGCGCGGCCGAGGCGATCGAGGCGATTGCCCACGGTGACGAGAACACCTCCAAGGTGGTCGGCAAGACGGTGGGCGAGCTCAAGCTGCCGCCGGGCACCACCATAGGTGCCGTGGTGCGCGGAGATGAGGTGCTGATCGCCCACGATCGCACCAAGATCCAGCAGGATGACCACGTGGTCATGTTCCTGGTGGACAAGAAGTACATCCCGGAAGTGGAGCGGCTGTTCCAGCCAAGCCCCTTCTTCCTGTAACGTCTTCATGCGCACAGGCTGTCAAACCAGACCCGGCTCAGCTCCCCCAAAGGGATGGTCCGGGTCTTTTGTTAATCAACGACCAGGTTATCGAACATGATCAAGCTGCGTCCCATCATCTTCACCCTCGGGCTGGTGCTCTCCAAGCTGGCGCTCTTCATGTGGCTGCCCACCTTGCTGGCACTGCTCACCGGGTCAGAGGGATTTGTCGAGTTTCTCAAGTCCGTGCTGATCACCCACGGCGCCGCCCTGCTCTGCCTCCACTATGGACGCAAGGCGGAGTTTCATCTGGGGGTGCGGGAGATGTTCCTGCTCACCACCTCGGTTTGGGTGGTGGCCTGCGCCTTCGGCGCCCTTCCTTTTGTTTTCATCACCCACATCAACTTCACCGACGCTTACTTCGAGACCATGTCGGGGGTAACCACCACGGGCTCCACCGTGCTCTCCGGCCTCGACAACATGGCTCACAGCATCCTGTTGTGGCGATCCATCCTGCAGTGGCTGGGCGGGGTCGGCTTTATCGTGATGGCGGTAGCCGTGCTGCCCTACCTCAACGTCGGCGGCATGAAGCTGTTCCAGACCGAGAGCTCGGACTGGTCAGACAAAAGCGCCCCGCGTGCCAAGACGGTCGCCAATAACATTGTCGTGGTCTATCTGGTGCTCTCCATGCTCTGCTTCATGGCCTACTGGGCCAGCGGCATGAACATGTTCGAGGCGATCAACCACGCCATGACCACTCTCAGTACCGGCGGCTACTCCACCTCCGATCAATCCATGTCCCACTTCTCCAACTCGGCCCACTGGATTGGCACCCTGTTCATGTTCCTTGGCGGCCTGCCCTTCCTGCTCTATGTGCAGAGCCTCAACCACAGGGACAACAGCCTGTTCAAGGATGCCCAGGTACGAGGCTTCTTCTGGCTGGTGGTGTGGGTCACCGTCATCATGACCTTCTATCTGTGGGAGAGAGATCTGTTCGGCTTCTGGGATGCCCTGCGCATCAGCTGCTTCAACATCGTCTCGGTGCTCACTACCACCGGCTATGGCCTTGGTGACTTCGGCACCTGGGGGCCGCTCGCCAGCATCGTCTTCATCGTGCTGCTGGCTCTTGGGGCCTGCTCAGGCTCCACTGCGGGTGGTCTGAAGATCTTCCGGGTGCAGGTGGCGTTTGCCCTGTTCAGAAAGCAGATGCGCCAGCTGATGCACCCCTCCGCCGTGTTCCCGCAGAAGTACAACGGCCGGACAGTCAATGACGCCATCATCCGCTCGATGATCTCCTTCGTGCTGGCCTACTTCGCCATCATTCTGGTGATAGCTGCACTGTTGGGCGCCATCGGGCTTGACCCCCTGACAGCCATATCCAGCTCCATCACCGCCGTTGCCAACGTCGGCCCGGGCATGGGCCCGGTGGTCGGCCCCAGCACCAACTTTGCCAGCCTGCCGGAATCGGCCAAATGGCTGTTGTCATTCGGCATGCTGCTGGGACGGCTGGAGATCCTGACGGTCGCAGTGCTCTTCTTCCCCTCCTTCTGGCGCCAGTAACCCCTTACTGCAAGCCAGCAAAAAGCCGCAGCGTTCATCCGCTGCGGCTTTTTTATCTCACCCATCCCCACGACCTTCGCTCAATGCTCATCAGCCCCATTACCGGATGGCCTGAACGAGCTCATCAGGATGGCCAGAGCGGATCACAGGCATAAAAAAACGGACCCAAACCAGAGGTTTGGGTCCGTTTATCAGTGAACCGTCAGCGGCCGCAAGGGCTGCCGAGACTCAGCACATGGCATTAACCACGGCCAGAGCGCTTACGATCCAGCTCAGTCAGCAATTTCTTGCGGATACGGATGTTCTTCGGAGTCACTTCTACCAGTTCGTCGTTATCGATGAACTCGAGAGCCTGTTCCAGAGTCATGCGGATCGGCGGAGTCAGCACTTGAGCTTCGTCGGTACCGGAGGCACGCATGTTGGTCAGCTGTTTGCCTTTCAGGCAGTTAACAGTCAGGTCGTTGGAACGGGAGTGGATACCGATCACCTGGCCTTCGTACACTTCGGTCGCGTGACCGATGAACAGACGACCACGGTCTTGCAGACCGAACAGGGCGTAAGTCAGTGCTTTACCGGTAGCGTTGGAGATCAGCACGCCATTCTGACGCTCGCCGATGCTGCCACCCTTGTGCGGACCGTAGTGGTCGAAGGTGTGGTACAGCAGACCGGTACCTGAGGTCATGGTCATGAACTCGGTCTGGAAACCGATCAGGCCACGGCTCGGGATCATGAAGTCCAGACGGACACGACCCTTGCCATCCGGGGTCATGTTGGTCATTTCGCCTTTACGCAGACCCAGTTGCTCCATCACGGAACCCTGGTGCGCTTCTTCAACGTCCACCGTTACGGTTTCGAACGGTTCCTGCAAAACACCATCAACAGTACGCAGGATTACTTCCGGACGGGATACCGCCAGTTCGTAACCTTCGCGACGCATGTTTTCGATCAGGATGGAGAGGTGCAGCTCACCACGACCGGATACACGGAACTTGTCCGGATCATCGGTCTCTTCCACGCGCAGGGCCACGTTGTGGACCAGCTCCTGGTTCAGACGCTCCAGAATGTTACGGGAGGTCACGAACTTGCCCTCTTTACCGGCGAACGGTGAGGTGTTGACCTGGAAGGTCATGTTCACGGTCGGCTCGTCAACGGAGAGCGGCGGCAGGGCTTCAACGGCACCGTTGTCACAGATGGTGTCGGAGATTTTCAGCTCGCCCAGACCGGTGATAGCGATGATGTCACCCGCTTGCGCGTCGGTAACTTCAGTACGGGACAGACCCAGGTAACCCAGCACCTGACCGACTTTACCGTTACGGGTCTTGCCGTCAGCACCAACGATGGTGACTTGCTGGTTGGTTTTGACGCGACCACGGGTGATACGGCCGATACCGATAACACCCACGTAGGAGTTGTAGTCCAGCTGGGAGATCTGCATCTGGAAACCACCTTCGGCATCAGCCTTCGGCGCTTCAACGTTGTCAACGATAGCCTGGAACAGCGGCTCCATGTTCTCGGACTCGACGTCCTGATCCATGGTGGCCCAACCGTTCAGTGCAGAGGCGTAAACAACTTTGAAATCCAGCTGTTCGTCAGTCGCGCCCAGGTTGTCGAACAGGTCGAATACCTGATCCATTACCCAGTCAGGACGAGCACCCGGACGGTCAACCTTGTTGATGACCACGATCGGCTTCAGACCCTGAGCGAACGCTTTCTGGGTCACGAAACGGGTTTGCGGCATCGGGCCGTCAACGGCGTCAACCAGCAGCAGCACGGAGTCAACCATGGACAGTACGCGCTCTACTTCACCACCGAAGTCGGCGTGACCCGGGGTATCAACGATGTTGATGCGGTAGTCATTCCAGCGGATCGCAGTGTTCTTGGCGAGAATGGTGATGCCACGTTCCCGTTCCAGATCATTGGAGTCCATGATCCGTTCCTGGCCTTCCGTGGAGCGGTCCAGGGTGCCGGACTGCTGCAGCAGCTTATCAACCAGAGTCGTTTTGCCGTGGTCAACGTGCGCAATAATCGCAATATTGCGTAAATTCTCTAACATTCTCGCCTCAATCACCGGGTAAAATTGGGCGCTAATTGTACTCTTGCCTTTGTGATCTGCCTAGCAGAATTGCAGTACATTCGCGCATAACAACAGATCTGGATCATAGACCTCTCTGACAAACCCTGCTTAGATGGGCGGTGACCGTATTTCGCGCACCATTACAGTGCACCAAAACGATCCACCATCGCACTAAATTGATGCAACGCGAGTCGAGATCGCCTGATTTTGGGGAGCCTCTTCTGCGAGATTGCCCTGAAATCAAGCTGTCACAAACTTGGCACGATACTGGCTTATGTGAATACGACGACGCATTCACCCAGAGAGTTTTAACACCGGAGGTTACTTAGCATGTCAGCCCAGAACGTTTTGGCCCTGATCCAGGAACACGAAGTCAAGTTTGTTGATCTGCGCTTTACCGACACCAAGGGTAAAGAGCAGCATGTATCCATCCCTGCTCACCAAGTTGATGAAGATTTCTTCGAAGACGGCAAGATGTTCGATGGTTCCTCCATCGGCGGCTGGAAGGGCATCAACGAATCCGACATGGTACTGATGCCGGACGCAGCCTCCGCCAAGCTGGACCCGTTCACCGAAGAGACCACTCTGAACATCGTTTGTGACGTGCTGGAGCCTGCCACCATGCAGGGCTACGATCGCGATCCGCGCTCCATCGCCAAACGTGCAGAAGATTTCCTGAAGTCCAGCGGCATCGCTGACACCGTGCTGTTCGGGCCGGAGCCGGAATTCTTCATGTTCGACAACATTACTTTCTCCAACACCATGGGCCACAGCTTCGTGAAAATCGAATCTGAAGAAGCCGCATGGAACTCCGGCACTGCTTATGAGCATGGCAACAAGGGTCACCGTCCGTTCGTGAAAGGCGGTTACTTCCCGGTTGCACCGGTCGACTCCTCCCAGGATATCCGCGCCGCCATGTGTCTGGTGCTGGAAGAGATGGGCCAGGTCGTTGAAGCTCACCATCACGAAGTGGCCACTGCCGGTCAGAACGAAATCGCTACCCGCTTCAACACTCTTACGCTGAAAGCTGACGAAGTGCAGGTACTGAAGTACGTGATCCACAACGTGGCCCACGCCTACAACAAGACCGTGACCTTCATGCCGAAACCCATGTTCGGTGACAACGGCTCCGGCATGCACTGCCACCAGTCTCTGGCCAAGAACGGCGTCAACCTGTTCGCTGGTGACCTGTACGGCGGTCTGTCCGAGATGGCTCTGCACTACATCGGCGGTATTATCAAGCACGCCAAGGCCATCAACGCCTTCGCCAACCCGACCACCAACTCCTACAAACGTCTGGTTCCGGGTTATGAAGCACCGGTCATGCTGGCTTACTCTGCCCGCAACCGCTCTGCCTCCATCCGTATCCCGGTGGTACCGAGCCCGAAAGCCCGTCGTATCGAAGTGCGCTTCCCGGATCCGGCTGCCAACCCGTACCTGGCCTTCGCAGCCCAGCTGATGGCCGGTCTGGACGGCATCATCAACAAGATCCATCCGGGCGATGCCATGGACAAAAACTTGTATGACCTGCCGCCGGAAGAAGCCGCAGAAGTGCCGACCGTTGCCGGTTCTCTGGACGAAGCCCTGGCTGCTCTGGATGCTGACCGCGAGTTCCTGACCCGCGGCGGCGTGTTCAGCGATGACTTCATCAACTCCTATCTGGAACTGAAACAGCAGGATGTTGACCGTGTGCGCATGACCCCGCACCCGCTGGAGTTCGAACTGTACTACTCCGTCTAAGTCTCAGCAGACTGGCCGTTTAAATCAGGTCAGCTTGCTTAATCGTGACAAAACCCGCCATCTGGCGGGTTTTTTCTCTGATAGGATTAAGCAAAATACCGTCAAGGAGAGATGGATGAACAACAAGCATGGCATAGGGGTGCTCAGCCTCCTGTTGCTGACCTCGTTCGCTGCGGACGCGGCCAAGGTCTACTCCTGGGTCGATGGCAATGGCATCACCCACTACTCGGATGCGCCACCACCCGGCAAAAACGCCAAAGAGGTCGATCTGCGGGTCGCCCCGCTGCTGGGCAGCAGCGCGCCCAGATCGGTTCAGGTGGATAACTTCAACAGCCTGACCGGCGCTGATGCCAAGAAAGAGAAAGAGGCAGCCAAGCTGACCATCGAACTGCTCTCCCCGGAACAGGGCAGCACCCTGCGCGACAACACAGGCAACATCGTCTTTCAGGGCACCATCAGCCCCAAACCTCCGACCCAGTATGATGTGCGCCTGACCCTGGATGGCAAAGCCGCCCCCATCGTCAGCAACAGCCTCTCTGTCCGGGTCGAAAACGTCGATCGCGGCGCCCACGAGGCTCAGCTCGAGCTGCTCGCCAAAGACGGTACGATCCTTGCTAAATCCAGTGCAGTCACCTTTTACCTGCATAGAGCGAGCGTGACGCCGGCTCCCAAACCCACCCCCAAAGCCGACCAGGGGTGATATAGCGCACCGATGCGGGTAAACTCTATGCACCATATCGGTGCATAACAGGTGTGTAGCACCGTTTTAGGGAGAAACCTGTGCCAACCCGCTCGGACAACGCCAAAACACTCTTGGATAATTTGCTGACCGCCGTGATCCTGATGGATGAGCGGCTCTGCATCCAATTCGTCAACCCAGCGGCTGAACAGCTGCTCTCCCTCAGTGAACGCAGGCTGATCGGCATCGAACTGCCCCATCTGCTGGAACATATCTCCCTCGACCTGCAACGACTGAAACATTGCCTCGTTTCAGGGCAGGGCTTTACCGATAGCGAAGTGACTCTGGTGGTAGAGGGAGAACCGCGACTGGTGGAGCTGAGCGCTACCCCGATGGCCGACCACGAACAGCGTCTGCTGGTGGTGGAGCTGCGCAAGATCGACCAGCAGAAGAAGATCAGTCAGGAGCAGCAGCAACATGCCCAACAGCTGGCGGCCAAGGAGCTGGTGCGCGGGCTGGCCCACGAAATCAAGAATCCCCTCGGCGGCCTGCGCGGCGCGGCCCAGCTGCTGCAAAAAGAGCTGCCGGATCCGGCGCTGCGCGAATATACCGGCATCATCATCGAACAGGCTGACAGGCTGCGGGTACTGGTCGATCGCCTGCTCGGCCCCCAGCGCCCCGGCCGTCACCAGATGCACAATGTCCATTCGGTGCTGGAGCAGGTACGCCGACTGGTGGAGCTCGAACTCCCTCCCTCTGTTCGCATCGAGCGGGATTACGACCCCAGCATCCCCGAATTCGAGATGGAGCCGGATCAGCTGCAGCAGGCGTTTCTCAACATAGTGCGCAACGCCGCCGAAGCACTGGGGGATCAGACCGGGCTTATCCGTATCAAGACCCGCACCGCGTTCCAGATCACCATCCACGGCCAGCGTTACCGGCTGGCAGCGGAGATCAAGATCATCGACAACGGCCCCGGCATTCCCGATGCCATTCGCGACACCCTGTTCTACCCGATGATCACCGGCAAAGAGGGGGGAACCGGGCTCGGCCTCTCCATCGCCCAGAACCTGATCGACCAGCACAAAGGACGAATTGACTGCATCAGCTGGCCGGGTCACACCGAATTCACCATTTTTCTACCGCTTCGCAAGTAAGGGAACCCCATGACCGCCAAAGTGTGGATCGTCGATGACGACAGTTCTATCCGCTGGGTGCTGGAGCGCACTCTCGGCAGCGAAGGCTTCAACTGCGAGAGCTTTGCCGATGGCGAAGCCCTGCTACACGCCCTTGAGCTGCGCTCGCCCGATGTGATCCTCTCCGATATCCGGATGCCCGGCATCGATGGTTTGAGCCTGCTGGAGCAGATCCACCGCCGTCAGGCCGATCTGCCCATCATCATCATGACCGCCCACTCGGATCTCGACAGCGCGGTCAACGCCTACCAGCGCGGCGCCTTCGAGTACCTGCCCAAACCATTCGACATAGACGAAGCGGTGACCCTGGTGCGCCGCGCCGAGAATCACCTCAAAGAGCAGCGCACCAAACGCAAGTCTCGCCAGCAAGAGGCCGCCGCCACTCCCGAGATCATCGGTGAGGCGCCGGCGATGCAGGAGGTGTTCCGCGCCATCGGCCGCCTGTCGCGCTCCAGTATCTCGGTGCTGATCAACGGCCAGAGTGGTACCGGCAAGGAGCTGGTCGCCCATGCGCTGCACAAGCACAGCCCGCGCGCCCACAAGAACTTTATCGCCCTCAACATGGCGGCCATCCCCAAAGATCTCATCGAATCCGAGCTGTTCGGTCACGAGAAGGGGGCCTTTACCGGCGCCAACAACATCCGCCACGGCCGCTTCGAGCAAGCCGACGGCGGTACCCTGTTTCTCGACGAGATCGGCGATATGCCGCTGGATGTGCAGACCCGACTGCTGCGGGTGCTGGCCGATGGCCAGTTCTACCGGGTTGGCGGCCACCAGCCGGTGCAGGTAGACGTGCGGATCATCGCCGCCACCCACCAGAATCTGGAAAAGCGGGTGGCCGATGGCGAGTTTCGCGAGGATCTGTTTCACCGCCTCAACGTCATTCGCATCCATATTCCTGCCCTCAAGGAGCGCCGTGAGGATATTCCCCAGCTGGCCCGCCACTTCCTGCTACGCGCCGCCAAAGAGCTGAACGTCGAGGCCAAGAGCCTGCACCCAGATACCCAGGCCTATATCAGTCGCCTGCCCTGGCCGGGCAACGTGCGCCAGCTGGAGAACGTCTGTCGCTGGCTCACCGTGATGGCATCCGGTCAGGAAGTGCTGGTCGGCGACCTGCCTGCCGAGCTGCTCACCCCCATCACCCACAACGCCGAACCGGGTCAACCGGCGTTACCCGGTTGCTGGCAGCAACAGTTGCAGGAGTGGGTGGCCAGCAAGCTGGCGCTGGGAGAGACAGACATCCTGGCCGATGCCATGCCCCAGTTCGAGCGGATCATGCTGGAGACGGCGCTGGAGCACACCCACGGCCACAAGCAGGAGGCCGCCCGCCTGCTTGGCTGGGGTCGCAATACCCTCACCCGCAAGCTGAAGGAACTCGATCTCTCCTGAGTCCCGGGGAAAAACGATTCCCATCACGCCCTGACAAATCACCGTCCGCCAGAACCCCGTTTAACCATAAACGGGGTATCTTTTTTGAAAGCCCCGCCTAGAATGGCAGGCTTTCAAACCTGACTCGACGAGGGCGCCCCCATGATTGACAGATCTCTCCCCCTGACCGACCTGCACCGCCATCTGGACGGCAACATCCGCCCGCAAACCATCCTCGAGCTGGGTCGCCAACACAACATTCAGTTGCCCGCCTTCGAGCTGGAGGCGCTGCGCCCCCACGTACAGATCGTCGAAAACGAGCCGAGTCTGGTTGCCTTTTTGAAGAAGCTGGATTGGGGCGTGGCCGTGCTGGCTGACTATGACGCCTGCCGCCGGGTCGCCTACGAGAACGTGGAAGATCTGCTGCGCGCCGGTATCGACTATGCCGAGCTGCGCTTCAGCCCGGCCTATATGGCAATGGCCCACAAGCTGCACCCGCAGGGCGTGGTGGAAGCCATCATCGACGGCGTGGCCGCGGGCAGCCGCGATTTCGGTATCAAGACCAACCTGATCGGCATCATGAGCCGCACCTTCGGCACCGAGCAGTGCAATCAGGAGCTGGCCGCCTGCTTGGCTCACCGCGACAAGCTGGTCGCCATCGATCTGGCCGGTGACGAACTGGGCTTCCCGGGCGAACTCTTTGTCGACCACTTCCGCAAGGTGCGCGATGCAGGCATGCGCGTCACCGTACACGCCGGTGAAGCCGCTGGCCCCGAGAGCATGTGGCAAGCCATTCGCGAGCTGGGCGCCGAGCGTATCGGCCACGGCGTCAAAGCGATTCAGGATCCGGCCCTGATGGCCTATCTGGCCGAGCACCGCATCGGCATCGAATCCTGCCTCACCTCCAACGTCCAGACCACCACGGTAGCGAGCCTGACCGAACACCCGATCCGCCAGTTCCTGGCCGCTGGAGTGCTGGCCTGCCTCAACACCGACGATCCGGCGGTGGAAGGGATCGACCTGCCACACGAATATGGAGTAGCCGCCCCGGCCGCTGGCATGACGGCGAGCGAGATCCGCACTGCCCAGCAGAACGGCCTGACCCTGGCCTTCCTGAGCGATAGCGAGAAAGCCGAACTGAGCGCCCGCGCTGCCAGCCGCTGATCCACATCGGCAGTGCAAATAACAACGGCCCACTTCGGTGGGCCGTTTGCTTTGCGGATTTCTGATGATGAGTAAGCACTGGGCCAGCTGGCAGATAGCAAAAGACCCAAACCGGGTTTGGGCCTTTTGCTGACAAGCAGGATCAGGCTAACTACTCCCGCTCCTTGTCGCGCTCCAGCGCCCGTTCCACCAGCGGCTCGGGCAGGCTCTTGGTCACCTCCACCCCCAGCTCGCGGAAACGCTCGACCTGCGCAATCAGGTTGCCACGGCCGTTGACCAGCCGTCCCATTGCCTTGTCGTAGCTCTCCTGCGCCTTGTGCAGGCTGCCGCCCATCTGCTGCATCTCCTCGACAAACAGCCGCAGCTTTTCGTAGAGGCGACCGGCCCGCTCGGCAATCTGGCGGGCATTCTGGTTTTGCCGCTCGTAGCGCCACAGGTTCTCGATGGTGCGCAGCGCTACCATCAGGTTGGTGGGGCTCACCAACAGGATGTTGTTGTCGAGACCGTAACGCACCAGCGAGGCATCGGCCTCCATGGCAGTGAGGAAGGCGGGCTCCACCGCCACGAACATCAGCACATAGTCGAGGGTGCGCACCCCGGGCAGCTGCTGGTAATCCTTGCGGCCCAGCTCGCGGATATGGTTGCGCACCGAGGCGACGTGCTCTTTCAGCGCCACTGCCTTCTCCAGCTCGTCCTCAGCGTTGTACCAGCGCTCGTAGGCGGTCAGCGACACCTTGGCGTCGATGATGATGTCCTTCTCCTGCGGCAGGTGGACGATCACGTCGGGCTGGTAGCGCTTGCCCTTCTCCACCTCGATATTGACCTGGGTGTGGTACTCGTGGCCCTCGCGCAGGCCGCATTCGCTGAGGATCCGCGCCAACACCACTTCCCCCCAGTTGCCCTGCTGCTTGCTGTCGCCCTTGAGGGCGCGGGTCAGGGCGGCCGCCTCTTCGGTCATGCGGGCATTGAGCTCGGCAAGGCGCTCCAACTCGAACTTGAGGCTGTGGCGTTGGGCCGTCTCCTGCGCGTGGGTCTCGCCCACCTGACGGCGAAAGCCCTCGAGCTGCTCTTTGAGTGGAGCGAGCAGCAGATCGAGGCTGTTCTGGTTCAATTCGCGGAAGTTGCCGGAGTTTTGCTCGAAGATCCGGTTGGCGAGATTCTCGAACTGCTGGCTGAGGCGCTGCTCCGCCTCCTGTTGCAGTTGCAGCTTCTCTGCAGCGGCCAGCCGTTCGCTGCGCAGGGTCGCTTCCGCATCCTTGAGGCGGGCGGTGAGCTTGATGAGCAGGGTCTGCTGCTGATCCAGCTTCTGCTGGCCCTGCATCCGCTCATCCTGCAACTCGTCGAAGCGATCCTGAAGCGCCTGATAACGCTCCTGCGCCAGCATCAGCTCCTGAGCCTGCGCCGTGGCGGTACGCCGCCCGATCAGCCAGCCAAGCCCGAGGGCCAGCACGGCGGCGGGCAGCAAGATCCCCCAGAGCCCGGGGTCGATCATTTACGGCTCCGCTGACGCAGGAAGAGTTCGAGATAGCGGTTAACCAGGATCCAGATCACCACGTAGATGAGGTAGGCGGCCAGCACCACCCACTTGTGGGTGTTGACGCCGGTATCGAGCTCGGCGAACTCGATATCCTTGATGCGGCAGTAGGCCCACATCAGCAGGGGAAAGACATAGAGCAGGGACGCACGCCAGAGAAATAGCCACATATGATTTCATTCAACCACGTAAAAAGACCCGCCTAGCTTACACAAGGGCAACTGCGCTTGCGATCCTGACGGCCGCTATTCTCTGGCCTGCTTCCCGAAACTTCGATAAAATTAACCCCTAATAGGTATCAGGGGCGAGCATGACTCACTATTTCCTCCGTTGGCTGACACAAGGTTGGCAAGCTTCCCGCAAGCCCGCCGTGGTTTGCCATGAAGCGCGCCCGCCGTGGGCCATCGAGGAGTCCCAGTACCTCTCCCTCTGCACCCGCTGTGGCGAGTGTTTCAAGGCCTGCCCGCGCGGTCTACTCAAACCGGCCACCCAGGAGGAGTACGAGGGGAGTCCCATCGCCGGTACCCCGGTGCTCGATCTCGCCTGCGGCCAGTGCAGCTACTGCGGCAGCTGCGCCAGAGCCTGTCCCACCGGCGCCCTCGACCTGCAGCTGGGTCGTCAGGTGCAGACCCGGGTGCAGATTGAGGAGAGCTGTCAGGCACGGCAGGGCTTCTACTGCTTGCTCTGTGAAGATGCCTGTCCCCAGCAGGCGATCAAGGCCACGGCCGACGGCATCAACGTCAATATGGATGCCTGCAATGGCTGCGGTGCCTGTGGCCTCGCCTGCCTGCACGGCGCCATTACCCTGATCCGCCAGCCAGGCAGTCGTTAAAAACCACCCGCGTACCAAAGCAAAAGGGGCCATCAGGCCCCTTTCACATCTTGTTCGTTATTCCGCGCCCTGTCAGGCCATGGTCACAATAGTCTCTTGCTCGATACCCAGCAGGTGGCAGAGACGGTTGGGATCGCGCACCGCATCGGCCAGGGTGTACTCACCCAGCACTTCGAGGAAGGCGTTCATGGCGCGGCGCAGAATGCCCTGAATGCGGCAGCCACCGGAGAGACGGCAGTTTTCGCGCTTGCAGTCGACCGGACAGAGCACATGCTCCATGTCCATCACCACATCCCGCAAATTGATGGATACCGCCGAGCGACCGAGGCGGATGCCACCGTGCTTGCCGCGTACCGTCTCGATGTACCCCTTGATGCCAAGCTGGTGCACAATTTTGACCACGTGGTTGCGAGAGATGCCGAAGGTATCGGCCACTTCGGTAATGGTCGACAGACGATCCCCCGGCTGAACCGCCAGGAAGGTCAGGGTACGCAGGGCGTAGTCGGTAAATCGTGTCAGTTGCATGGTCGCACTTGCCTCTTACTACAAGCCAGGAATCAGGACGACAACGTTGAGCTAAGAGGCAGGAGACAACCGGTTTGCCTCTGTTTGCCAATTGGTTCGCCAGAGGGGCCTGTCTCTTAATCTGAGTTGCGGAGTGACAGGTTAAGAGCAGCACAACCGGGTGTCGATGAAGATGCACATAAATCGACACTTTCTTTGATTGATCGCAAACTTGCCGGGTTAGCCCGGCGTTTACCCGCTTTATAGCGGGTAAATCTCCCGAATAGTCCCCCTCACCAAGCCCCTTCGACCAGCAGCCATATGGCCTGCGAACCGCCCTCAATCGACCAGTAGAGAGGTGGTTCAGTGGAGCTGTTTCAGCCAGTTTTTCAGCGCGACCGAGGGAATGGAGCTCTCGGAGGCGACAGCAAATGCGCCCCAGTCCACCGCGCACTGCAACGCATCCTTGATCGCCATGCCCCGCGCCAGACCATGGATCAATCCGCCAGCGAAGGCATCCCCCGCCCCCGTGGTATCGACCACAGATACTGGCCGGGCGGCAACCCGGATCTGCTCATCGCCGTGGATGGCCACTGCGCCCGCCTTGCCTTCGGTCAACACCAGCCATTCGAGCTGCTCCCCCGCCAGCTGGCGGGCATGTTGCCAAGGGTCGCTCACCTCGCCGAGATCGGAGCGGGAGGCCACCAGCACGTGACAGGGACGGCGTGCTTGGCCACCCTTGGGATACTGGGCCACCACGAAGCTCTTGCCGAGCATCTGGCGCATGTAGCTGATGATGGCGGTGCCGGGATAGTTCACATAGAAGCAGTCGATCCCCTCCAGCGGCAGATCGCCGGGCAGGTCGGGACGCCGCGGGCGGCGCAGTATGGTGCGCTCGCCGGTGGAGTCCACCAGGATCAGCAGCTCGCCGGTCTCACCGCCAAAGCGCTCCACATGGCTGCAATCCAGCCCGTAACCGGCCGCCTGCTCCAGCAGCCAGTCGCCGGTCTCGTCCAGCCCGATGCGGGAGGCAATGGTCACCTCGTGGCCCGCCCACACCAGCCCGATGCCGGTGTTGGCGGCGCCACCGCCGAGCCTGCGCCCCTGATCCACATATTGCAGCCGGGCCCCCGCCACCAGCGGTTCGGAGAGGGAGAGCACATGATCACAGTTGAGATTGGCAAGCAGCAGAATGCGGGACATAGAGACCTCGGACGATGGAGATAGCCCAAAAGAGACAGGCTGAACCCCGAGTAGAGCCCAGCCTGACAGAAGAGACAACCGGCAGCGATCGGGAATCCGATCGGGATCAATAGATGGGCAGCTCCACCCCGGCCAGCAGCTCGTCGATGCGCGCCTGACTCGGCTGCTGCATCACACTCTGGATCACCTCTTTGGTGAGGTGGGGCGAGAAGGAGCTGATGAAGTCATACATGTAGTTCTGCAGCAGGATGCTCTTGCTGAAACAGATCTGCGCCGGGCAGGGCTTGAACAGGTGCTCCAGATTGATGGAGACCAGCCCGGGGCTGTCGGTGTCGTTGGCCACCAGCGAGGAGATGATGCCGATGCCAAAGCCCAGCTCCACGTAGCGCTTGATCACTCCGGCATCCATTACCGTCATGTAGTAACTCGGTGTCAGCCCCGCCGCCTGAAACACCTCGTCCTGCACCTGACGGCCAGTGGCGCCACTCTCGTAGCTGAGGATGGGGTAGTGGCAGAGCTGCTCCAGGGTCGGCTTCTTCACCTTGGCCAGCGGATGATCCTGCGGCACCACCAGCGAGAGGGTCCAGAGGTAGGCGGGCAGCGCGATCAGCTCCTTGTCGAAGCCAATCTCGTGGGCAACGATGGAGAAATCGGAGTAACCCTTGCTGATCTGCTCCTTGCTCGCCGACATCACCGGATGGAGGTGGAACGAGATCTTGGGATACTTCTTGGTGAAGTAGGTGACCGACTTGGGCAGCAGATAGCGGGCGATGGTGTGGGTAGTGTGGATGTTGAGGGTGCCCACGGTCGGGTCCAGATACTCGCGGGAGATCGCCTTGATCTTGCTCTCGATATTGAGCATCGCCTCTGCACACTTGATGATCTCCTCCCCCACCGGGGTGATGCGGTGCAAATGCTTGCCACGACGCTCGAAGATCCGCACCCCCAGCTCGCTCTCCAGCAGGCCAATCTGTTTGCTGACCCCCGGCTGACTGGTGAAGAGCGCATCGGAAGCCACGGACACATTGAGGTTGTGGTCCCGGATCGCGATCAAATACTTCAATTGCTGTAGTTTCAAGGCGTCACACTCTCACACTGGTTTGGCTCAGACAGGTTTGGCTCAGGCCGGGACGGCAATCAAGCCATACAAACAGGCCGCCACATGGGCGGCCAGTGTACCATCCGATCCCGACATCTCAGCGCTTGATCCTTCATTTTGCTACAAAATCTAGCATCCGAAGGGGTGGCTGACAAACCGGGCTCAGGCCGCACCAGCACGCAGCGGCAGGATCCCCAAAAACTGCAGCAGCCACTGCATCATGGTCGCCGAATCCACCTCCCCCTCCAGCGAGGAGAGGCTGCTCTGGTAGCGCTCGTCGGGCAACAGGCCACGGCGCCGCTCGATCAGCGCCCGGTTGTACTCCACCGAGAACTCCGGATGCCCCTGAATGGCGACGATGTGATCACCCTGCAAAAACATAAAGTTGGGACAAAAATCGTTGCCCGCCAGCCGGGTTGCTCCGGGGGGCAGCAGCGCCACCTGATCCTGATGGCTCGCCAGAATGCGGATATGATCCCGCGCTGGCGCCATCCAGGGCTCATCTACCAGCATGGGGTGCACCGACACACCCAGCCCCCACCCCTTGGTAGACTTCACCACCTCGCCACCGAGCGCCTGGGCGATCACCTGATGACCGAAGCAGACACCTGCCAGCTTGACGTCGGCATCGTGCGCCTGGCGGATCCACGCCCGCAGTGCCTGAATCCAGGGAATATCGCTGTAAGCATCGTGGCGCGAGCCTGTGATGAGCCAGGCATCGCACTCGTGCAGATCCTCCGGCAGCTCCCCATCGAGAGCCGACCAGACCCGAAATTCCAGTTCGGGGGCCAGGGCCGCAAAGCCCCTGATAAACATCTCGGAGTAAACGGGGCCAAAACGATCCGCCAGATCGGGATCGAGCCGGTCACAATCGAGAATTCCCAATCGCATCTGTTGTTCCTTTACAGAGTTCGCCCCCGCCAATCAACGACCGGCGGGGGCAAGAGGTTAAGCCATGAGCACGCGCCAGCGCGTCACTTCATGGTCGGCATGGAGAACTCGGCACCACTGCGCAGGCTCTGGGGCCAGCGCGCCGTCACCGTCTTCATCCGGGTATAAAAGCGAACCCCGTCCGGCCCGTGCATGTTGAGCGGCCCGAAGATGGAGCGCTTCCAGCCGCCAAAGCTGTGAAACGCCATCGGCACCGGAATGGGAACGTTCACCCCTACCATACCGACCTGCACCCGTGCCGTGAAGTCCCGCGCGGTGTCGCCATCACAGGTAAAGATGGCGGTGCCGTTGCCGTACTCGTGCTCGTTGATGAGCCGCAGCGCCGTCTCGTAATCCGGCACCCGCACGATGGAGAGCACAGGGCCAAAGATCTCCTCGCGGTAGATGCGCATCTCGGGGGTCACCTCGTCAAACAGGCAGCCCCCGATAAAGTAACCCTCGTCGTGGCTCAGCGTGCGACCATCGACCCGCAGCGCGGCCCCTTCGGCCACCCCCTGATCCACGTAGCCACGCACCTTGGCCAGATGCTCCTTGCTGATGAGCGGCCCCATCTCGTTCTCCGGGCTCTGGCCCAACCCCGGGCCCACTCGCAGTTTTTCCACCAGCGGTGTCAGCTTGGCCACCAGGGCATCGGCGGTCTCGTCACCCACTACCACGGCTACCGAGATCGCCATGCAGCGCTCGCCCGCTGCCCCATAAGCAGCCCCCATCAGGGCGGAGACCGCCTGATCGAGGTCCGCATCCGGCATCACCACCATGTGGTTCTTGGCGCCGCCCAGCGCCTGCACTCGCTTGCCGTGGGCCGAGGCGGTGGCATAGATGTACTGGGCGATGGGGGTCGAGCCGACAAACGACACGGCACCCACTCGCGGGTCGGTCAGCAGCACATCCACCACCTCCTTGTCACCGTTCACCACGTTGAGCACGCCGTCAGGCAGACCGGCCTCCTTGAGCAGCTCGGCCATCCGCAACGAGAGGGAGGGATCCTTCTCGGAGGGTTTGAGAATAAAGGTATTGCCGCAGGCGATGGCGACCGGGAACATCCAGAGCGGCACCATGGCCGGGAAGTTGAACGGGGTGATGCCGGCGCAAACCCCCACCGGCTGCATCATGGAGTAGCTGTCTACCCCACGGCCGACGTTGAGGGAGTGCTCCCCCTTGAGCAGATGGGGAATGCCGCAGGCAAACTCCACTACCTCCAGCCCGCGGGTCAACTCGCCCTGCGCATCGGAGAAGACCTTGCCATGCTCGCGGCTGATGAGCTGGGCCAGCTCGTCTCTGTGCTGCTCCATCAACTCCTTGAAGCGGAAAAAGACCCGGGCCCGCACCAGCGGGGGGGTTTGCGACCAGTCGGCAAAGGCGCGCTCGGCGATGGCGATCGCCTCCTGACACTCGGCGGCGCTGGACAGCCCCACACTCCCCTGCTGCTTGCCGCAGGCGGGATTGAAGATGGCACCCTGGCGCTCGCTGCGACTCTCCTGCGGCTGGCCGTTGATGAAGTTGCTGACCCTGTATGTCATGTATCCTCCGTGATAACTGATGTGGTAAATGCGCTGAGCAAACCAACGCAAGGCCCCGCCAGTGCGGGGCCATCAAATGGGTTAGGGTTGTGCCTGCAGGGCATCCTGCAGCAGGGTGAAGAGATCGTCGATCTGACTGCGCTCGATGATGAGGGGCGGCGACAGGGCGATGATATCGCCGGTCACCCGGATCAATGCCCCCTTCTCGAAGCAGCGCACGAACACCTCATAGGCGCGCTTGCCCGGCGCATCCGGCATGGACTCCAGCTCGATACCAGCCATCAGCCCGTAGTTGCGTACATCCTTCACATGCTTGCAACCCTTCAGCGAATGGGCCGCCTCCTCCCAGTAGCCCGCCAGATCGGCAGCGCGGCTGAGCAGGTTCTCGTTGCGATAGATTTCGAGGGTCGCGAGCCCCGCAGCAGCAGCCACAGGATGACCGGAGTAGGTGTAGCCGTGGAACAGCTCGATAGCCCCCTTTCCTGCCACCATCATGTCGTCATAAATGTGCTTCTGCACCAGCACCGCGCCCATGGGGATAGCGCCGTTGGTCAGCCCCTTGGCGCAGGTGATCATGTCGGGGATGACATCGAACTCCTGCGCGGCGAAGGGGGAACCGAGGCGGCCGAAACCGGTGATCACCTCGTCAAAAATCAGCAGGATGCCGTGTTTGGTGCAGATCTCCCGCAGCCGCTTGAGGTAGCCTTTGGGGGGCATCAGCACGCCGGTACTGCCAGCGATGGGCTCGACGATCACCGCCGCGATATTGCTGGCATCGTGCAGGAAGACGATCTTCTCCAGCTCGTCGGCCAGCGCCACATCCTCCTCGGGCAGCCCTTTGGTGAAGGCGTTCTTGGCGATGTTGAGGGTATGAGGCAGATGATCCACCCCGGTCAGCAGGGAGCCGAACCACTTGCGGTTGCCGGGAATGCCCCCCACCGAGATGCCGCCAAAGCCGACCCCGTGATAGCCACGCTCGCGGCCAATCAGCCGGGTGCGAGTGCCCTGACCGCGAGCCCGCTGCCAGGCCAGCGCGATTTTCAGCGCGGTATCGACCGACTCGGAACCCGAGTTGGTGTAGAAGACATGGCCAAACCCCTTGGGAGCGATCTCCACCAGCTTGTTGGCCAGCTCGAACGGCAGGGGGTGGCCCATCTGGAAAGTGGGGGCGAAATCGAGATGGGAAATCTGCTGGGAGACCGCCTCGGCAATCTCGCGCCGACCATGGCCAGCGTTGCAACACCAGAGTCCGGCTGTGCCATCCAGTATCTTGCGGCCATCCTCTGAGTGATAATACATCCCCTCTGCCGACTTCAGGATGCGCGGCGCGGCCTTGAACTGCTGGTTGGCGGTGAACGGCATCCAGAACGCGGACATGTCGGAGGGCGTATTGATGTCGCTGATCGGTTTCATGGTCACCTCATCCTTAAGGTGTTTAGCAACTGTCGGCCAATGCCTATTAAATTAAACACCTGAATCCATAAAAAAGGGCCCGTTATCGCCCTGTCTGGTGCCACCCCTAGCTAGACGCATCAGCAGGGTGGTATAAGATATTTAACACAATTTTAATAATAGTAAACAGTCAAGGAGTGTCTATAGATGGATATCGGTCACCGCCTCAAGGCGGTTCGCACCAAGGCGGCCCTCTCCCAGCGCGAGCTGGCCAAGCGCTCCGGTGTGACCAACGGATTTATCTCCCAGATCGAGAAAAATCAGGTGAGCCCCTCTGTCGCCTCCCTGCGCAAGGTGCTGGAAGGCATCCCCATGTCGCTGGCCAGCTTCTTCACCGAAGAGACCGAAATGGGCACCGAAGTGATCTTCCGCGCCGCCGATATGCCGGATCTCGGCACGCATCCCATCAGCTACCGGCTGGTCGGGCACAGCCGCGCCAACCGCGCCATCGGCATGTTGCAGGAGGTGCTGCCACCGGGCGCCGACACCGGCGACGACATGCTGAGCCACGAGGGTGAAGAGTGCGGCATCGTCATCAAGGGCGAAGTTGAAGTGACCGTGGGCGAGCAGATCTACCTGCTGGGCGCCGGGGATGGCTACTACTTCGACAGCCGCACCCCCCACCGTTTTCGCAATAGCGGCGAGCAGGAGTGCGTGCTGATTTCGGCCAACACCCCCGCCAGTTTCTGACATTCAGGCGCGCGTCGGCAGGGGGCAATGTTTAATGAATTGTTACAAGATGGATTTACAAGCGGCAGGATGTTTAGCATATTGATACGCGGAATCTGACTTTTGCCGGTTCAAGGAGTGAACATGAGTGACCTGACCCTGGCCCAGTGGCAACACAAGGCCGCCCATCTGACCCTGCCCTCGCAAGCCTTTATCAACGGCAGCTATCGGGATGCCGTCAATGGCGCCACCTTCGATTGCATCAACCCGGCCAACGGCAAGCTGCTGACCAAGGTGGCTGCCTGCGATGCCGCCGATGCCGAACTGGCGGTACAGGCTGCCCGTGACGCCTTCAACGACAAGCGTTGGAGCGGCCTGCCGCCGAAACAGCGCAAACAGATCATGCAGCGCTTCGCCGAGCTGATGCGCCTCAACAAGGTGGAGCTGGCGCTGCTGGAGTCGCTGGATATGGGCAAACCCATCGGCGATGCCATGGGCTATGACGCCCCCGCCGCCGCCAACTGTATCGCCTGGAACGCCGAAGCGATCGACAAGATCTACGATCAGGTCGCCCCGGTGGAGGAGTCAGCACTGGCGCTGGTGACCCGCGAAGCGCTCGGGGTGGTTGCCGCCATCGTGCCATGGAACTTCCCGCTGGTGATGGCCTGCTGGAAGCTGGGCCCGGCGCTCGCTACCGGCAACTCGGTCATTCTCAAGCCTTCCGAGAAATCTCCGCTGACCGCCCTGCGCATCGCCGGTCTGGCCAAGGAGGCGGGTATTCCGGACGGCGTGTTCAACGTGCTGCCGGGCTTTGGCCATACCGTGGGCGAGGCGCTGGCCATGCATATGGATGTGGATTGCATCACCTTCACCGGCTCCACCAAGATCGGCAAACATCTGGTGGAGTGCTCCGGCAAGTCCAACCTCAAGCGCGCCTTTATGGAGTGCGGCGGCAAGAGCCCCAACATCATACTGGCCGACGCACCGGATCTGGACACAGCGGCCAAGAGCGCCGCAGGTGCCATCTTCTACAACCAGGGCGAAGTATGCACCGCCGCCTCTCGGCTGCTGGTGCAAAACAGCATCAAGCCGCAATTTATGGAGCGACTGCTGGCCCATGCCCGCGAGTGGATCTCGGCCAACCCGCTCGACCCTGCGACCCGTATCGGCGCCATGGTGGATCACATCCAGATGGAGCAGGTGCTGCGCTATATCGAGATTGGCAAGCAGGAGGGGGCCAAGCTGCTGCTGGGGGGCAACCGCACCAATATGGAGAGTGGCGGCTTCTATATCGAACCCACCATCTTTGACGACGTGGCCCCGCAGATGCGCATCTTCCGCGAGGAGATCTTCGGCCCTGTACTGGCGGTGACCGGCTTCGATACGCTGGAGGAGGCTATCGCGCTGGGCAATGACACCGACTACGGGCTGGCGGCGGCGATCTGGACGGCGGATCTCAACAAGGCGGTGAAAGGCTCGCGCGCCCTGCGCGCCGGTACCGTGTTCGTCAACAACTGGGACGGTGGTGACATGACCATGCCATTTGGCGGCTTCAAACAGTCCGGTAACGGTCGCGACAAGTCACTTCATGCGCTGGAGAAGTACACCGAGCTGAAAAGCACCTGGATTCAGCTGGAATAACACGACAAAGCAGCAGTATCGGATCAAAAAGGGGGAGAAATCCCCCTTTTGCATTTTTGGCCTTCCATCACCGGGCTCAATCCTTATAATGACAAAAAAGCCAACATGTTAAATATAAAGACAAAAATGCTATTTTTTCTGGGAAGCGTACTTTTTCTGGTGATCGGTTTGCCCCTGCTGTTCTTCGTGCTGGGGCACGGCGAGGCCTACGTGACCTGGGGCCCCTGGATCTCCGCCATCGCCCTGATGTTGTGGCTGTTGATGGACGTCGACAAGATCCGCCGCGGTAAAGGCTGACCGGCCAGTCACCCTCCTCCTTTCCCTCAAACTTCGTTTATTCGCTTCTTTCCCCGCAAAAGGATCGCTACACTGATTTTTTGCGATGTTTTCCCGCATCCAACGCTTCAGTAAAGGTCATCCGCATGCCGCAACAGATCCAGCGTCAGGGCGTCATCTACGCCCTGTGCGCCTATACCCTTTGGGGCATAGCCCCCATCTATTTCAAGACCATCTCTGCCGTTCCGGCCGCCGAAATCCTGACCCACCGGATGATCTGGTCCTGCGTGCTGCTGATGGTACTGACCCTGGCAGGCCGTCAGTGGCACAAGGTGCAGGCGGTGCTGCGCCAGCCAAAAGTGTTGCTCACCCTGGCGTTTACCTCGGTTACCGTCGGCGGCAACTGGCTGCTGTTCATCTGGGCCATCAACAACGGCCATATGCTGGATGCCAGCCTCGGCTACTACATCAACCCGCTGTTCAACGTACTGTTGGGAATGGTGTTTCTGAGCGAGAAGCTGCGCCGCCTGCAGTGGTGGGCGGTGGCGCTGGCCTTTGCCGGGGTGGCGATCCAGCTTATCGCCTTTGGCTCCTTGCCCTGGATTGCGCTGGTGCTGGCGTCGAGTTTCGCCATCTATGGGCTGGTGCGCAAAAAACTGGCCCTCGATGCCCTCACCGGTCTGCTGATCGAAACCATGATCATGCTGCCGCCAGCGGCCATCTATCTGTGGGGCTTTGCCGACAGTCCCACCAGCCATCTCACCCAGAATGACTGGCACCTCAACCTGCTGCTGATCGCCGCAGGCGCCGTCACCACGGCCCCCCTGCTCTGCTTCACCGCCGCCGCGACCCGGCTCAAGCTCTCCACCCTGGGCTTCTTCCAGTACATAGGCCCCAGCCTGATGTTCATCCTCGCGGTCACCCTCTATGGGGAAGCGCTGGCGATGGACAAACTGCTCACCTTTGCCTGCATCTGGAGCGCGCTGGTGCTGTTCAGTCTTGATGGGCTGCGCAGCGGCAAAGCCGCGCCAAGCCGAACCTGACACCGTCTCACCACCATCGACCCCGGCTCATAGGCCGGGGTTCTTTTTCCTGGCACCAGCGGTTTTTAGAGCGCTACTTCCCCTTCTCCAATGCCGACTCGCCATCAACAGACCACACCCGAGTCTCACTATCCCGCCAGAGAGCTATGCTATCCATGAACGGAGCCGAATGGAGGCAACATGCTCAAGCACATTCACGACAGATCCCTGCTTTTTGGTCAGGTTCTGGGGATCATGGTCATTATCACGCTGATCTCCATCAGCTTTTTCGGGCTTTATTCGGTCCGGAGTGCAGCCGATCAGATGGGACAGGGGAAGGATGTGGTAGCCGATATTCTGCCGCCGCCTCTCTACCTCATCGAATCCCAGTTGCAGGTCTACACCCTGCTCCATGCCAAACCGGAGGAGCGGGAGGCCCTGCTGCAAACCCTCGCCCGGCTGCAGCAAGAGTTCGAGAGCCGTAACCGTTTCTGGCAAGAGAGCAGCCTGAACGAGCCCCTCAGGGAGCTGCTGCTGGGGGAGCAAAAAGTGCAGGGGGAACTGTTCTGGCAGTTGCTCAACGACAAGTTTGTCCCCGCCATCAAGGCGGGGGATCTGGCGCAGGCGGGCGCGATTGCGGCACGCCTGCACACCCTCTATAACGCCCACCGGCTAGGGGTGGACGCCACCGTCATCCGCGGCAACCAGTATGCCGCCGAGCAGATGGCCCATCTCGCCAACACCACCCGACTCTGTTACGCCCTGCTGTTGTGCGCCGCACTGCTGGGGGCCTGGCTCATCTTCTGGCTGGGACGCCCCACCCAACAGCGGCTGCTGGCCGCAGGCAAAGCCACCGCCGCCATCGCCGAAGGGGAGTTGAACCGCCCCATGCCAGAGCCGGGCCTCGATGCCATCGGCGAGCTGATCCGCCAGATCGGGGCCATGCGTGACCAGCTGGCAACCCTGGTGGAGTCCCTGCAACGCAGCGCCAGTACGCTGGATGATCGCGCCACCAGCCTGACCGCCATGGCACAACGGCACACCGATGACAGTCAGGCTCAGGTCGGGGCGGCCCACCATATCGAACAGGCCATCGAACAGCTCACCCACTCCATTGAACAGGCGGTTAGCCAGCTGCATCAGGTGGGGGAGCAAACCCTGCAGTCAGCAGAGCGGGCACAAGAGGCGACACTCGCCATCCACACCGTGGAACAGGTGATCGGGGAACAAGTCACGGGAGTGAAGCAGGTCTCCCAGACCATTTCGGATCTGGCTGGCCTCTCGCAGCAGATTGCCGGGCTGGCAGGCGCCATTCACGATATTGCGGAGCAGACCAATTTGCTGGCGCTCAACGCCGCCATTGAAGCGGCGCGGGCAGGTGAACAAGGGCGCGGTTTTGCCGTGGTAGCCGATGAAGTGCGCTCGCTGGCGACCCGCACCGGCAGCGCCACCACCGAGATCAACACCATCATCGGCAAGATCCAGGATGTCAGCCTGCGCGCCGCCAGCGAGATGGATACCGAGCTGGCCCGGGTCGAACAGGCGGTCACTCACACGATGACAGCACGCCAGAGCGTCGCCCGGATCGCGCAGAGCTGCGAGGAGATCAACCAGCGCATCGCTCAGGTCGATCAGTTGATGAGCGATGAGACCCGGCTGGTGCAGGGGATCCATCATCAGGTTAGCGAACTGTCCCGACTGGCAACCGAGGTAAATCAAAACGCCAGCCACGCCGCCGAAGAGGCGACCATGGTGGCCCAGCATGCCCGCATCCTGACCAAACAGACCCGTCATTTCCATCTCGACACCCTGCAGCACTGAATCACCCGGCCGGCCATAGCCGAGCGACTCCACCACCCATTTTTTCAATCACTGGCAAAATGGGTGGTGTTGGGCTCCATGAGGGAATAGGATCCGCCCCTCCAATAACCAACTACAAGGATCAACTGGCATGAATCGAAAATGGTCGCTCCCCATCGTGGCAATCGCGGGGGGAGCGTTACTCTGGCTCGGCAACACCTTTGGTATGAAATGGGCTTTGATGGCCCTGATCGGATTCGGCTTCGGCTTCACCCTCTCCTTCAGCCGCTTCGGCATCGTGTTCGGTTGGCGCGAGATGCTGACCAAGCGCAACAGTTACTACGTGCGGGTTCACCTGCTCACCATCGCCATCGAGATTCTGCTGTTCACCACCTTCCTCTCCTTTAGTCACGCCCTCTTTGGCGATGCCATGGTGGGTAACGTGATGGCTATCGGCATTCCTTTCATCGTCGGTGCCTTCCTGTTCGGCATCGGCATGCAGCTGGCAGGCGTCTGCGCCACCGGCACTCTTTATTGCTGCGGCGAGGGGCAACCCCGCTTCTGGCTGGTGCTGATCTGCTACGGCATCGGCACCCTCATCAGCAACCAGTTCCGCCCCGAACTGGAGGCCACCTTCTCCAGCCATGTGGTGCTGGCCAAGGATTTGACCGGCAATATCTGGAGCGGCATGCTGCTCAACCTGGCGCTGGTCGCCGCGCTGTTCCTGCTGTTTCGCAAGAGCGAACTCAAGCGTACCGGCGAACTCAAGCCCCTCTTCAGCGGCGGCAACCTATTCTGGCGCGATGGCCGCTTCACCGTGCTGACCGGCGGCATCATCATCGCGGTGCTCAACTCCACTGTCGTCGCCCTGCACGGCTCGGCCTGGACCATCACCGGCGCCGTCTATGACATGGCGCTGCGCGGCGCCTCTCTGTTCGGCCTGTTCGAGGGCAACCCCAAGCTGGCCCAGCCGCTCTTCATCAATCCCATGGTCGGCATGTTCTGGCTCGGCATTCTGGGGGCTATGCTGGCGCGCTGCATTAGCGGTGGCGGTAACTTCGCCCCGATGCGGATCGGCAACAGTCTGGCATCCATCCTCGGCGGCCTGCTGATGGGGATGGGCGCCATGTACAGCGCCTGCAACCTCGGCGGCTTCTTCGACGGCACCGCCTCTGGCAGCCTGCACGGCTGGGTCTGGATGTTGATGGCCCTCGCTGGCAGCCTCATCGGCATCCGCCTGCGCCCGCTGTTCGGGCTCTGAGGCACGACATCGTAAACACCCCATAAGAAACGGGAGGCCAAGCCTCCCGTTTTTACATTTACTGCTCCCGTCGCTCTGCTTATTGGACAGGCTGGGAAACCCCTTCCAGATGGATTTCCACCCGGCGATCCGGTGCCAGACAGGCGATCAGCTCCTGCTTGGATCGGCTGGCACAGCTGCTGCCAGTGACCGGATTGGCCTTGCCACGTCCCTCGACTCGTACCTTGTCGGCATACAAGCCTTTGGATACCAGATAGCTGGCCACACTCTGGGCCCGCTTCTCGGAGAGGGCCAGGTTGTAGTTGTCGGAGCCGATGCGGTCGGTATAACCGATGACAGTTGCGACACCATCTTTCGGATTGGCCGCCACAATCTGGCTGAACAGGGCATCGAGCGCCTGATTGGCAGCCGGTTTCAGGGTCGCCTTGTTGAACTCGAACAGCACATCGGAACTCAGACTGAAGGTCTTGGGCTCAACCACGGCTACAGGTGCCGGTTCGGCTGCCGGAGCGGGCGCCGGTGCAGCGACCTCGCCACCTTGCTGACCGAAGCGATAGAGCATCCCGAACGAAATCAGGCCGTTATCCATCTCGATACCGGAGCGATCGAGAGAGGCATCTCCCAGCGGTGTGGTGTACTGGTACTCCAGACGAGCAGCCCAGTCACGATCGATGGCATATTCGGCACCCAGCGCACCAACGAAGGCGGCGCCATGCTTTTTGCCGGTCTCGCGGCTATTAGCGAAGCTGATCTCGCTATCCGTCCAGGCATAAGCACCGCCCAGTCGGCCATAAAGATCGAGCACGTTCGTTGCCGGGAAGCTGATCTTCATGGTGGCCTGAATCATCTGGCTCTTGGCTTCGGTCTTGAGGGTATTGGCACCAGTGCCCGAAGTGGTGTCGTATTTGCCAAGCCAGTCATAACCCAGCTCGAAACCCAGGTTGGGGTTGAGCTGGTAACCGGCGAACAGGCCAAGACCCAGATCATCCGTGTTCTCGCTGGTATTACCCAACGTCTGGGCAATCGACTCGGCATACTGGTTGTGGTCAACGCCATAGTAATTGGACCAACCGGCCTTGCCACCGACATACCAGGTATTGTCCTGAGCGGCGGCCTGTACGGCTCCGGCCGCCAGCAAACCACTGACCAATACGGCAAGCATGGATTTATTCATATTTTCGCCTCTGCAATAAGTCGTTATGGGCGCCTGAGTGCGCACTTTCCCTGTGTGAAGCCGTCAGGCGGCCTCTCCGCTATTCAGGGTATCCCATCCGAACGCAGCCTCAAATGACCAAGCCATCAGGAGTGTGAGCTTGCCAGCAATATCCGGCGTAAAAATCACCTGTGTACCTATTCACACTGTTTTGCCAGTTAAACCATGACTTTGCGTCGTACGGAGTGGACCTATCCACACGCAGCAATAGAAAAGGGAGGCATAATGCCTCCCTTCAGATTTGTTGTTGAATAATCTCGCTCAGCTGGCCAGAAATAACCGGTAGGCGGGGTCGTCGCTCACCTCTTTCCAGCCGTAGCCAATCTCGCGCAGATAGTCGTGGAAGGCGGCCACGTCATCGTCCGGCAGTTCGAAGGCACAGAGCACCCGGCCGTAGTCGGCACCGTGGTTGCGGTAGTGGAACAGGCTGATGTTCCAGCGACAGCCGAGGGTCTCGAGAAAGCGCATCAAAGCGCCAGGCTGCTCCGGAAACTTGAAGCTATAGAGCCGTTCACCGAGGGGCCGGGCCGGGCGGCCGCCAATCATGTAACGCACGTGGTTTTTAGCCAGCTCGCTCTCGGTCATGTTGACCACCGGATAGCCGTTGCCGCCGAGCTGATCGATGATCTGGCCCAGCTCTTCGTCACCACCGGTGAGGCGCACCGAGACGAACAGCGACGCCTGCTCGGCATCGGCGTAGCGGTAGTTGAACTCGGTCACCATACGGGGCCCGAGCTGACGGCAGAAGTCGAGGAAGGCCCCCTTGCGCTCGGGGATGGTCACCGCCAGCATGCCCTCACGCTTCTCGCCAATCTCGCAGCGCTCCGACACATAGCGCAGGCTGTGGAAGTTGACGTTGGCGCCGGAGAGAATGGCCGCCATCCGCCCCCCTTTCACCTGCTCCCGCTCGCTGTAGGCCTTGAGGCCCGCCAACGACAGGGCGCCCGACGGCTCGGCAATGGCGCGGCAGTCATCGAAGATATCTTTCAGCGCGGCGCAGATCTGGTCGTTGGAGACGGTCACCACCTCGTCCAGATACTGGTTGCACAGGCGGAAGGTCTCCTCGCCGATGCGCTTGACCGCTACACCATCCGCAAACAGCGAGACCCGCTCCAGATTGACCGGCTCGCCAGCCGCCAGCGCGGCCTTGAGGCAGGCAGACCCTTCAGCCTCCACCCCGATCACCTTCACATCCGGCAGCAGCTGCTTGATATAGACCGCCACCCCGGCGGCCAACCCGCCCCCCCCCACCGGCACAAACACGTGGGTGAGGTGGGTATCCTGCTCCAACAGCTCCTTGCCGATGGTGCCCTGCCCGGCGATCACCTCAACGTCGTCAAACGGCGGGATCAGGGTGTAGCCCTCAAGCGTGGAGAGGCGGCGACTCTCGCCATAGGCCTCGTCGAAGCTGTTGCCGAACAGCATTACGTTGCCGCCCTGACGGCGTACCGCATCGATCTTGATGTCCGGCGTGGTCTTGGGCATCACGATGATCGCCTTGATGCCGAGCTTGGCGGCAGACAGGGCGACCCCCTGCGCGTGGTTGCCCGCAGAGGCGGCGATGACGCCGCGCGCCTTCTGCTCCTCGGTCAGGGTGGCGATCTTGTGGTAGGCACCGCGCAGCTTGAAGGAGTGGACCGGTTGCAGATCCTCCCGCTTCAGGCTGACGTGGTTGCCGAGCCGCTCGGAGAGTTTCTTCAGGGTTTGCAAGGGGGTGACCCGCGCCGCCTCATAGACGGGAGAGAGCAACACCTTGCGTAGATAATCAGCCGCAGAGACCATGGTTTATTCCCCCAGCATCGAGCGATCGCGCACCGCACCTTTATCGGCGCTGGTGGCGAACATGGCGTAGGCGCGCAGGGCAAAGGAGACCTGACGCTGGCGATCGAGCGGCTTCCAGCCACGAGCTTCTACGGCGACACGGCGGGTGGCCAGCACGCTGTCAGCCACTTCCAGCACCATACTGCGGGCCGGGATGTTGATGCTGATGATGTCGCCATCCTCCACCAGACCTATGGTGCCGCCAGAGGCAGCTTCCGGCGATACGTGGCCGATGGAGAGGCCCGAGGTGCCGCCGGAGAAGCGGCCGTCGGTGATCAGGGCACACGCCTTGCCGAGCCCCATGGACTTGAGATAAGTGGTGGGGTAGAGCATCTCCTGCATGCCCGGACCCCCTTTCGGCCCTTCGTAGCGGATCACCACTACCTCGCCCGCTTTCACGGTGCCGTCGAGGATACCGTTCACCGCGCTCTCCTGACTCTCGAACACCCGGGCCGGGCCACGGAAGGTGAGGTTCTCCTCATCCACGCCTGCGGTCTTGACGATGGCGCCATTGACCGCGAGGTTGCCGGAGAGTACGGCAAGGCCGCCCTCCTGGCTGTAGGCATTTTCCAGCGAGCGGATGCAGCCTTCGGCGCGGTCCAGATCCAGCTCTGGCCAGCGGCAATCCTGACTGAACGCCTTGGTGGTGCGGATGCCGGCCGGGCCAGCGCGGTAGAAGTCCACCACCTCCTGACTCGGCTGGCGGCTGACGTCATATTCATTGAGCTGTTCGACGAGGGAGCAACCCAGCACGGTACGGGCATCCCCATGCACCAGACCCGCTTTTTCCAGCTGGCCCAGAATGGCGACCACGCCACCGGCGCGGTGCACATCTTCCATATGGTATTTCTGGGTAGAGGGCGCCACCTTGCACAGTTGCGGCACCTTGCGGGACATGCGGTCGATATCGGCCATGGTGAAGTCCACCCCGGCCTCCTGCGCCGCCGCCAGCAGGTGCAGCACGGTATTGGTGGAGCCGCCCATGGCGATATCGAGCGCCATGGCGTTCTCGAACGCCGCCTTGGTGGCGATATTGCGCGGCAGTGCCGAGGCATCGTCCTGCTCATACCAGCGCTTGGCCAAAGTCACGATGCGCTGACCCGCCAGCTTGAACAGCTGCTCGCGATCGGCGTGGGTAGCCAGCATAGAGCCGTTGCCCGGCTGGGAGAGGCCGAGCGCTTCGGTCAGGCAGTTCATGGAGTTGGCGGTAAACATGCCGGAGCAGGAGCCGCAAGTAGGGCAGGCACTGCGCTCAACCTGTTCACTCTGGGCGTCGGAAACTTTGGGGTCGGCGCCCTGAATCATGGCATCCACCAGATCCAGCTTGATGATCTGGTCGGAGAGCTTGGTCTTGCCCGCTTCCATCGGGCCGCCGGAGACGAAGATCACCGGAATGTTGATGCGCAGGGCGGCCATCAGCATCCCCGGAGTGATCTTGTCGCAGTTGGAGATGCAGACCATGGCGTCGGCGCAGTGGGCGTTGACCATATACTCCACCGAGTCGGCAATCAGCTCCCGCGATGGCAGGGAATAGAGCATACCGCCGTGGCCCATGGCGATGCCGTCATCCACTGCTATGGTGTTGAACTCCTTGGCAACACCACCCGCGGCTTCAATCTCGCGGGCCACCAGCTGACCCAGATCCTTTAGGTGGACGTGGCCCGGCACGAACTGGGTGAAGGAGTTGACCACGGCGATGATGGGCTTGCCGAAATCCTGATCGGTCATTCCGGTGGCGCGCCACAGGGCGCGGGCCCCGGCCATGTTACGTCCGTGAGTGGTGGTGGCGGATCTCAACTTCGGCATGTCTCTACTCCCTGAATGCCCATATGGGCTCGATGCGTTATGCGGTGATGATACGAGTGGATCGGAATCGATCCTGGTGAAGACTCCTCTGGGAAGCACTCACCGGAAGCGACTCGGGGAGGCACAGCGCCTCCCCTCTCTCATCAGTCATTGACGGGCGTCAGCCAACCCCACTTGTCCTCGGTCTTGCCATTGAAAAGGCCGAAGAAGGCGTTCTGCAGCCGCTCGGTCACCGGGCCACGGCTGCCAGCCCCTACCTTCATCCGATCGACGGAGCGCACCGGGGTCACTTCGGCGGCGGTGCCGGTCATGAAGATTTCGTCTGCGACATAGAGCGCCTCACGGGGCAACGCCTGCTCGCGTACCTCGTAACCCAAGTCACGCGCCAGCGTCATGATGGTGTCACGGGTGATGCCGGGCAGGATGGCGGCGGTAGCGGGCGGGGTAAACAGCACGCCGTTCTTCACCAGAAACAGGTTCTCCCCCGCCCCTTCGCTCAGGTAGCCGTTCACATCCAGCGCCAGCCCCTCGGCAAAGCCGTTGCGCTTTGCCTCGCGGCTGATGAGCTGGGAGGAGAGGTAGTTGCCGCCCGCCTTGGCGCCGGTGGGAATGGTGTTGGGCGCGAGCCGGTTCCATGAGGTGACGCACACATCCACCCCGTTTTTCAGCCCCTCTTCCCCCAGATAAGCGCCCCACGGCAGAGCGGCAACCATCAGGTCAGCCTTGGCATCCAGCGGCGGATGCAGCCCCAGCCCCACGTTGCCGACAAAGGCCAGCGGGCGCAGGTAGCCGCTCTTCAGGCCGTTCTCGCGCACCACGGTGCGGCAGGCTTCATTCACTTCGGACTCGCTGTAGGGGACGTCCATCCAGTAGATCTTGGCGGAGTCGAACAGGCGGCGGGTGTGCTCCTGCAGACGGAAGATGCAGGTGCCTTTGGGGGTATCGTAGGCACGCACCCCCTCAAACACCGAGGAGCCGTAGTGCAAGGCGTGGCTCATCACGTGCACCTGGGCATCCTGCCAGGGCACCAGTGTGCCGTTGAACCAGATGTATTGCGGGTGAGTGGCGGATTGGGAAGGCTGTGACATTGGCTTGGCTCCTTAAGCTCTGATCCGGGGTTGCTGTTCCAGTGCATCGACCCGGGAGACGTCCACCAGCTTCACCAGCTGGCTCCACAACTGCTGGATGGGACGCACCGACTCGACAGTAACCGTGATCCGCAGCTGTTGGCAATCCTGCTCCATGTTCAGAGCGCAGAGATTGAAGCCGCGGTGGCGCACCACCCGCAGCACCCGCTCCATCACTTCGGGTCTGGGCTGGGCGTGGATATGCAGGGTGTGTTGTGCAAATGCTGGCTGTGCAAGGGTGTGCGGGTTCATGGGCGTTGCTCCATCATCTGGTGGTTGGCGACTCCCGGCGGAACCAGGGGCCAGACGTTTTCTTCCTCTGAAATAGCCACATGCAGTAAATAGGCACTCTCGCTTGCCAGCAGGCGATCGAGGGCACCGGCTATCTGCTCCTTGCATGTGATGGTCTCACCCGGAATGCCGAAAGCGGCAGCCAGGGCGACGAAATCGGGGTTGTCGGAGAGGATGGTCTCGCTGTAGCGGCCGTCGAAGAACAGCTCCTGCCACTGGCGCACCATGCCGAGGCGCTGGTTATCCAGCAGCACCATCTTCACCTTGAGCTGGGCCCGGCGGATGGTGCCAAGCTCCTGCACATTCATCATGAAAGAGCCGTCACCGCTTACCAACACCACTTCATCCTCCGGGCGCGACATCTTGGCGCCGATGGCGGCCGGCAGACCGAAACCCATGGTGCCGAGACCGGCGCTGGAGAGGTGGTTGCGCGGGCTGGTGAAACGCATGTGTTGGGCCACCCACATCTGGTGCTGACCCACATCGCAGGCCACCACGCTGCTCTCCGGCAGCCGGGCAGAGAGCTGCTTGAGCAGAGCCGGGGCATAGATGGCCTGACCCGGATGGTCGTAGCGAAACGCATATTCGCGGGCCATGGCGGCGCAGTGTTCACGCCAGGGGGCGATGTCGAGAGTCATGGCGAGGCTTGGCAACACCTGCTTGAGATCCGTGGTGATACCCACCTCGGCGGCGCGGCGCTTGCCGAACTCGGCGGCGTCCACATCGAGATGGATCACCTTGGCCTCGGGGGCAAACTCCTCCAGCTTGCCGGTCACCCGATCATCGAAACGGGCACCCACCACCACCAGCAGATCGCACTGCTGCACCGCATAGTTGGCCGCCTTGGTGCCGTGCATGCCGAGCATGCCCAGATAAACAGGGCTGTCGGGGTCGAGTGCGCCGATCCCCTTGAGGGTGGTGACTGCAGGCATGCCGGTGGCGGCGGCAAACTCGCGCAACTGCTGCTCGGCATTGGCCATACCCACCCCGCCACCGACGTAGAGCACCGGGCGCTCGGCGGCAGCCAGCAGGGTGCGGGCTGCGGTCAGTTCCGAGGGGTTGAGCGCCTCCGGCTCTTCCACCGCAAACAGCGGGCTCTGGGGCGGCACGGCAGCCAGTTGTACATCCTTGGGGAGATCGATCAGCACAGGTCCGGGGCGCCCTTCGGTGGCGATGGCGAAGGCTTCTGCCAGCACCCGCCCCAGATCGGCGGCATCAGTCACCATAAAGGAGTGCTTGGTACAGGAGAGGGACATGCCGAGCACGTCGACCTCCTGAAACGCATCGGTGCCGATGGCGGAACAGGGCACTTGACCGCTGATGGCCACCAGCGGCACCGAATCGAGCAGCGCCTCCGCCAGACCGGTCACCAGATTGGTAGCGCCGGGGCCGGAGGTGGCGATGCAGACGCCCACCTGACCAGAGGCGCGGGCATAACCGACCGCAGCCATGGCGGCGCCCTGCTCGTGGCGGCAGAGCTGATGGGCCAGACCACCGTCATACAGAGCATCGTAGACCGGCATGATGGCCCCGCCCGGGTAACCAAACACCTGGGTCACACCCTGTTTCTTGAGAGCCTGTACCAAAAACTGCGCGCCGTTCATGTGGAAAATCCTGTCCTTTGGTCGAAAAAAAACCCCCGAGCTGTGAGGCTCGGGGGTCGCTTGTTTCGTTCTGTCCGGTGGTGGGTCTATCCCTTGTTCCGTGCAGCTAAACGAGCCCCGAGCGGTGAGATAATAATCACCACTAGGACCACAATAATGCTGACGAAACGGGAGGCCATGTTCATAGTTACAACCGGAAATCCTGTGAAATTGGGGAGGTTTCTACCGCGAATGGCTATTAGAACTAGCACGGTGATTTTTATTGGGCAAGCCTTTTTTCTGTGACAACCCACTGATTTTGGCTATTCCTCAGCCGGAACTCTGGAATAAAAAACCAACAACAAGCAGTTAGTCAGAACATATATCAACTCAAGGACGGGATTAATGTCATTAGCTGTGGTTTATAGCCGTGCCAGCCTCGGGATCGCGGCCCCGCAAGTTACAGTGGAAGTTCACCTCTCCAACGGCCTGCCCGCCTTCAACATGGTCGGCCTGCCGGAAACCTCGGTGAAGGAGTCACGGGATCGGGTGCGCAGCGCCCTGCTCAACGGCAATTTCGAGTTCCCGAGCAAACACATCACAGTCAATCTGGCCCCCGCCGATCTACCCAAGGAGGGGGGCCGTTTCGATCTGGCCATCGCCATCGGCATTCTCGCTGCTTCCAAGCAAATACCAGCAAAATACCTGCTCGATCACGAATTTTTAGGCGAGTTGGCTCTGACCGGCGAAATTCGCCCCGTGCTCGGGGTGCTGCCCGCCGTGCTCGCCTGCCGCGATGCGGGACGCACCCTGCTGGTACCGCGGGAGAACGGCCCGGAAGCTTCCCTCATTCAGGATGCAGAGGTGCGCACCGCTCACCAACTGCTGGCCGTCACCGCCTGGTTGGCAGGCCAATACGAACTGCCACTGCCGGATCAACAAAGCGCGGAGAGCCTGCCCGATGTACCGGATCTGCAGGATGTGATCGGCCAGTCACAGGCCAAGCGGGCGCTGGAAATCGCAGCCGCCGGCAGCCACAACCTGCTGTTCATCGGCCCGCCCGGCACCGGCAAGAGCATGTTGGCCAGCCGTCTGCCCGGCATTCTGCCACCGCTGAGCGAGCAGGAGGCGCAGCAGACCGCCGCCATCCACTCCATCGGAGGTCTCACCCCGCGCGCTGGTCACTGGCACCACAGACCCTATCGCACGCCCCACCACAGCGCCTCGGCGGTGGCGCTGGTGGGCGGCGGCAGCCACCCGCGGCCCGGCGAAATTTCGTTGGCCCACAACGGGGTGCTGTTTCTGGATGAATTGCCCGAATTCGAGCGCAAGGTGCTCGACTCCCTGCGCGAGCCGCTGGAGACGGGCCACATCACCATCAGCCGGGCCGCCCGTCAGGTCGATTTTCCCGCTCGCTTCCAGCTGGTGGGCGCCATGAATCCCAGCCCCTGCGGCCACTATGGCGACGGCCAGACCCGCTCCAGCCCGGATCAGATCCTGCGCTACCTCGGCAAACTCTCTGGCCCCTTTCTCGACCGCTTCGACCTGACGGTGGAGGTGCCGCTGCTGCCCAAGGGGAGCCTCACCGGCAAGGCGGAGCGAGGGGAGTCGAGCCAACAGATCCGCGATCGGGTGCTGGCGGCACGGGAGCGCATGCTGAGCCGTAACGGCAAGCTCAACAACCTGCTGGATAGCCGTGAGATAGAGGATATTTGCCGCTTATCGGTGCAAGATGCCGAATTTTTGGAGAACGCCATCCAGAAGCTGGGGCTCAGCATCCGGGCCTGGCATCGCATCCTGCGGGTGTCACGCACCATCGCCGATCTGGCCGGGCAACCCGCCATCGGCAAGGAGCATCTTATCGAGGCGCTCGGTTATCGCGCCATGGACAGGCTGCTGTCGCGACTGCGCAGCAGCTGACAGAAGGGAAAGGGTGAGTCCAACCCCGTAAAGGCTCTGCATGGTCTCGCAGGCAATCGGCTGATATTATGGCCACAGATCTGACCACTTGATGGCCCTTTATCGACAGCAAGACGGACCCGACTCATGCCCAACAAGCTGACAGAGCGACTGCGCGGCAGCCTCTCCACCCTGCTCTATTTTTTCAACACCCTCTTCTGGTTTGTCCCCATCTTTTCGCTGGGCCTGCTCAAGCTCCTGCTCCCCCTCAAGGGGTGGCGCACCCTCTGCAACTGGCTGCTGGATGGCTGTGCCAGCTGCTGGATAGGTTTCAACAATCTGATCCAGAAAACCATCATAAAAACCCCTTTCGAGGTGGTCGGAGTGGACAAAGGGCGCCGGAATGAGTGGTATATGGTGATTGCCAACCATCAATCCTGGGTCGACATACTGGTACTGCAGCGGGTTTTTAACCGAAAAATCCCCTTCCTGAAGTTTTTCCTCAAGAAAGAGCTGATTTGGGTACCTTTTCTCGGTCTGGCATGGTGGGCGCTCGACTTCCCCTTCATGCGGCGATATTCCCGGAAATTTCTGGAAAAGCATCCCCATCTGAAGGGAAAAGACATAGAAACAACCCGTAAGGCCTGCGCCAGGTTCCGCCACATTCCGGTGAGTGTGATGAACTTCGTCGAAGGCACCCGCTTCACCGGCAGCAAGCATCAGAAGCAGGGCTCGCCCTATCGTCATCTGCTGCTCCCGAAAGCGGGGGGCATCGCCTTTACTCTGGCCGCTATGGGTGATCAGTTGCATCAACTGGTGGATGTCACCATCGCCTATCCGGACGGCATCCCCAGCTACTGGGACTTCATGTGTGGCCGGGTCGGGCAAATCAAGGTTCAGGTCCGCTATTTGCCGATCGACCGCAAGCTGGTGGGGGATTACTTCAATGACCCCGAGTTCCAACAAGAGTTTCAACAGTGGTTGAACGGGATCTGGCACGAAAAGGACCAGACCCTGAGCCAACTGCTGGCAACCAAGGCGCAGTAAACATTCATGCTATCCCTGCTTCCCGGCCCGCTGGTGCTGATCATCAGCGCGGGCCTGACCATCCTTTTCACCGCCTTGTGCGCCAGCCTGATCCTGCTGGTGTCGCTGGCCAAACTAGTACTGCCGATCCCGGCCTTTGGCCGCGCCTGCAGCCGCCTCAACAACCGCTTCATGCGCCTGTGGCTGGCCTGCAATGCGCTGGTGATCCGCCTCACCACCCGTATTGACTGGCAGGTGGAGGACAATACCAAGCTGCGCAAGGATGGCTGGTATCTCATCATCAGCAACCATATGAGCTGGACCGATATCGTGGTGCTCGGCCACCTGTTCCGCGATAGGCTGCCGGTGCCCAAGTTCTTCATGAAGCACGAGCTCATCTACATCCCGCTGTTGGGGCTCGCCTGCTGGGGGCTCGATATGCCCTTTATGCGCCGCTATTCGCGAGAATTTCTGTTAAGAAATCCCCATCTGCGCGGCAAAGATATAGAAACCACCCGCAACGCCTGCGAGAAGTTTCGCCACATCCCCACTACCGTCATCAACTTCGTGGAAGGAACCCGCTTCACCGAGCAGAAACGGGATGCGGCCCGCTCCCGCTATCGTCACCTGATGCCGCCCAAGGCGGCGGGGCTGGCCTTTACGCTGGCAGCCATGGGCGAGCAGTTCGACAGCCTGATCAACGTCACCATCCGCTATCCGGACAACGCCGAGACCCCGTTCAAGGACTTCCTGATGGGGCGGGTAAAACGCATTCAGGTGCGGATTGAGGAGCTGCCGGTGAATGAGCAGCTGATTGGAGATTACTTCAACGACAAGCAATTCAAGCGCGGTTTTCAGGAGTGGCTAAACCAGCGCTGGCAGGAGAAGGACGAGGTGCTGGAGGGGTGGCAGAGCGGTCAGGCGCCGCTGCCGGTTGCCGCCAAATCCGGGGATGAATCCAAAGAGAGTGCCGAGGCCAACTCGGCCAACTGATCTTCGGAAAAGACCACAATCCCGTGGCGGCGCAGCAGGGCAGTGGTCTTGCCCTCGCCCGCCACAGAAACCCCTTCAAAGCGGCCGTTATAGATACGGCCGCTGCCACATGAGGGGCTCCCCTCTTTCAGCAGGGCGAAGCGAATGCCCTGTGTCTGGCAGATTTCCAACGCCAGCTCGGCGCCGCGATCAAACTCTTCAGTCACATCCAGCCCGCTCGCCGTCACTACACGCTCGCCCTGCCGCTCGGCAGGAGGACGCGGGGTCGACAGACCGCCCGCCACTTCGGGGCAAAACGCCAGCGCCCGCCCCTCGGCACCCAGCTCACTCAGCCAGTCGCTGACGATCCCCTTGCTCTGACCGTCGTAACGCACCGGCTGACCCAGCAAGCAGGCACTCACCAGCACCTTGTGCACGCTGGTATCACTCATGCTTCCGCTCCATGCATCACTTGATCGAACATCACGCAGCAGGGGCTCTCCAGCCGGTAGAGGATGGCGGGACGCTGTTTGCCGGTGCGCTTGCGGCCGGTATCCACCAGAATGTCGGCGCGATGGATCCGCTTGCGAAATGCCGCCGTATTCATGGGTGTTTGCAGGATGATTTCAAAAGCGCGCTGCACCTCGGAGAGGGTGAACTCGGGCCCCAGCAGTTGCAGCGGCAGGGTGCTGTAGCGGCTCTTGATCCGCAGCCGCTCCAGCCCCTTGGCGATGAGCTGGACATGGTCGAAGGCGAGGCTCATGCCCGGCAGGGTCGAAACCGGATGCCAGCAACCGTGGCGGGTCTCCACTTCAGGCGCCACCAGACAGAGGTAAACCAGGGTAGTGGACCAGCCGCGGGGATCCCGCTCCAGATTGCCGAGGGTGCAGACCTGCTCGCTGTAGCAGTGACCGAGCCCCCACTCCGCCAGCAGACGGCGCTGGGCGGCATCGAGATCCCGATCCCGGGTCTCGTCGATGCGCAGCGCAGGCAGTTGCCAGCAGTGGGCAAAGGGGGGGCGATCGCGGGTCTCGAGCAGCAGCTCGAGCCGCTCCTCATGCAACCGCAGCACCACCATATCCAGACTCATTCTCAGCATGCCGATCGCCCTGCTCGCCTTCCATTAATGTTTGGTAGATAATATCACACGAATAGTATGTGCAGGAGCCAATCATGGGAACCGTCGCCAGCCTGGATATTGATGCGCAGAAGGGCTTTACCCCCCTCTGCCCGAACGAACTGCCCGTCGCGGGCGGTGATGATATTGTGGCTGCGCTCAACGCTCAGGCCACCCTAGCCACGCTGCGGATCGGCAGCAAAGACTCTCACCCTGCCAATGCCGACTGGGCCGTCTCTGACCCCGCAGGCATGCTGTTGCCGCTGGATCTGCCCAACGCCGACCTCACTTGGCCGGTGCACTGCGTACCGGGCAGCAAGGGCTTCGAGCTGCTCGACGGCCTGCCCTCACCCATCGACTATGACTTCTTCGTCTGGAAGGGGGTCGAGCCTGATCTGCATCCCTATGGCACCTGCTTCCACGACCTGGCCGAACGGCGCAGCACCGGACTCATCGAATTCCTGCAAGCCCGCCAGGTCGATACCGTACTGGTCGGCGGCCTTGCCACCGACTACTGTGTCAAAACCAGCGTGCTGCAACTGCGCCGCGCCGGTTTCCGGGTAATCGTCCATCTCGATGCCTGCCGTGGCATTGCACCCGCGACGGTTGCCAGCGCCCACACCCAGATGATCGAGGCTGGCGCCGAACTGGCCCAAACCCTGATCGATGTACAACGCCTACTGGACGCCTGATATGCCCCCAATCCTCACCAGCCTGTCCGATAGCGGCGCCTGCAATTTACCTATGCAACTGGCGTTCGCCCGCCTGCGAGGAGCCTGATATGCCTCCAATCCTCACCAGCCTGCTCGACACCGATGCCTACAAGCTGCATATGCAGCAGGCGGTGTTCCATCGCTATCCGGATGCCGAGGTGGTGGCCGAGTTTCACAGCCGCAATGAAGAGGATCTGCTGCCCATGATGGGGCAGATCGAAGAGCAACTGCGCCTCGCCGGCTCCCTGCGACTGACCAGGCCAGAGCTCGATTTTCTGGCCGAGCGTCCCTTCTTCACTCCTGACTACCTCGACCACCTGCGCCGCAAGCCGCTCGACGCCTCGCTGCTTAAAGTGTTCGAGCAGGATGGCCGCATCAATGTGCGGGTCGAGGGCCCCTGGCAGGATGTGATCCTGTGGGAGATCCCGGTGCTCGCCATCATCAGCGAGATGCGCAACCGCTTCCGCTACCCCCAGTTCGGCGTCAGCCACGCGCTGGAGCGGCTCGATCAGAAGATCGACAAGCTGGAGAAGGAGCTGAGCAGCGACGAGATGAGCGAGTTCAACCTCATCGACTTCGGCACCCGCCGCCGCTTCTCTCACGCGGTACAGGATGCGGTAGTGGGTCGCCTCAAGGAGCGGCTGCCGGCGTTTCGCGGCACCAGCAACTACATGCTGGCCCAGAAGTACAAGCTGCCCGCGGTCGGCACCCAGGCCCATGAGTGGTTCCAGGCGCACCAGCAGCTCGGCTTCCCGCTTGAGCACAGCCAGCGCGCTGCCCTCACCAGCTGGCTGGACGAGTTCACCGACCATCTCGGCATCGCCCTGACCGACTGCATCACCATGGATGCCTTCCTGCGGGACTTCGACTTCGAGCTGGCCAGCAGCTATCAGGGCTTGCGTCACGACTCCGGCGATCCCGTGGTGTGGGGCGAGAAGGCGATCAGCCACTATCAGCGCCTCGGCATCGATCCTACCGACAAGACCCTGGTCTTCTCCGACGGGCTCAACCTCGACAAGGCGGTGCAGCTGTTCCGCCACTTCCGTGGCCGCATCAACACCAGTTTCGGCATCGGCACCAAGCTCACCTGCGATCTGCCCGGTGTCAGCCCGATGAACATCGTCTTCAAGCTGATCGAGTGCAATGGTGGCCCGGTTGCCAAGATCTCCGACAGCCCGGGCAAGACCCTCTGTCGGGATGCGGAGTTTATCCGCAACCTCAAACAGGCATTCCACGTCGGGGTCTGATCTTCCCGAACATCAGAAAACAAAAAGCCCGCCGGTTCACACCGGCGGGCTTTCTTTATGCGGTCAGGCAACAATCAGTCTTTCTTGGCCAGCAGGAACTGCACCAGCTTGTTGAACTGCTCTTGAGAGGTGATGGATTCAATCTTCACCATGTACTTGCCGTTCACCAGGAAAGCCGGTACACCGCGAATGTTGTAGCTCTCGGTGTTGCGATCGAACTGGGAGACCATGCCGGAGACGGCGAAGCTGTCGACGGCACCGTCGAACTCTTCAGCCGGTACGCCGTTGTCCACGAAGATTTTCTTCACGTCGTCACGGCTCATCGGCGGCTGACGCTGGGTGTGGATCTTGGTGAAGATGGCCGGAGTCAGCTTGGCTTCGGCGTTGAGCAGGCTGGCAACGGCATAAGCACGCTGCATCTCGGGGCCCATTTCGCGGCCGAGGAAGGCAACCGGGTTCTTCTTGAGGGGCACACCCTCTGGCAACCCGGCCTTCAACTGTTCAACGATCGGTTCGAAGGTAGCGCAGTGCGGGCAGTAGTAGGAGAAAAACTCCATCACTTCCGGCTGGGCACTGCCAGTCTGTTTGACCACATCGTAGTTGACGCCTTCCTTGAACTCGGGGGCGGCGTGAACCATGGGGATCATCAGCATGGCAGCAAGGAAAAATAGAACTTTTTTCATGATGTTTCCTGTTAAGGGATCACTGTGAGGCACGCCCGGCGAACCGAAGCAGTGCCAAGCCTATTGTTTCGCCATGCTGACGTCAATGGTCAGGGCCGGAGATCGAGTCCCCCTTGCCGCGCAAGATCCCTTCTATTTCACCAGTTTGGCATCAGGCTCAACGGTGGCGCCTTGAGTGCCTCCAGCTGATCGTGCAGTGTCGCTATCTGTTGACGCCAGTAGTGATCGGTATTGAACCAGGGGAAGTGACGGGGGAAGGCAGGATCTTCCCAGCGCCGTGCCAGCCAGGCCATGTAGTGAACGATGCGCATCGCCCGCAGCGGCTCGATCAGCGCCAGCTCCCGCGAGTCGAACTCCATAAACTCCTCGTAGCCCGCCAGCAGGGTGTCGAGCTGGATCTGCTGCTCGTGGCGCTCGCCGCTCAGCATCATCCAGAGATCCTGAATCGCGGGGCCGGTGCGGCAATCATCGAGGTCGACAAACATGGGGCCATCGCGCCAGAGGATGTTGCCCGGGTGGCAATCGCCATGCAGGGAGATCTGCGCCACATCCAGGGTCATGGCGTCGCTGACATGTTTAATCAGCTCGTCCAGCACCCCGAAGAATTGCTTCGCCAGCCCGCTTGGCAGCCACTCGCCAGACGCCAGCAGCTGACGCGGTTCGTGCAGCATGCTCTCCACATCGAGCCGCACCCGATGATGAAACGGCTTGCTGGCGCCGATCTGATGAATACGGCCGAGGAAACGCCCCACCCACTCCAGCTGGTCGAGGTTATCCACCTCGAACTGGCGGCCACCGACGCTCTGCCAGATGGCAAAGGGGTAGCCCTCGTGCTCCAGCAGGGTCTCGCCTGCAAAGGCGAGCGGCGCGGCGACCGGGATCTCAGCCTCTGCAAGGCGGGTGGCATACTCGTGCTCCTCGAGGATCTGGGCCCAGCTCCAGCGGCCGGGACGGTAGAACTTCACCACATAGCGGCGACGATCCTCATCCTGAAACTGGTAGACCCGGTTTTCGTAGCTGTTGAGCTCGATAAGGCCGGAGTCGAGCCGCAGGCCACTGAGATCGAGCGCATCCATGATGAGGTCGGGATTGAGGTCGGAATAGTTGAAACGCATGTCATCCACCATAAGAAAGGGGCGCCGTTGCGCCCCATTCTATCACTACTGCCCGCCATTGCCGTGCTCGCTGGTGACCGGACCGGTGTCACGCCCGGCCCGCAGCCACACGCAGTTACAACCGGCTGATAAACTTGCTGCCCTGGCGCAGGTTGCCCTTGCTGTCATCGGGCGCCGCCCCCTCCCGTTTCAGCACGAACTGGATATCCAGCGCCGGCCGTTTCAGGTTGTAGGGATCGACCGCCAGACTGACCGGCAGGGTGTAAATCTCGCCCGCCTTCAGGGTCACTTCACGGGGGCCGAACCACTGATACTCGGGCAAACCCTCCACATCCAGCTGGTAGGTCTGGGACTGCAGAGTCTTGTTGAGGATCTTGAGGGTGTAGGTGTTCTCGATAAGCCCCTCGCTGTTTTCGCGGAACAGCTGGTTGCGATCCCGCAGGATATCGAGCCCCATCGGCATGATGGACATGGCATTGTAGACAAAGACCCCCAGCATCACCGCCATCACCAGCCCGTAACCGATCAACTTGGGCCGCGCCACATGGGTGGAGTCGTTGGCCAGCTTGTGCTCTGTGGTGTAGCTGATGAGCCCTTTCGGGTAGCCCATCCGCTCCATGGTCTGGTCGCAGGCATCGACGCAGGCGCCGCAGTTGATGCACTCGTACTGCAGGCCATCGCGGATGTCGATACCGGTCGGGCAAACCTGCACGCAGAGATCGCAGTCGATACAGTCGCCCAGCCCCATCGCCTTGGGATCCGCCTTGCGGGAGCGGGCGCCACGGGTCTCGCCACGCTTGGTGTCATAGCCGACGATGAAGGTGTCCTTGTCGAACATGGCGGACTGGAAGCGGGCATAGGGGCACATGTGGATACACATGATGGCGCGCATCCAGCCTGCGTTGCCGTAGGTGATGATGGTGAAGAAGATCACCCAGAACAGCACCCATCCGCTGGCCTGCAGGGTGAAGAGCTCTGGCACCAGTTCAGTCACATCCTGGAAGTAGGCGACGAAGGTCAGGCCGGTCACCAGCGAGATCGCCAGCCAGGCGAGATGCTTGGCTCCCTTGCGGGCCAGCTTCTCGCCGCTCCAGGGCGCCTCGTCCAGCTTGCGCCGCTTGTTGGCGGGCCCTTCCAGCTTCTCTTCAAACCAGATGAACATGAAGGTCCAGACCGTCTGCGGGCAGAGATAACCACACCAGACCCGACCGAGGAAGGTGGTAATAAAGAAGAGTCCGAAGGCGGCGATCATGAAGAGCCAGGCGAGCAGGGTCAGATCCTGCGGCCAGATGGTGGCGCCAAAGATATGGAACTGCTGGTGACCGAGGTCGAACAGCACCGCCTGTCGCCCGTCGTAACGCAGCCAGGGCAGCAGCACGAACAGCGCCACAAAGAACCAGCCCATGGCCTTGCGCATCCGCTGCCAATACCCTTTCTGGGCCCGCACATAGATGCGGTTGCCCGGATTGAATCTGTCGTCGCTGGCTTTGAACGTATTGGGGTTGAAGGTCCCGGTTACGCCCTTGTCGGTGACGTCCTTGATATCGATTTTATCGTGGTCGGCCATTGCAAGACATCGCTCCCTTATTTGTTATGGAGCGGATTATATCTTAAACAGCATGCTAATTGTGTGGATTAGATGTATCTAATATTGGGGTTGGATCGCAATTTTCGGCAACAAAAAAGCGCATCACCCCGGGGTGATGCGCTTCCGCTAAAGATTCACTTGATTCCTCTAGCCTTGAGCAGTGCCTCTTTGAAATCGGGCACATGATCCTTGGCCAGACCGGGGATCATCGCCTGCTTATCGGATTCCCGCATCTTGAGGTGATAGATCAGCATGTCGTCGGTCAGCTCGGACAGAGGCCCTTCAAATCCCGCTTCTTGGGCCAGTTTGGCAACAAACTGCACCAGGCTGAGATCCTGTTCCTTGATCCAGGCAGGCTGCAACAACTCCAGCAGCTCTTCGATACGATGACATTGCATAGACAACCTCTTTAATCTGTCACGTTAAATTCAGGCAACCTTACCCATCAAGGCTACTTCGATTCGATCCCGCCCATTATGCTTGGCCTGATACAGGGCCGCATCCGCTTTTTGGATCAAATCGGCGATTTTCATGTTGTTGTCCGGTATCAGTGTCGCAACACCAAAACTACATGTGACCCGACCGGAGACCAGTGACTTCTGGTGCGGGATGGCCAGCTCCTTGAGTGCCTGCCGCACATTGTCGGCCACCTGCAATGCCCCCTGCATGCCGGTGCAGGGCAGCAGCAGGGCAAACTCTTCGCCCCCGTAACGGGCCGCCAGATCATCCTCGCGCCGCTCCACCTCGGCCAGCAAGCCCGCCACCTGTTGCAGGCAGTCATCCCCCAGCTGATGACCGTAGAGATCGTTGAACTGCTTGAAGTAATCCACATCCACCAGCACCAGCGACAACGGCGCCCGGGCTCGGTGACAGCGCCGCCAGGCCCGCTCCAGAGAGTCGTCGAGATGGGCGCGGTTGGCGATGCCGGTCAGGCCGTCGAGGCGGGAGGTGAGACGCAAATGCTCGGAGACCGCCTTCAGCTCGGCCACCAGCTCGGCGTTGGAGAAACGGTGGTGGAGCGAGGCGATCTGATCCCGCCGCATCCGGCGCAGCAGGGTCGGCAGAAAGACAAACAGATAGCCCGCCAGCATGCAGGAGACGATTCGTTCCTGCTCGTTGCCATTGCCCAGCTCGAACAGCATAGCCATACCCAGCGGCAGGGCGGAACCATAGAGGGTGCGGCGGCTGCCAAACAGCATGATGGCGCTGCCGGTCAGAATGAGGCTGGAGAGCATCATCATGGCGGCCCGGTAGGTATCGGGCAGCTTGTCCATGTAGAGCAGCACACCGAGCGCCCAGATGATTGAGGTGATGGTGGCTCCGATAAAGAGCTCCCGCTCCAGCACCGGCAGCGGTGTCTGGTGCAGGCGGGCTCGGCGCCAGCGCAGGTGCCAACCCCGACCCAGCAGCCACAGGAAAGTGCCTGCCAGCCAACCGAGCGCTTCGATGGCGGGTAGATAGTCGTGAAACAGCAGACTCCAGCCAAATGCCAACACGCCCAAACAGGGGAGACTGAACGATGCATGGGTATAGAGCTGGGCCATAATGGCCTGCTTAACCTGGCGTGTCACACTCTGGGTCAACTGAGTACTCCTGTACAAGAGCCGAGCAGTCTACCATTACCCCCTGACCCGCAACAATAAAGCGCCGCTTATTAAGAAGTTAATCAATCAATAACGATTTCTTCTGCGCTGGCAGGTGAGTCCTTGCTCACCCCTTCTCCAATTCGTCGAGGATCGGGCACTCGGGATTTTCATCCCCGTGGCAGCAGCAAACCAACCCTTCCAGGGAGGTAAGCATGGCCTGCAAACCGGCAATGCGGGCGCGCAGATCGACGATCTTCTCCTGCGCCAGCTTCTTCACCTGGGCGCTGGTTCTGTGTTCGTCCCGATAGAGCGCCAGCAGCTCCTGACACTCCTCCAGATTGAAGCCGGTCTCCCGCGCCCGCTTGACGAAACGCAGCTCGCGCAACGCCCCCTCGGTGTAACTGCGATAGCCGTTGTCACTGCGTACCGGGGCTGTAATGAGGCCAATGCTCTCGTAATAACGGATGGTCTTGGCGGTCAGCCCAGTGGCCTTGGCAACCTTGCTGATGTTCATTTATGCCTCCTTACTGATCGGGTTGGATGCTGGCCCGTGCGCCGCCCTGGGCTGCCAGCGTTTCAATAACAGGGAATTGCTCAAAACGGTAATGCTGCTCAGGGCCATGGCCGCCCCCGCCAGCTCGGGGCTCAGGTAGCCCAGCGCCGCCAGCGGAATGCCGATGATGTTGAACACGAAGGCCCAGAACAGATTCTGCTGGATAGTGCGCCAGGTCGCCGCCGAGATATCGATGGCATCGGCCACCAACCGCGGGTCAGATCGCATCAGGGTGATGGAGGCGGTCTCCATCGCCACATCGGAGCCGGAGCCCATGGCGATACCGACATCCGCCGCCGCCAGCGCCGGGGCGTCGTTCACCCCGTCCCCCACCATGGCCACCAGCCCATGGGTTTGCGCCCGCAACGCCTCCACTTTCTCCACCTTGCCCGCAGGCAGCACGGAGTCAAAGGCCCCGTCCAGCCCCAGCTTGGCGGCAATATGGGCCACAGGGGCCGGCGCGTCGCCGCTCACCAACCAGCTGGCAATGCCGCGCTGGCGCAGGGTGGCGATGGCTTCCGGACTCTCGGGGCGCAGGGTATCAGCCAGCGCCGCGATACCAGCCACCACGCCGTCGATGGCCACCCAAACCCGGGTCGCGCCATCGGCGGCTTGTTTATCCTGTTGCGGCTGATCAATGCCCAGCTGGGCCAGCAGGGAGCCATTACCGATGGCGACCCTGTGGCCCGCCACCTGACCGACAATACCGGCCCCGACCAGCACCTCCACCGCTTCCGGCTGGGGCAATACCGCCTCTTTGCCGATCGCCTCGCGCATCGCCAGCGCCAGCGGGTGTTCGCTCGCCTGCTGCAGGGCGGCGGCCAGATGCAACTGCTCGTCGTTGCCGCTCCAGCTGTCCAGCACCGGCCGGCCCTGGGTCAGGGTGCCGGTCTTGTCGAAGATAAGCGCCTTGATGGCGTGGGCCTTCTGCAGGGTATCCACATCCTTGATCAGAATGCCGTGGCGCGCCGCGACTCCGGTACCGGTGACGATGGCCGCCGGGGTCGCCAGCCCCAGCGCACAGGGGCAGGCGATCACCAGCACCGCCACCGCCGCCAGCAGGGCCTGACCGAAGTCGTTGCTGATGGCGTACCACACCAGCAGGGTGAACAGGGCGATGGCCATCACCACCGGTACGAACACGGCAGAAACCTTGTCCACCAGTTGCTGCAGCGGGGCCTTGCCCATCTGGGCACTCTCCACCAATGCGATAATCTTGCTGAGACTGGAGTCCTCCCCCACGGTAGTGGCTTCGATCTCCAGCACGCCGGTGCGGTTGATGGCGCCGCCCAGCACCTTGTCGCCTTCACCGCGCGGCACCGGCAGGCTCTCGCCGGTGAGGATCGACTCGTCCAGTTCGCTGGCACCGCTCACGATTTTGCCATCCACCGGCACCCGCTCACCCACCAGCACCCGCAGCCGATCGCCGCGCAGCACCTCATCGATAGCGACGCTCTGCCACGCTTCGCCACGCCAGACGGTGGCAGTTTCCGGTCGCAGCGCCATCAGTTCACGAATGGCGGACTGGGTGCTGCGTCTGGCCCGAGCCTCCAGCAACTTGCCGAGGGAGATCAGGGTAATGATGATGGCGCTCGCCTCGAAATAGAGCTTGCCGCTGGCGGCCATCCCCAACGTCAGCAGCAGATAGAGGCTGTAGAAGTAGGCGGCGCTGGTACCGGTTGCCACCAGCACATCCATATTGGCTGCGCGGTTCTTGATGGCAAGCCAGGCGCCGCGATAGAAACGGGCCCCGATCCAGAACTGCACCGGGGTGGCGAGCAGCAGCTCGAGCCAGGCGGGAAGATGCCAGGGGAACAGTCCAGCCATGGCCAGCATCCCCACCAGCAGCGGCAGGGTGAGCAAAACCGAGACGATGACCCGGGTTTGTGCCTGACGGGCTGTGGCGGCCTCCTGCGCTTCCCGCTCCAGCAACTGCTGGCGACGACCGCTGGCCGAGCCTTGTGCCAGCTGGGCGCCAAAGCCGAGCGCTTCGATCTGCTCGCGCAAAGCGGCCGGAGTCTGCATCCCGGGCACCAGCACAATCCGGGCCTGTTCGATGGAGAAGTTGACCTCGGCGGAGATAACGCCGGGCAACGCGGCCAGCATTTTGTTAAGCCGAGCTGAACAACCGGCACAAGTCATGCCGGTAATTTGAAACAAAAAGGTCTCGCTGCCGTAGTCATAACCCTGACTTTTGATGCTTTCGAGCACCGCAGGCAGGCGGTCGTGGCTGGCCAGCTCGATGGCCGCCTGCTCCAGCGCGAAGTTGACGGTGGCCGATACCCCGTCGAGCTTGTTGAGGGCGGTCGTGATGCGGCCTGCGCAGTTGGCGCAGCTCATGCCGCTGAGCGGCAACTGCAGATGAATGGGTGATTGAAGATGAGTGGTCATGTTGTTCCTCCCCGGAACCCGTCGGCACCACAAAACGCCGACGGGCAAACCCTAACCTTTACTGTAAGGGCAAGCTCAAGCCACATGCTCCACTTTTTGCAGATTAAAAAACGGCGCCCGTTTGCTGCCAGAGAGCAAACGGGCGCCGCATTCAGCTATTGCGCGGTGTGAACTGCGACTCAGATACCGTACTGGGCGCGGTAAGCCTTCATGGCAGCCAGTTGCGCCGCCAGATCCGGCTGCTCGGCCTGCTTCTCTTCCAGATAGGCAATCAGGTCGCTCATCTGAATGATGGCGATGATGTGGGCGCCGTAGTCACGCTCCACCTCCTGAATGGCGGAGAGCTCGCCCTTGCCCTTCTCCTGACGGTCCAGCGCGATCAGCACGCCCGCCAGCGAGGCGCCGTTGGCCTGGATCAGATCCATGGATTCACGGATGGCGGTGCCGGCGGTGATAACGTCGTCCACCAGCATGATGCGCCCCTTGAGCGGGCTGCCCACCAGATTGCCACCCTCGCCGTGATCCTTGGCCTCCTTGCGGTTGAAGCACCAGGGCACATCCACATCGTGTTGCTCCACCAGCTGCACGGCGGTGGCGGAAGCGATGGGGATCCCCTTGTAGGCCGGGCCAAACAGCACATCGAACTCGATGCCGGCATCCATCAGGGCGGCGGCATAGAAGCGGCCGAGACGGGCCAGATCGCGGCCGCTGTTGAACAGACCGGCGTTGAAGAAGTAGGGGCTTTTACGACCGGATTTCAGGGTAAATTCACCGAATTTGAGAACCTGTTTCTCCAGGGCGAACTCGATAAATTGACGCTGGTAGGCTTTCATTCTGGCTCCTTGCTTGGCTTGTCGTTGTCTTGTGTGGGGGTATAAAAAAACGCGGTCAATGCCGCGTTTGCAGGATCTGTTGACGCTTCGTCACAGCCGCGACGGAGTCGGTTTTTGCGCAGAACTAGGCATGAGATGCGAAGTTTGGTAATCCAAACGAGGCATCGAATAACGACGTTGTGCACAAAAACCGCCCCGTCCCTACGGGTTGCGTGGCAAAGGATGCCATGCGTTGTTGCAGGACTTGCCAAGGGAATAACCATTGGCGGCATCCTGCGCCTAGCCTGGCATCCTTTGACACTGCAACGCGACTTGTGCCGAAACATCAACAGGTCCTGGTATCAGGAGAGCGACTGCTTCTGCAACGCAATGATGTCGGCGATGCCGCCCTTGGCGAGCGCCAGCATCTCCAGCAGCTCTTCATGGGTGAAGGGCTCGGCCTCCGCGGTGCCCTGCACCTCGATGATGCGACCATCTTCAGTCATCACCACGTTCATGTCGGTCTCGGCGGCGGAGTCTTCGATGTACTCCAGATCGCAGATGGCTTCGCCCTGATACATGCCGACGGAGACGGCGGCGATCATCTGCTTGAGCGGGCTCTGCTTGATCATGCCCTTCTCGACCATCCAGTTCAGCGCATCCACCAGCGCCACGCAGGCACCGGTAATGGAAGCGGTGCGGGTGCCACCATCGGCTTGCAGCACGTCACAGTCAACGGTGATGGAGTGCTCGCCCAGCGCAGTCAGGTCTACCGCTGCGCGCAGGGAGCGGGCGATCAGCCGGGAGATCTCCAGAGTGCGGCCACTCTGCTTGCCGGAGGCCGCTTCGCGGTTCATCCGGGAGTGGGTGGAGCGCGGCAGCATGCCGTATTCGGCAGTCACCCAGCCCTGGTTCTTCCCTTTCAGGAAGCGCGGCACGCTGGTGTCGACGCTGGCGGTGCAGAGCACGCGAGTGTTACCGAACTCCACCAGCACTGAGCCTTCTGCATGTTTGGTGAAATTGCGGGTAATGGTAACCGGGCGAAGTTGCGCGGCACTGCGATCGCTTGGACGTGACATGGAACGGACCTCTGGGCTGGCTCAAATTGGCGGGGGATTATAAGTGATCCCGCCCCAAATATCAGCCGCTAAAACCACGGCATCGGCTGACGAACAGGGCCGGGCTGAGTATACTGGCCGCACACTTCATCAAGCCCGGAACAATCAATGATTCACAGCATGACCGCCTACGCCCGCAAGGAATTCAAGGGCGACTGGGGCACAGCCGTTTGGGAAATTCGTTCGGTCAACCAGCGCTATCTGGAAACCTACATTCGCCTGCCGGAGCAACTGCGCAGCCTGGAACCGGTTCTGCGTGAGCGTTTCCGAGCCAAGCTGCAGCGCGGCAAGGTGGAGTGCAACCTGCGTTTCGAGGCCGCTCAGGCCGCAGCCAGCCAGCTGCACATCAATGAAGAGCTGGCCAAGCTGATCATCGACAGCGCCAGCTGGGTAATGAAAGAGGCGGGTCAGGGCCAGCTCAACCCGGTCGACGTGTTGCGCTGGCCGGGCGTCATGGCTGCCGCCGAACAGGACATGGACGCGGTCGCCACCGAGCTACTCGGCGGTTTTGACCAGACCATGGAAGATTTCCTCGCCTCCCGCGCCAGCGAAGGGGCCAACCTCAAGGCGCTGATCGAACAGCGTCTGGCCGGTATTCAGGTGGAAGTGAAGAAGGTGCGCGTCCACCTGCCGCAGATCATCGAGTGGCAGCGCCAGAAGCTCACCGACCGGCTGGCCGAAGCCAAGGTGGAGCTGGATCCGGCCCGCATCGAGCAGGAGATCGTGCTGCTGGCCCAGAAGATCGACGTAGCCGAAGAGCTGGATCGTCTGGAGATGCACATCAGCGAGACCAACAAGATCATGAAGAAGGGTGGCGCCTGCGGTCGTCGTCTCGACTTTATGATGCAGGAGTTCAACCGCGAGTCGAACACCCTGGGCTCCAAGTCCATCAACGCCGAAGTGACCCAGTCCGCCGTCGAGCTGAAAGTCCTCATCGAGCAGATGCGCGAGCAGATCCAGAACATAGAATGATGTTTTTGGCCGTTTCAGGCCGTTTCATATGACTCGCAAGCCCCTGATTTTCAGGGGTTTGTTGTTTGTGTGTGATTTGAATCGTCCGCAGCTGTCCTGATAAAGTGGTATCACGTTTGGTATCACGACACGACGTGATACCACTTTTTTGAGAACGTGATACCACTAGCTGAAGGACTGCGCATGAAAGCAAGTACACTCACCAAGAAGATCAAGGAACAGGATGGTGAAGATGAGAAAGAGGGAAAACTCGGCACCACCAATAACATCAACGTGGGCGATGGCCTGTATCTTCGAAGACTCCCCAGCGGCAACCGTAAATGGATGTTCCGCTATACCAACTTTGCTAGGAAGCGGGTCTGGTTCACGATAGGGTCATACCCTCATTTGTCTCTGGCTCAGGCTCGCGGTGAGGCCTCCCGTCTAAATGCCGATATAGAAAATGGCAAAGACCCATCAGTAGAGCGCAAACGGGATCAGCAAGAGACCGTCAAAACCGTCGAACAGCTGTTTCTCGACTGGTATCAGCATGATGTCAAACGACGACTGAAGAACCCGCAAATCCCCCAGCGTATCTACCGGAAAGAGATAGCACCACACATTGGCAAGCTGGCATTGAAAGCGGTTAATGCCCGCGATATCCGCGCCATCATCCATAAAGTGGCCAACTCTGGGCGCAACGCCACCGCGAACGATACTTTGATGGTCTGCAAACAGTTGTTCAAACACGCTATCAAGCTCAACTTGATTGACTACAGCCCGGCACAGGCTTTCACCATGACGGATGCTGGTGGGCAAGAGACAAGCCGGAAACGAATCTTGAGTCTGGATGAACTGGAGATTTTGTTCCGGGTACTGCGCAAACACCGTGACCAGTTCGTGCGTGAAAACTATTTGGCGATCGCCCTGCTGGTTCATCTTGGGGTGCGTAAAAGCGAATTGATTGAGGCGATGTGGAGCGAGATCGATTTTGACGAACGAGTTTGGCGACTCCCGATCAATCGCAGCAAAACCGATGCAGCAATTACCATACCGCTGAGTTCCACCAGCCTAGAGTGGTTCAGCGAACTGAAGGTGCGCGCCTGCGGATCGCCCTATGTCTTTCCATCTCGGCGCTCCAGCAAACGACACGGACATATCTCCAGTGACACTCTTAACCATGCCCTAGCGAAACTGTTTGGAAAAAAAGTCGACAGCAAGAAGCAACCGACTGCCAATCGGCTGGGAGAAGCAGGTGTGGAACATTTCACTATCCATGACTTGCGACGGACCTGCCGCAGCTTGTTGGCATCATTAGGGGTGCCAAGCCACATTGCCGAACGCTGCCTTAACCACAAACTCAAGGGTGTTGAAGGGATTTACAACCGTCACGACTACCTGAACGAACGCAGGGAGGCATTTGAAAAGTTAGTCTGCATACTGACACCCATCATCAACGACATGCCGAATGTCATTCCCTTCACCACGCCACTTTCAAGATAAGGCTGAGTTATTAGCGCTATGAACCATGCACCAAATCCACTCGACATATTTCCGCTCAATAGCTCCATCAAGCAGATTATGGAGCAATACCCTGAACTGAAGGAGCCATTACGGAAGGTTAAAATTGCATTTGATTGGCTTGAAGGGGCCGACCTTAAGTTGCAGCAACTCAGTAGCAAAAAAAGTTTTTTTGAGTTGGCGGAATTAGCCAAGCGAGATGATGCGGGTTTGGATGGTGATAATCCATTCGAAGGCGAAGAACCATACCTGTTGTTGAACCAAGATATCTGTCATGGGCTGGGCGCCCTTGGTCTTCGGCACCTGGCCAAACATATTCACACTTTGACCGCTCGAGATGTTCTGCTGGCACGTGCAGTGCCTCATCAACGGCTGCGGCAAAAAACACAGGGTGAGAGCGTGAACAAATTGTTAAATTGAGGTCAATTTAGCCAACCCAGCATCCAGTACCTTTTCCAGATAGG